>PAJK01000105.1 GCA_002706025.1 Oceanospirillaceae bacterium
TAATGGGTAAGTCATGCCTGGCGCTGGATAAGCTCAGCGAATTGCTGGCTGAAACGAACGCCGTAGCTGAGCGCATGGCTTACCATGCCGGGCGTGATCAGACTGGTAGCGGGGATATGGAGAGTGTCAGTTTGCTGCTGGAGCGGCTGGCATGGATGGAAGATGACGACGCTGCGATGCGCGCAACAGTGCTTAGTGGTGGGATGCACAAAGCTGAAAGTGTGGCTACTGGCTGGATGTTTATTTCCCGGCACGCCGCTGGGATTCAGCGCGGCAATTTAGCTATGAACATCCGTAAGGCGGAGAATCCGGATGTCAGGGCCGAAGCCGGTTTGATTGTGGATTACGGCAAGACAGCACATGACATCGTCCGGGAGAATTTCTCGGGCCTGCCTCGCGAGGACGTTCTGGAACGGATACGCAGTCTGGCAACGCAGGCACAGACGTTGAAACAGAAAAACGCTGAGCTGCAGCAGTTTGCTGCGCAACGCTGAAAACGATTTTTTGTTGCCTGGCCGCAGCGCGGTTTTGGGCAGCGAGTAACCGCAGTAAGTCCGGCAGAATACGCTGGCCTTGCTGATGACAGATACAGGTCAGGTTAATGCAATCCGGCCTGGGCGGGTGTTTCACCCGAATGCCCGTCAGGGTGTGAATTATTACAATGCATGCAGAGAGTGTGGAGAGAACGGCATGAGCGGAAATTCAGGAAGCATATTGTCGACTACCTTCCAGAATCGCACCAATAGTGTCCTTGTGGGCCTGCTGGTGGTGTTTCTGGCGGTGTTCGGTGGTATCACGGTATACGTAAACATTCTGGCGGATCGTGACGACCAGTATCTGGAACACGCCGGTGAGCTGCGGGTTCTGTCGCAGGAGCTGGCGAAGAACGCCACCGAAGCGGCGGGCGGTAAGCAGGCGGCGTTCTCCGAGCTGAAGCAGGCTCGTAACTCGTTTGCCGAACACTGGAACTACCTGATTAAGGGTGACAGCGCGACCGGTCTGCCACCGGCGGAAATGGCGGCGATGACCGACGTGGGCACACTGTGGAATACAGTACGTACCAACGCTGACCAGATTGTACGCGCTGAAGACGTAATTCTCTCTCTGCACGAAGTAGCCGCGACTCTGGCGGAAACGATTCCACAGCTGCAGGTGGAATACGATGAGATTGTAGAAATTCTGCTCGATAACGATGCTCCGGCGGACCAGGTAGCGGTTGCCCAGCGTCAGTCCTGGCTGGCAGAACGTATCGTACGTTCCGTTAACAAGGTACTGGCTGGTGGTGAAGACGCGGTAATGGCGGCGGACGCCTTCGGCCGGGACGCCTCGCTGTTCGGTCGGGTACTGAACGGTATGATCCAGGGCAACGTGGCCATGGGTATTTCTCAGGTAACGGACGAAGAAGCGGTATACGCGCTGGCGGAAGTTGCTGAGCTGTTTGAATTCGTATCCG
Organism: Oceanospirillaceae bacterium; assembly: GCA_002706025.1. Lineage (GTDB taxonomy): Bacteria > Pseudomonadota > Gammaproteobacteria > Pseudomonadales > Oceanobacteraceae > Venatoribacter. The sequence continues at coordinate 1,454 of PAJK01000105.1, forward strand.
GTTCTGTGGATGAGATTCTGGAAACCTCTCCTGAACTGTTCCAGGTGCGTGAAGCATCTGACTCTATCTTCTCTGATTCTGAAACTCTGCTGAACCAGACCTCTTCCCTGACTCAGACAATTCAGGATGACGCGGCAACGCGTTTCTTCCTTCAGCTGGTGGGTTACCTCGCCGGTGTGGCTGCTCTGGTAGTGATCGTACTGCTGGTTGTTGTTTCTAACCGCACGACCCGTCGTGACCTTGAAGAAACCGCTGACAAAAACGAACAGAACCAGATGGCGATTCTGCGTCTGCTGGACGAAATTGCTGACCTTGCGGACGGTGACCTGACAGCCTCTGCGACGGTAACCGAAGACTTTACCGGTGCGATTGCTGACTCCATTAACTACGCGATCGACCAGATGCGCTCTCTGGTATTCGCGATTAACGAGACAGCGGTACAGGTATCTTCCGCGGCCCAGGAAACTCAGGCGACTGCGATGCACCTGGCCGAAGCTTCTGAACACCAGGCGCAGGAAATTGCCGGTGCTTCTGCTGCGATTAACGAAATGGCGGTCTCTATTGACCAGGTATCTGCCAACGCCTCGGAATCATCCGCGGTTGCGGAGCGGTCGGTTGCGATCGCGAACAAAGGTGCTGAAGTGGTACAGGCGACCATTAACGGCATGGATAACATCCGTGAACAGATTCAGGAAACCTCCAAGCGTATTAAACGACTGGGTGAATCCTCACAGGAGATTGGTGACATCATCTCCCTGATTACCGACATTGCTGACCAGACCAACATTCTGTCTCTGAACGCTGCGATTCAGGCATCCATGGCCGGTGATGCCGGCCGGGGCTTCGCGGTGGTTGCGGACGAGGTACAGCGTCTGGCAGAACGTTCAGCCGCTGCGACCAAGCAGATTGAAGCACTGGTTAAAACGATTCAGAACGATACCAACGAAGCGGTAATCTCGATGGAAACCACCACCTCCGAGGTGGTACGTGGTGCCCGCCTCGCACAGGATGCGGGTGTTGCCCTGGAAGAGATTGAGAACGTATCGAAAAACCTTGCGGAACTGATTCAGAACATTTCCAACGCGGCACGTCAGCAGGCATCTTCTGCGGGCCATATTTCCAACACGATGAACGTTATTCAGGAAATTACTTCGCAGACTTCTGCGGGTACTACTGCAACCGCGAAATCGATTGGTAACCTGGCGGAAATGGCCAACAAGCTGCGTGAGTCGGTTGCCGGCTTTAAGCTGCCTGAAGCCGAACTGGACCTGGATCAGCAGCAGGTGCTGTAAGCCCCTGTTCGTTGGATGATATTGAATGAATCATCAATTGCTCGCAGGTAGGAGTAGTCTGCCGGAACTGGACGACACTCAGTTTGCCCGCTGGCAGAACCTGCTGGAGGAGCGTACCGGGATGTGTATCACACCCCAGCGCCGCTCCTTCCTGCAGACCAGCCTTGGCCTGCGTATGCAGGAAGTTGGCTGCTCCAGTTATCAGGAATACTACGAGCGGGTGCAGAATGGCCCGGCGGGTGCGATCGAGTGGAGTACTCTGGTTGATCGCCTGACAGTGCAGGAAACGCGTTTTTTCCGTGACCCGGATGCCTTTGCTTTTGTTGAGCAATATGTGCAGAAAAAGGCCAGAGAAGACGATACCGGCACGATTGAATTCTGGAGTGTGGGCTGTTCTTCCGGGGAAGAAGTGTACAGCCTTGCCATGGTTGGTGAACGCTGGCTGAAACCGGCAGGCAAACGCTATGCAGTGACAGGGACAGATATCTCTACCATTGTTCTGCGTAAGGCCAGAGCCGGGAAATATCAGACACGTTCCGTCTCTTTGGTGCCGGGCGATTACGCCAAACTTGGCTTTCGCCAGGCGGGGGCTGATGGTTCGTTCGAGGTCGCAGACACTCTGCGGCAGCGCAGCTGTTTTACTCAGGTCAATATTCTCGACCTGGCCAGCTGCCCGTTGCAGTCACAACATGTAATTTTTTGCCAGAACGTGCTGATTTATTTCCGCCGCTGGCGTCGCCGGGAAATCCTGAACGTTCTTGCCGAGCGCCTCGCGCCCGGCGGTATTCTGGTAATCGGCCTGGGGGAAATGGTGGATTTTCAACACCCGTTGTTAGAACCAGTGCATAGCAGTCAGGTATCCGCATTCGTGCGTAAGCAAAATAATTCGACAGGGGAGACCGCAAGGCGATGAGTCAGGACTACATCGCCCTGGAATGGGTAAAAGGGGAAATCGAAGAAACTCTGCAACAGGCCCAGCAGGCGCTGGAAGCGTATGTAGAGAATCCCCAGGACAACAGCCGCCTGAAATTCTGCCTGAGCTATCTGCATCAGATCCATGGCACGTTACAGATGGTGGAATTCTATGGCGCTGCCCTGCTGGCCGAAGAAATGGAGGCCGTTGCGGCTGCTATTTCTGAAGGCGGGCTGAGCAATGAGCGTGAGGGTCTGGAGATCCTTATGCAGGCGATTATTCAGCTGCCGCATTACCTTGAGCACGTAAAGGTAGGCCGCCGAGATCTGCCTGTGGTGCTGCTGCCGATTCTGAACGAACTGCGTTCAGCGCGCGGCGAGGCTTTCCTGTCCGAGACAGCGCTGTTTGCCCCTAAAATTCCGCAGACTCCTCTGCTCTCCATTGATCAGCTGCGTCCGTTCGAAAGTGACGATTTCTCTCATTGGATCCGTAAAGTCCGGCAGATGCTGCAGACTGCGACTCTCCAGCTGCTGCAGAACAAACAGCCGGATGTTGCCAAACAATACCTGAATAAAGTGTTTGCCCGTCTGCATAAGGCGCTTGGCAAAACCCCGCAGGGACTGGTCTGGTTACCGGCACTGGCTTTCAGCGAATGGCTGATGAAGCAGCAGAGTATGCCGAACAGCGCCAAGAGCCTGCTGCGTCAGCTCGATCATCAGCTGAAAACCATTATTGATAATCCTGCCCGCGCGCTGAACCAGCCGCCGGCGGAAGAACTGCTGAAAAATATCCTGTTTTACGTGGCGCGCACTGATGTCAGCAGCGAAGCCATCCGTGAGGTACAGGAAACCTTTGGTCTGCGCCAGGCGCTGCCGACCGAAGAAGAAATCCGTAAAGAACAGGATGCACTGGCCGGCCCGGACAAAGACACCGTAGGCAATGTGCTGGGTGCCCTGACTGAAGAAATTGCTGCCGTTAAAGATCGTCTGGATCTGCTGGTGCGCAGTGATGATGACCGTCAGAACGCACTGCGTGAGCTGACGCCATCGCTGAAGCAGATAGCCGATACCATGGGCATGCTGGGCATTGGCATGCCGCGCAAAGTGATGCAGGAACAGCAGGGTGCTGTTGCCCGTATGCTGGATAGCGGCGACATCTCGGATGCCGGTCTGCTCGATATTGCCGGTGCACTGCTGTACGTCGAAGCCACCATCAGTGGTATGCAGCGCGAAGGTGATCTGAATGCCAGCGGAGGCAGCAGCGCTATGAGCGACGCACAGAAAGCTGTGCTGCGTGAAGCGCGTAACGTGCTGGAGCAGGTCAAAGACGCCATCGTCGAGTACATTGCTAAACAATGGTCACTGCCGGAACTGGAAGATGTGCCGCGCCTGCTGCACACCATTGAAGGTTCCCTGAGCATGATTCCGCTGCCTCGTGTGGCGGGCATTCTGTCGCGCGCCGCTTCGTTCGTACAAAAAGATCTGATCGATAAACAGATGAAGCCGGAATGGGCGATTCTGGATATTCTCGCGGATGTGCTGTCCGGTATTGAGTACTTCGTTGAACGTTACTCAGAAAACCCACGCAGCGCCGGTGAAGATCTGCTGGCCAAAGCGGAAAAAGCGCTTGATCAGCTGCCGGCTTCCGCGGCCGCACCTGAGCATGAAGATTTCCCGCTGGAAGGTGATGAACAGTTACCGGCGGTGGAAGATCACAGCGCTGATTTTGCTGAGCCAATGGCCAGTGAAGAAGTTATTTATGCGGCAGAAGAAACACCTGAAGAATCCATCAGCTTCGATCTTCCAGCAGACGATTCTCTGGCCGATGCTGAAGAAGAGCAGCTGCCAGAAGTTGACGAACAGGCTCTTGAGCAGGAATACGCCAGTATTGCTGTTGAGGAACAGGTTGCAGAACCTGAGGTCAGTGAAGTCGCAGCGCCCGCTGCTGCGCAAGTCGTTGCCGAAGATGATGACGATGATCTGATTGATGATGAAATCATCGAAATCTTCCTTGAAGAAGCCGAAGAAGTCGGCGATACGCTGAACGAATTCTGGCCTCAGTTCAAAGCGGATCAGAATGATAACGAAGCCCTGACTACCGTACGCCGTGCCTTCCACACGCTGAAAGGCAGTGGCCGCATGGTGAAAGCAGGCGTTATCGGCGAGCTCGCCTGGTCTGTGGAAAATATGTTTAACCGGGTTCTGGATAACACCATTGTTATCTCGCAGAACCTGGTGGATCTGGTCGACCATGTGATCAGCCAGTTACCGGCTCTGATTGACGACTTCCGTAATCAGCGTCCTGCATCCATCGATACCCAGCCGCTGATGGATTACGCCTTTGCGCTCGCCGATGGCCAATCAGTATCACCTTTTGTAGCTTCCGCTGATTCTGCAGCCGAATTGGGTGACGCAGCGCCTGTCCCTGAAGAAACCGGCGCTGCAGAGACTGGTATTGAAGGTATCGGTGCTGAAGACGAAGGCGACGGAATTGACGTTGCAGGAGTTGATGTTGAACTGTCAGACAGTGACGCTGCTGAACAGGACAGTGATTCTGAACTGACACTGGCCGAAGATGATGACATCACGCTGAGCGCCACAGATTTGCCTTACCCGGCAGAAGAGACTGCGGACAGTGCTCTGTCTGGCTATGGCGTCGAAGATGACGACGAAGCCGAAGCGGATGCCCTGCTTGAAGTGTTTGAAAATGAAGCACGCACGCATCTGGCCACCGTCGATGAGTTTGTCCAGGCTTCCCACGCAGAAGACTTCCTCAATGCCCTAAGTGATCAGGTCCAGCGTGCCCTGCATACACTCAAAGGCAGTGCCCACATGGCGGGTGTCACCGCGATTGCAGAAGTGGCTTCGCCGCTGGAGCGTCTGATTAAAGAGCTGCGTGCTTATCAGGTGGCTAACAGTCGCGACATTGTCAGCCTGCTGCAGGATGGCTCTGCCATCATCGCTTCGGCACTGGATGACCGTGAATTGCTTAAGGCACCGGCACTGAATGGCGCTGAAGAATTTATCGCCCGTATCAATGAGCTCGAGCATCAGATTCTGAAACCTCTGCAGGGACAGGAAGACAGTCGTCAGGGGCCAAACCCACAGGCGATTGCTCAGTTCCTGGCAGAAGGGATGGATTCACTGCTGGATGCAGATCGTCTGCTGCAGAAATGGCAGCGCGATAACGACTGCTCTGTACTGACTGAGCTGAGTAAAGACCTGCAGGATGTTGCTGCCGGTGCGCGTCAGGCGGAAGTCCCGCATATTCAGTCTCTGGCGGAAGCGCTGGATGATCTCTATCGTCGCGTTGCTCAGGAGCAGGCCGCCGCAGAAAGCGAACTGCTGCAGACCGCATCAGATGCCCATGAAACGATTCTGTCGATGATGGACTGTCTTGCAGCCGGTCAGGAAACTACGGCGGCCGACGAGCTGATCAATACCATCAGTCACTGGCAGTTTGCTGCGCCAGATAACGCGGATGATGCAGCTCTGGATGCTGACTCTGGTTTCAGCCTGGCTGAACCTGACACAAACCTGCTGTCAGATGATTTCAGTGCACCACAGATTGAGAGTGACGCTGAACAGTTTGCCGCTGAAGCAGAGCCTCAGGTTGAGAGTGAAGCACAATGGCAGGCACCGGCTGCTGATGACCTGCAGTCCGATATCGAAACCGATCTGCTGATTGACGATGTCCCTGCGGCCGATCCTTTTGCCTCTGCTGCCGATGAGTTGCCACCACTGCCGGAGCTGGATGAAGGTGACGAGGAAATTCTCGAAATCTTCCTCGAAGAAGCTCAGGAAATCAGCGAGTCAGTGGAAGCGGCTGTACAGCAATGGCGTGAAGATCCGGACAATCTGGTTCATGTAGCACAGCTGCAGCGTGAGCTGCACACCCTCAAGGGTGGTGCCCGCATGGCGGAATTGCCGGCGATTGCTGATCTCTGCCACGAGCTGGAAACCCTCTACGAAAACATCAATGACGGCCGTCTGAGTGTTGAGCCGGGTGTCTTCAATCTGATTGATCAGGCTCAGGATCAGCTCAGCGTACAGATCGACAACGTGCGTCAGGGCCTGTCACCCGCGCCAGCCACTGCGCTGGTGGATGCACTGCACAAGTACATTAAAGGTGGCGCTTTTGCCGGCGTGCCGGAATACGAAGAAAGCGCTGAAGACAGCTATTCTGCGGATGCAGAAATCAGCCAGACTGCAGCGCCTGCCGATATTATCCGCAGCGAAGCACTGGATGAGTCGGACCGTGAAATTCTCGATATCTTTATTGAGGAAGCTTCGGAGCTGCAGGAAGCACTGGATCGTGCTCTGCACGACTGGCAACAGGCTCCGGATCAGCTTTCCTATGCTGATGAAGCCCAGCGTATCCTGCATACCCTGAAAGGGGGCGCGCGCCTGGCTGGTCTGACCGACATCGGTGATATCGCCCACGATTTCGAAGCCCGTATTCTGCAGGCACAGCAGGGTTACGTTGCCCGCGATGCCAGCTTCTATGACGACGCCAACCGTCGTCAGGATGAACTGATCAACCGCGTTGAACGCGTCGCTGCAGCACTGGAATCCGATTCACCTGTCATGCTGGGTGAAAAATCCCTGACCACAGATGATGATGCCTTTGCGCCATCCTCGCTTGTCGATACTCAGGAACCAGCGCAGGAACAGGAATACATTCCGGCGGATGCCGGCAATGACGACGCTCAGGATCACACAACAGCAGAGTCCACAGAGATGGCGCCAGCCGTTGTCTCTAATGTCGTGCCTCTGCGTCGTGACAGCGCCGTGCAGGAAGTAGCGCCAGCACCGGCTGCGGTAGTAAAACCAGAACCGCCGAAAGCACAGCAGACTGTGCGTAAAGCGCCACAGGAGCTGGTTAAAGTCTCTGCCGATCTGCTCGACAATCTGGTGAACCTGGCCGGTGAAACCTCCATTGGCCGTGGTCGTCTGGAGCAGCAGGTTACCGACTTCTCACATACCATTGACGAGATGGATATGACGCTGGAGCGTCTGCGCGATCAGCTGCGTCGTCTGGATATGGAAACCGAGGCTCAGGTGCTGTTCCGTCAGGAGCGTCAGGGCCCGGATTACGAAGATTTTGACCCGCTGGAAATGGACCGCTACTCCACTATTCAGCAGCTCTCGCGGGCGCTGGTGGAATCGGCTTCCGACCTTGCTGACCTGAAAGACACTCTGGGTGGTAAAACCCGGGATGCAGAAACTCTGCTGCTGCAGCAGAGCCGGGTAAACACCGAGCTGCAGGAAGGTCTGATGAAGACCCGTATGGTGCCGTTCCAGCGTCTGGTTCCACGTCTGCGCCGTATCGTGCGTCAGATCAGCCTGGAACTGGGTAAGCATGTCGAACTGCGCGTGCATAACGCCGACGGTGAGATGGACCGGACCATTCTGGAACGTATGATCTCGCCGCTGGAACACATGGTACGTAACGCCGTGGACCATGGTATTGAGAATCAGGAACAGCGTGCTGCCTCCGGCAAACCGGACGTCGGTATGATCGATCTCGAGATCAGCCGTGACGGTGGTGACGTAGTTCTGACCCTCAGTGATGACGGTCGCGGTGTGAATATGGACGCCGTGCGCAGAAAAGCCGTAGAACGCGGCCTGATGCCGGAAGGTGCCAACCTGAGCGACCAGGAAATCATGCAGTTTATTCTGCAGGCCGGTTTCTCGACAGCGGAGTCTGTGACCCAGATTTCCGGTCGTGGTGTGGGCATGGACGTTGTGTCCAGCGAAATTAAACAGATGGGCGGCTCGGTTGAAATCCAGTCTGAGGCCGGAGTCGGCAGCCGCTTTATCATCCGTCTGCCATTTACCGTATCGGTGAACCGTGCACTGATGGTGCGGGTGGGTGAAGACCTTTACGCCGTACCTCTGAACAACATTCAGGGTATTGTGCGGGCGCCGGTGAATCAGCTGCAGGATCTGTACAACAAACCACAGACCGAGCGTCTGTTTGGTTATGCCGGTACCGATTACCGCGTGGAATATCTCGGTGTGATGCTGGAAACCGATGCGCAGCCGAAACTGACAGGCCAGGCCATGCCGGTGCCTATGCTGCTGATCCGCGGTGCGACACCATTTGCACTGCAGGTGGATTCGCTGCTGGGCTCGCGGGAGATCGTGGTAAAAACGCTGGGACCGCAGTTCTCATCTGTGATGGGTGTGTCCGGCGGTACCATTCTGGGGGATGGTAACGTGGTTATCATTCTCGACCTGCCGGCCATGATCCGTACTCAGGCCAGCCTCGAGTATCAGCAGGCGAAACTGCTGGACAGTCAGGAAGCTGAACGTCGCCATGAACTGGAAAACCGTCTGCCAAGGGTTCTGGTGGTGGATGACTCGGTAACGGTACGGAAAGTAACCACGCGTCTGCTGGAACGTAACGGCATGGAAGTTTTCACAGCGAAAGATGGTATGGATGCGATGGAAACATTGCAGGACCACAAACCGGATCTGATGCTGCTGGATATTGAGATGCCACGCATGGACGGCTTTGAGGTGGCATCTCTGATACGCCATGATGAGCGCTTAAAAGATATCCCGATCATTATGATTACCTCGCGTACCGGTGATAAGCACCGTGAGCGGGCGATGTCGATCGGGGTGAACGAGTATCTTGGTAAGCCGTTCCAGGAAGATAAACTGCTGGACACTATGCACCGGCTGCTGGGGATAGAGTCCTGATATGGCACTTCCCCGGGTTGGGATCCTTGCCGATGATCTGTTACAGCAGCATTTATTAAAGAGTGCGTTGTTGCACTTCGGCTTTGATGTGGTCATTTCAACCGACCCTCAGCGCTTCCTCGATATGGGCACCCAGGCTGAGCTTGATGCCTGGGTGGTTGATGTTCGGGAAGATGCTGACGAAGCCAGTCTGGACTGGCTGGATGATCTGTTGGATGGCGACATCCCGGTACTGATTGGCATTGAGCAGGCGCCGCAGAAACAGTGCCCGACCTTCCCAAAATGGGAAAAGCGGCTGTACAGTAAACTGCGCGAGCTGCTGCACATCACTCCGGTGGTGGCTGCAGATGCCGCTGCACTGGAAACCCTGAAGGACAGCGGCAGCGCGGTTATCCCACTGCCGACCGTGTTTGTCGGCAGAGACTTCAGCGGTATGAAGCCAAAGCAGGTATGGGTATTAGGCGCATCGCTGGGCGGGCCGGAAGCGGTTAAGAAATTTCTCGATGCGCTGCCCGGTGGTTTGCCGGTGGCGTTTGTTTACGCGCAGCATATCGATCCGCGATTTGAACAGACTCTGTGCAATACCATTGGCCGCCACAGCGCTTACAACTTAAAGAATTACGTGGAAGGCGATACGCTTACCTGTGGTGATGTGCTGGTGGCGCCGGTCAGTAATGAGTTTGAATTTGCTGACAGCAGCCGTTTCCGTCTGAAGAACCGGCCATGGCCGGGCCCCTATGGGCCATCCATTGATCAGGTCATACTGAATGTGGCGGCGCACTATGGTGCTGAAGCCGGATACATTCTGTTCAGTGGTATGGGGAACGATGGAGCAGACGCTATTCAGACCTTGCCTGCGCCGGACATCCGCGTCTGGGCACAGACACCGGAAACCTGCGCCAATGCCTCCATGCCGGAAAGCGCCATCGAAACCGGACGTATTAATTACACAGGCGACCCGAGCCAGCTGGCGATGCAGCTGGTAAACTGCCTCAAACACAGCTGGGTAGAAACGCCTGAGCAAATGGATACCAAAGCATGAGCCAATCACTGACAAAAACAGAAACACCCAATCAGGTTGACTGTCTGCTGATCCCGCTGAAAGATAAGAACCTGTTGCTGCCTAACGTAACCGTGGCAGAAATCATCCCGTTCTCCCACCTGCTGACCACGGCGTCTTCTGTGGACTGGATGCTGGGACGGCTGGACTGGCGTGGAACTCCGGTTCCGGTTGTGTGCTACGAGATGCTTAACCAGCAGGCGGCCCCGGCACCGAACCCGAACGCCCGTTTTGCTGTGGTCAATGGCGTTGGTAATCACGCTGCCATGCCGTTTTTCGCGATCCTGGTGCAGGGTATTCCACGTCTGGTTCACATCAATGAAAAAGACATTCAGGAAGTGGAAGCAATGAATATGGGGGCCTTCGATATGCAGGCTGTCAGTATTGATGAAGGGCAGGCGATGATCCCTGACCTCGACAGACTGGAACAATCTGTTCTCAGTGCTCTGTAAGGAAATTATCCCATCTGGTGAATAATTGACTGTATATTGCCGCGATTTTAACGCCCTGATCGGGAGTGTCGCGTGTTTGGTATAGCTGGTTTTAAAAGACGAAAAGCCCTTGAGCAGGTGAGTCACTACAGGCACTCACCGGCGGAGCTCGCTTACCATAAGCCCGGCGATATTATTGTATCTGTGCCTGTCAGCAGGTGCCGGATGAATCTCACTATGCTTCCCGCCAGCCGGAATCCATTCGTTATGACTCTGCAAGAGGGTCATGATTCGTATGAAAACAGCCCTCTGTTTCAGTTTTATGACAGCGTAAAGCCCGCAACTGTCGGTCAGTTGCTGTCTGTGATGCAGAGTCCGATTGCCAGCCTGCCAGCGATGGCAACGGTCATGCCCTGGTGGGCTATCTCACCGGAGGAACGTCTGGACCAGGTGGCGGTTGAAACACCACACGGATACCTCGGAAAAGAAGCCATCAAGATGGGCGCGTCGAGATCCGGCGATTATGGCTGGCAATATTTTGGTCCGGTATCGCATCAGGTCGGCGAATCTGAGTTTCAGCGACAGCAATTGGTATATCAGAGCATACGCTCAAACAGCTATAATCCCGTGTCTTACAAACATATTCATGGTGAATTCCTGATCAGTGGGCGCGACTGGGTATGGGTCAATCAGGGCGGAAAGCATCGCTTTAATTCGCTGGTGGCGGCAGGCAACGAAGAGGTTATTGTCTCAGCCAAGCGGAAGTACGGCCCTGATTTTGTTCAGCGTTCAGATGCCCATCTCTGGCCAAATGTAATCAACGGCTGGTTTACTGAGCAGGAAGCACTCACTGTTTTTGACCGGATAATGCAAGGCTGACTGTCAGGTCGGCGCGGAACGATATGAAGATAGCGATTATTAACGATACCCGTCCGACCCATCATTACGGCTGCCGCCTGGTGATGGAAAACCTGATGAATCTGCTGCATCAGGAGCAGGTAGAGGTCGTCTGGACCTGGCCGGTGAGTACCGATTGGCGTAAGCACAGAAGCCAGATTAAGAGCATGCCGGAAGTGGACGCTTTCATTATCAATGGTGAGGGTACAATACATCACAGCGATGAGCGTAAATATGCTCAGGCATTGATTGATTTTGCCGAATTCTCGACCACAGAACTGAAAAAGCCCTGCTATCTGATTAACGCGACCCTGCATAAAAACAGTGCCGACGCATACCGTCGCATGGCGTTTTTCCGCGCGATATTTGTCCGCGACCGGGGCAGTCTGGATGAGCTCAACGAAGCTGGTCTGCAAGGGCAGTATGTTCCGGATCTGACATTCGCCAAAAATCATAAATACACAGGGGGTGCTACTGCCGGCACTTGTGTTATCGACAGTACAATACGTGGCGACTCACAGAAGTTGCAGGATTTTGCTGCTGAACGCGGTTTTCCTTTCCGCTCCATGGTGGTGGCCAGACCCTCAAATGCAAAGTTTCTGCGCAGCCCGCGGCCCTGGGTGAAAAATGTGATCCGCTGGCTGAAAACGGATCGTCATATTTCAATTGATCCCGCGGATTACATTTTGTATCTGCGTCAGTTTGATCTGGTCATTACCGGTCGTTACCACACAGTCACCATGTGCATTAAAAACGAAATACCCTTTATTGCACTGGAATCCAATACCCCAAAAATCCGCTATCTGTTGAGTGACGCGATTAACTCAGATAAGCGTTCAATGGGCTTTCAGGAACTGGAATCAGCGGATCTGAATGCCTATGGGGCGTTCAGCGACGACGATCTGGAAAGAGTCAGAGCCTTCAGTAAAACTGCAGAGCTAAAGCTTGAGTCTATGATTGCGGCAATCGTCAGTGACGCGGGAAGTAACAGGGAAAATGCTTTCGCATACCCAGAAATTCCATGATTAAAGAGATCATCAACAGGATTGTTTGTGACCTGAGTATTGCCCGCCTGGAGCGTAAACTTGCGACAGGGGCGGGTCGTCTTCAGGCCGCGGTGAATAATCTCGTTGATGAGTCTGGTCAGAAGGTTTCATCTATCCGGCGGGTACGCTTTGGTGGCGTAAACAATAACGGCATGTTTGTTGGCTACTCGGCTTCTGCACCTGTATTGCTGATTAAACTGCAGCCGACGATATTGGCTGAGCGTGAAATAGCATTCATGCACTGGCAGTCGAGAAACAGACTTAACCTCACGCCGGACGTGTTCAGTCATTTCTCTCTGACAGACGCGGCCGTGACAGCAACCTGCAGCCGTTTTCTGGCAACGCCCTCTCACTATGAAGCCGCAAAAGTTCACGCTCTGCATCAGCGCCTGACCAGTGCCTCACAATATCGCAGCGATCTGGCAACAGATACAGAGCTGCAGGATGCAATAGAGGCAGACACACCAATAAAGAAAGTACTCAGCGGGCTGGTTATAAAGAAGCCGGAAGAGGATATCTCGGTCTGGCTCAAACAGTTTTTGCGGGAGCGTAAACAGCGCTTTGCCGACGATAAGCTGTTTAATTCTGTGTCGGAGTTCTTTTACTCTGTGGCCGTCAGCTGGTCACAGCTTGCTTCACCACTTTCATTAGTGCACGGTGATTTTAAGCGTCAGAATATTTTGATGGACGATTCAGGTCAGTATCAGCTGATTGATCTTCAGTATTATACGACAGGTCAGCCACTGTGGGATCTGGCTTTTTACTATTCTAAATATGACGATGGCTTTGCAGCGGCAATACAGGATTATGAAAAGAATAAAGAAGGCGGTACAGACTCTGATGTGCTGTTTATTTTTTTCTATCTGGTGGCTGTGTTAATCAATATCAAACCTAAAAGATGGAGAAGGGTTGCTGAAACAAAGGTAATACCGGCATTGGCCAGAATAAAAGCAATGGATGGCGGACTATGACAAAAAATATAAAGAATCAGGCTATGCTCAGATTTTTATCTATCCTGACTGACAATAAATTTTTGACCTGCTTGAAACGTTTGTCGCCTTTGAATAAGGCCGTTGTCACCAGCTCTCCTGTATTGGCAAATTGCAGGTCTATGCCGCTATTTACCAGATATTAAAGGTGACTGATATGGCTTCCGTTCTTTTACTCGCTGTTAACCGACACCAGGAACGATATTTTTCAGCCATTGCGCAGGCTGCTGAGGATATTGATATTCGTGTGCTGCACGATAATAAGTTACCTGTTGCTGTTCTGCCGCGGCGGTTATCAAAAGCGGAAAGAGATCTTATTGCAAGTGTCCGGGATCAGCGGCTGAAAACCGTGGAACAGGAATCACNCGGTTTCAAAGTTTCAGGCACGCTCAGAAGCATTCTCAGTCTCTACTATTTCTTGTCATGCTATATTTTCTTTCTGCGCACTGAAAAATTCTTCGCTCATAATGCCTTTCAACTCATTGGTTTGTGGAATGGTATGAAGTGGCGGCAAAAGATTACCCGGTACGTTATAGCTGGTACTGATACCTTATTTTTTGAAAATGGCGCCTTTCCTGATACAACTACGGTAGATGCTGAAGGGGTAAACTACGCAAGCAGCATTCCAAGAAGCAGAGATTTTTATCTCAGTTATTCTAAGGTCATGACAAAGCCACTGCCTGACAGGCTAACAGAAAGGAAGCCCAAAAAAGCCCCGGCCATCCACCAGTCTGGCGATGTGCCTTTGCCTGACAGGTACCTGTTTGTTCCGTTTCAGGTGGATTCTGATACTCAGATAGTTGAGTACTCTCCCTGGATAAAGAATATGGAACATCTGTATTCTGTGTTGGAGGATGTTGTTCGTGTTACCGGAGCTGATTTGCCGGTGATTGTGATTAAGGAGCATCCAAGCTCAAAGAATGATTACCGCTATCTGCATAGCAGGAATGGCAGAATTTTATTCTATAATAACGAAAATACTCAGATTCTGATTGAGCAGGCTGAGGCTATTGTGACCATCAACTCCAGTGTGGGATTCGAATCCATTCTCCTGGAAAAGCCTGTTGTTACCCTGGGTAATGCATTTTACAACATTGATGGTCTGGTATCGCATGCAGAGAGTGTGGATACCCTTATTGCGGCCTGCAGGAATTTTGTTCCCCCTGAGTCCCTGCTAAGACAGAGATTTCTTGATTATCTTTACGGCGACTATTATGCCGAAGGTGACTGGCGCACATGTGATTCTGCACATGCTGCATCCGTTCTGAAAAAGATTCGTAATATCCTGGAATATTAATGACATTGGTTAGTCAAACAGTAACGCCTTATCAAATGTTCAGTAAGGCAGTGATTTATATATTTGTATTTTTAATTGGATTAGCCTTTGCGTCGGCGCATCTGGATGCTTCTCCTTCACAGAAGCAGCTTACTCATTTGGTCTGGCTTCTTCCTCTGGCGTTTATTATTCATCCTAAGGTGCAGATCAGCACCGATGAACGGCGCTTTGTGCTGTTCAGTGCGCTGATGTTTGTCAGTGCTTTGATCAGTTTCTGGTTGGCAGGGGATGTTACTTCTTTTCAGTCGCTGAAGTCATACTGGGGCTATCTNCTNCCNNTTGGTNTGGTTGTTACTCTNGCNAATATCAANGTTACCNGCNAGGGNCTTTATGGGTTGCTGATCTTAGCGGCTGTTATGGCCTTTNTTGTNGTTGTTAAAGATCATTTGTATGGNGGNNNNCGNGGNGCGCATCACGGTNTGNCNATNCCNTATGGNGTGATGAGTNCNNCNACNGGNNTNTTATGTCTGATNTTNTCNTTNGATCGGTNGCNNTCCNNNNTGGTTACGTGCNGGCNNTNGNTNTNGCCTTTNTNNNNGGTATGNCNGCATNTTGTCTGGTCATTAACCNGAGGAGCCTGGTTNTTNCTGNTGTTNTGGGGNGTAGCATTTNTNGGATTGGGNTTTTTAAAAGAAATATCACNCAGACGNAAAATCGCTGCCGTATTNNTATTNGCAGCNATCTTTGTTGCTNTGGNNTTGTCTCCGGCATACAAAGCGATAGATAAGCGTGTCGCACAGGCCTATCAGCAAATCGAATACTACATGTCTGGGAAAAGTGCTAATACATCCACAGGGCAGCGATTTGAGTTGTGGAANGTTGCNATAAATACCTTTGCNGANAATCCTGTTTTAGGCGCAGGCCGGTCAGGCTTTCTGCGGGAAAAGCAGGCAATGAATGCTGAAAAAGAAGTTAAGATACGTAGTTGGTTAGAACATGCTCATAATGATGTACTCTGGATATNAGCAACCAGAGGTATTCTTGGTCTTGCAGCCTTTGTCGCCTTTTTTGCTTTTCTTTTTAACTTCTATCGCCGCAGTCTGAGCAATCCGGATACACGGCTGGCGGCTTATGCTGGTCTGACAGTCTGTGCTGGAGCACTGGTTTACGGACTGACCGATATCTTTATGTCACTGAAGCTGACGGTCGGATACTTTATGATTCTCAATGCCCTGCTCATTCGCCATATTATTTCTCAGCGGAATGCTGCCGCTCCTTACGCAGACGATTAACTTTACGTTCAAGGCTAGGCCAGGCGGATCGTACTGATCGTCTGGCCAGATACTTGATGCGGGCATTNAGTGGATTTATGCCGGGGTTTGTCACACCATCGACAAGCATAAAGTTGTGNCCCTGCTCAGATTCTTTGCACATGATATTGGANGGACTGACATCCCTGACACAGATGGCGTTATCCAGCAGGTACTGCTTAAGCCCGGCGAGATGTNCATCTATCAANNCNTCATTCAGNAATCCGTTGCGAATAACATAGGTNAGATTGTNTGCNGNTGTNCCGTCGTCATTCAGGACTCTGGGGAATACNGCACCAGNGCCCAGGTTGGTCTCAACTTTTCCTAAGTAGGGTGCAAGTTTCCCCAGGTCTTTGCACTTCTGCTTCAGATAGTGAAAATACCGCTTTTCACGGCGGGTTTGCTTTTCCGGNCGTAGCNCTACTTTAATGCAAAGATCCCTGAATTCAGGGTGGACAAAACAGATTCTGTCGCGGCCTTTGCCGATGATTAACTGATCTGACAACGTCAATACACTATTCATAATGGCTCCGGAACTACTCAGTCAGAAAGCAGGCATTGCGATGCTATAAGCTGTTTTTCCTGCTCAGACATTACGGTTTCTTCACGATAAAAAGTCAGCAGTCTGTTTACCGATTGATTAAACATCCGGCGGAATTTTGCTGAGGAATCAGAACGGAATTTAATGATGCCGGCATCAATCCAGCAGAGCTCCGCCTGCTCTNCGACAAACAGATTGTTCAGATGGAGGTCGGAAAACACGATGGCGTGACGGCGCATCACTAACAGATCCTGGATCAGGCTCTGTACAATCTGAGCTCTGAATTCAGAAGCGTCACTTAACGATTTGAAGTGCTTATACGCCTCGGTATAGCCACGGCATGACAGGTTTTCCATGCAGTAGTAACCGATATTACGGAAATCCCGGGCGGGCAGAACAGCAATACCGACCTCATAAACGTGAGGCGTTTTTAACCCGATGGCGCTGAGGGTGCGGATACCGCGGATTTCTTTTGATACACGACTGTGAAACCAGAAGAGTTTGACGTATTCCTGCCAGCGTCTGGGTTTGATCAACTTCAGGACTCTTTCGCCATTATGGGTCAGTGTCAGAAGTGATGGGCGACGGTCTTCAAGAACAGATTCCACGCGCAGGTCGCTGTCATCCTGCCCGGGTCCTTTGTAGATACAGGCAAATAACTGCGGTATAGCGGTATCGGTAAGTCGAATCCTGCGAAGCAATGTCAGATCCCGGATGGCATAAATATCGGGATTGGCCCGAAAATAGTTACTATGACACGGGATTGTAACTTGATTGTGTTGGGCTGGGTTGGTTCTGATGTTTCGTTTATGGAACGTTCATTGTTAAATAGGAGGGATTGTCTATTTTTATAATCTGTGGCTTGGGAAGAAAGGCGAGCAGGAACCCTGCTTCCGGGAAACAGTGTGGGCTGGATCAGCCACTATCGCCTGATGGCAGACTTTGACCGGTTTAGTTTGAACGTCCCTGAAGGCAGCCGCTTATGCGGACGTTAAAGTTTTAAACGTCCACTTGTCAGTGGCAGCCCAGCTGACTGCGGATATGTGATCCGACAGACGTATCTTTCATAATGACTCCGAACTTTGTCAGGGTCTGCGCATCGTTGGCTGACAGTGTAAGGCGCTCCAGTTCTTCCTCCAGGCGGTTATCCCGGTAAAGTTTTACCCAGCGACGATAGTGGTCGCCCATCTTATGAACCCCGTTTTCCAATAACCGGGCCCGGTTTTCAACATTGCGGATAAAACTTTCTTTGGAGCGGATGGGAAAGTGGAAGACCATGGTATTCTCACTTTCTTTCTGGTTAAGCTGCCCCCACAGATGCCAGGCTCTGTGATTTCCGCCTTTAACCCGCAGCAGGCCATGATTATTGACCATCACCTTGCCATTGATGTTGCCCAGCATGATGGACAGGTTGGAGTTATCCACCAGGTTGCAGCCTTTATTGAGNATTGGCAGGTTAACCCGGTATGGCGAATCCAGATAATGAAAGCCTGCCGAGTGAAACGATTCGTCCGGAATCATGTTGATGCGTTTGCAGTNGACTATCGAACCCCAGCGCGAAATATCGTGTTTGAGATTACCNTCAGCGGCGACCCAGAANTCATCGGCNTCATTGGCGATACTCCAGTCCGCACCTAATACGCTGCGCGAAGTCTTCGCCATCTCGGTTTTCCAGTTACTCTGCTGATAATCGAGCTCCGGACGTTCAATCAGGTGTATATCAAATTCCTGACTGAGTTGGCTGACGATATCCCGGGTTCCGTCTTCTGAACCATTATCCATCACAACAAAGCAGTCCACTCCCTGACCTGCATGAAAACGTATATTGTCTTCGATGATGTCTGCTTCGTTTTTGATTAAGAGGTTCATCGCCAGGCGCATCGCATTCCCCTGAACAGAATATTGATGAGTAAAGAGTGCATGCTAGAGAGGAAACCTTAACTAAGGCTTAAATCACGCCTTTTGTAGCCGTCTCTTCAGAGGAACACTCTGTTTCTTTTTTGATCTTATGCAGGGAAAATGACAGCGGAATGACAGATCTTGCCTGAAGAGGCTGTCATTCCGTATCACAGTAAGCGGCAGATAGGGGGAATTGGTCGTGAGTCAGCTGTTCCCGTTTACCTTCACTTAATCACGGCAGGGGGATGAAGGACGCAGCAGGCTAACGGAGGGCCTTGCATAAAGAGTCAGCGACCTGAGAGCTTTCCGTCACTTGCACGCCGAGTTCATCGAACAATGCACAGAATTCATCGTACAGTGGCACCTCCGGGTTGGCGACAGACAACAGGCGGGCGTTTGGCTTCAGCCAGCAGCTGTTGATCAGCGTAGACGAGACATCGCCAATAATAATGACGTCATCCGGCAGCAAAGGCAGCAAGGCTTCGAACGGAATCCTGTAGGGTAATACTGTGAAACCGGNNATCTTCTCCGCGTTGAGAATATCCGGGTTCTGNTTGCGGGGGTGNTATTTTATNCCGGTTTTCAGGCCTGCCGCTTTNAGCTGATCGACGATTTTCAGCATGGCTTCTTTGTAGCCGCGAATGCGNTCAATAATGGANTCNTGGGGNAGCGTCAGAACACATTCAATTTCTGAAATATCGTCNCTGGGGGCGGAGAAATAAGCGGCCAGCTGNCGGCAGAAATCCTTCACGCTCTGATTGCCNGNATACAGAGGCTGTAAGGGAATCATNTTCTTTGCTTGCANCAGTGGATGGACAAGATCAGGAAATGCCGCNTANACACTGGACACCCATTCTGATCCNCCNACCGTTATCGGGTTTTTCCACCATATNCCATAAATGAGTTTTTTAATGGTGTTGTCGATAATCCGGTCNGATACNCCACGGGAGGCGCTGCGGCCAACATAGGTAAAGGTCCCTTCATCCATATAGATGCCTTTCACTGTACCCANNGCACTGGCGCAGTGCATGCTGTANTGGAACTCAATTCTGCGNTCGTTGCCGGTATANATNAAAGACGGTTTGTTCTGCCTTACCCATTGCCCCAGCTCAGTAAAAATGACTTTGCGGTTACGCAGTTTATCCAGTGGGTGGCGNATATGCCCCTNNCTGATATTGATNCTGGCGAACGGGGAGTCTGACCAANGGGAAAGAATCTGATAATAAGGATTATTCTCAATATCNGGNTGGTCGATAAGCCAGAGGTGCGCTTCGGTATTATTGGAGCTGGCAATTGCTACGGAGTTAAGGATGTGAAGTGGCGTGGAAGCGAGAAACAGCTCAGTTTCCATTCAGGTATTGCTCCGCATTGTTCTNAGGGCGCCATTGTAAGGCAATATGAGTTGGCTGGCATGTANATGCGTCAATCCGNATNGGATCAAGGTTATTCTGTCTGGNGAAAAAGCGNTCTGANTTCAGCTGNNTTGCACNGCATNACCGGGAATGCACCTTTGCNGCCNATGCCCTTATACAGCAATGCACCATGGGATTTACAACCANAACAAACTTGCAGCGCCAATCTTTCGGTNAGTTGATNATAGCTGCTGNCAGCAATAATACCTTAAGGCTCTGTCAGGTACAGCCGCGATCTGAGGTCTGGTTTTGGGCCTGGTTTTAATGATTATTATGTCATTTGCTTTCCGCTCGCTGCTTTAGCCATTGCTATACGTCGGAACGCTGCCTGAGTTGCATCAGGCATATGATCAACTGCTGTATCAGCATTTTGCTTCTGAGCCGTCAGACATAAGTGCAAGCAAACGCTCTGACATCTCAATCAGGTGCTCTTCGCTGGCATCCTGCCAGCGACCGTTAACGATATGGTCTGAGGCTACATGGGCCAGAAAGCTTTCTCTGAGAACACTGTCGGCTTTCCAGGTACCGACATGTTCCAGCGCATCTTTTAGTCCAGCTTTATCCTGCGCCGAAAGCGTGATCCCCGGAATATCATAAAATGCCTGACCCATAACAATGACTTTCTTTTGCATCAGCAGAGCTTCCAGTCCGACAGAAGAATTTATGGTCGCCACTGCGTCTGCGTGAAAAATAAGATCCTGGGTAGAAAGGTTATGGGCAAAATGAATCTTAGGGTGGTTCNTCAGCAGCGCTTCCNCAGCGCTGTATTTCTGATCACAGGACGGATGAGTCTTGAGAACAATATCCGGCATNNTNGNGNCAGNCGCAGAATAAATATCCATCAGTGTCTGGACCAGTACCTTCATATTCTGAANCCACGGGGAGAACAGCACTATCTGNCTGTCAGTATTTACCTGAAATGGAATAAATANGTAACTTGCNGGCAGGNATGGCGGACGCGGAGANGAATANTCAATAAAGGGNGCCGGCAGNGCTGCCTGATGACTNCGGAAAAAGGCCGGGTCNCGGGGCACTGAATTCAGGTAGTTAATCCCCTTAGGGTCAAGGGTTGTTGTNCCGGGGAATGCTCCGCGCTCAATAAAATAGCAGGGAATGTTCAGTGCTTTTGCTGCCTCAACGCAGATCCTCTGGCGGAATTTCAGACCGTTCCAGATTAATAATGCGGTGATTCTGCGGCTTTTCAGCGCATGGAAATAAACCCGATAGGAGATGNAGGCTTCTGCTGTTTTAAGCAGNCGATAAAAGAAGAATAAAAGACCGGATGACTTATCAANCCATTCCGGTGAGTTCTGTTTGGTGCGGACCTGATCAAGAACGATTTGTCTGAGTACGCTGCATTTNTGNGGTGGAGAGACAGACAACCAGCCTGCCTCTTGCCACAGGTTTTTGTACCAGAGAATCGAAANNCTGACGTCAGGCTTNTGTTCGAGAACAGATTTGAGTTTTCTGGCGTATGACCGATGNTTTTTTCTTGCTGCAAACACCGCGATTCTCATTTCTGCTCCTGAGCATTGGCNTNCACCCGTCTTGCTAGCTGATCAGATTCTTCCATACAACAAGGCTGGGNGTTGCCTGATTCAGNGTGTAGAAGTGCAGTCCCGGGGCACCGCCATCCAGCAGACGACGGCACATGTCGGTAATGACTTCTTCACCAAACTTCATAATGCTGTTGGANTCGTCACCATAGGCTTCCAGTTGCTTGCGGATCCAGCGGGGGATATCAGCACCGCAGCCGTCGGAGAATCGTGCAAGTTTACTGTAGTTGGTGATNGGCATAATACCCGGAATNATAGGTATGTCNACGCCCATNGATTGCACTCTGTCAACAAAGTAGAAGTAACAGTCGGCGTTGAAAAAGTACTGGGTAATCGCNCTGTTTGCACCGGATTTCGCTTTGCGCACGAAGTTTTCCAGATCTTTTTCCAGNTTCGGCGCCTGCGGGTGCATCTCAGGATAGGCAGCAACTTCAATGGTGAAGTGGTCGCCGGTTTCTTCGCGGATAAACTCCACCAGATCATTGGCATGACGCAGTTCACTGCTGGCCAGNCCNGCGCCGGATGGCAGGTCGCCACGCAGAGCAACGATGCGGCTGATGCCGATTTCTTTATAGCGGTTCAGCAGTTCACGGATCTCTGCTTTGCTGTCGCCCACGCAGGATAAGTGCGGTGCAGCGGCAATACCACGCTGCTGAATTTCNTCAACGATGGAGTAGGTACGGTCACGGGTGGAGCCACCGGCACCGTAGGTTACGGAGAAAAACTCCGGATTATAGGCTGCCAGCTTATCGCGCACGGTCAGCAGTTTTTCCGTCCCTTCATCGCTTTTGGTCGGAAAGAATTCAAAACTTAATGTGGTCATGGTGAACTCTTTGTCGGCGGTGCCGGGCACCGGTTTATGGTTCTGTTGCCGCGTTGTTTTATGTGTTTTTTAACCAACATCCGGGCCGTTCCTGCGGCAGAACGGCCCGATTGACTGATTCAGCGGATCAGTATTTGTAGCTTTCAGGCTTGTAAGGGCCTTCTACTTTTACGCTGATGTAGTCGGCCTGGGTCTGGGTCAGTTTGGTGATTACNCCACCAAAGCCTTCCACCATNTCTTTGGCGACTTCTTCGTCCAGNTTCTTCGGCAGTACTTTCACATACACGCTTTCGGCTTTTTCCGCTTCCATCATGTCGGCGAACTTACGCTCGTACAGATAGATCTGCGCCAGTACCTGGTTGGCNAAGGANCCGTCCATGATGCGNNNNGGGTGNCCNGTGGCGTTNCCCAGGTTCACCAGACGGCCTTCGGACAGCAGGATCAGGTGATCATCNGNNNCTTTGTNNCGGTANACNTTGTGNACCTGAGGTTTGATCTCTTCCCACTCCCAGTTTTCACGCATGAAAGCAGTATCGATNTCGTTATCGAAGTGACCGATGTTGCAAACCACGGCGCTGGATTTCAGNGCCTGCAGCATAAACTGATCNCATACATTGACGTTACCNGTGGTGGTAACCAGCAGNTCGGTATTAGCCAGCAGCTGCTTGTTGATGCNGTCNAGGCTGCNTTTGTTTTCACCGTTGATNTANGGAGAAACCACTTCATAACCATCCATACAGGCCTGCATNGCACAGATNGGATCGACTTCAGTGACCTTAACGATCATGCCTTCCTGACGCAGGGANGCNGCAGAACCTTTACCCACNTCNCCGTAACCGATGACCAGNGCTTTTTTACCGGACAGCAGGTGGTCNGTACCACGCTTGATGGCGTCGTTCAGGGAGTGACGACAACCGTATTTGTTGTCGTTCTTGGATTTGGTTACTGAGTCGTTAACGTTAATCGCCGGTACTTTCAGTTCGCCTTTNTTGAGCATGTCCAGCAGACGGTGCACACCNGTGGTGGTCTCTTCAGAAATACCGTGAATCGCTTCCAGCATCTGTGGGAANCGGTTGTGNACCATCTCGGTCAGGTCGCCGCCGTCGTCGAGAATCATGTTGGCNTCCCAGATCGCNTCGCTGTCTTTTTCNGCGCGGATGGTCTGCTCAATACACCACAGGAATTCTTCTTCNGTTTCACCTTTCCAGGCNAANACCGGAATNCCNGCTGCNGCNATAGCNGCNGCNGCGTGATCCTGAGTGGAGAAAATGTTGCANGAAGACCAGCGCACGTCNGCACCCAGTTCCACCAGNGTTTCGATCAGCACNGCGGTCTGAATGGTCATGTGGATACAACCCATGATCTTCGCGCCNGCTAATGGCTGAGATTCTTTGTACTTNCGGCGCAGCGCCATCAGAGCCGGCATTTCGCCTTCGGCGATTTTNATTTCTTTGCGGCCCCAGTCNGCCAGATTGATGTCGGCGACTTTGTAATCGGTAAATGTGGTCATGNTNTCTGCCTCTGTNTTAAACGTTGGCCGCTGCTTTTAATGCATCGACTTTGTCGGTTCGTTCCCAGGTGAAGGCGGTGAAGGTTTTGCTNTTCTCTTCNCCATTCTCGGAATAGGTATAAGTATGTTCAAANGGCTCGCGACCGAAGTGNCCGTACGCNGCNGTCAGCTGGTACATNGGGTTGAGCAGTTCCAGCTGGTTCTGNATAGCGTATGGACGCAGNTCGAACACTTCGCGGATCACGCGCGCCAGTTCTTTATCGCTGNTNNTGCCNGTGCCGAAGCTGTTNACAGAAACNGANGTAGGCTCTGCCACACCAATGGCATAAGACACCTGAATTTCACAGCGCTCAGCCAGACCAGCAGCAACGATGTTCTTGGCTACGTAACGGCCCATGTAAGCGGCGGAACGGTCCACTTTTGAAGGATCTTTACCGGAGAANGCACCGCCACCGTGACGNGCCATACCGCCGTAGGTATCNACGATGATCTTACGGCCAGTCAGGCCGGCATCNCCNACCGGNCCNCCGATCACGAAGTTGCCGGTCGGGTTGATGTGGTACAGGGTGCCNTCGTGCAGCCATTCNGCNGGCAGTACTGGNTTGATGATGTTTTCCAGNACCGCTTCGCGCAGATCATCCAATGAGATGTTCGGATCGTGCTGAGTAGAGAGAACGACCGCATCGACTTTCGGGCTGTCGCCTTCCCAGTTAATGGTGACCTGAGATTTCGCATCCGGGCGCAGCCATGGCAGNGTGCCGTTGCGNCGCAGTTCAGACTGACGCTGTACCAGCAGGTGAGCGTAGTAAACCGGAGCAGGCATCAGAGTCGGGGTTTCNTTGGTGGCATAGCCAAACATCAGGCCCTGGTCNCCAGCGCCCTGATCTTCNGGCTTGGCGCGGTCAACGCCCATGTTGATATCNACNGANTGCTTACCGATGCCGTTGAGAACCGCACAGGTCGCACCGTCAAAACCAACGTCGGAGCTGTTGTAACCAATACCGGTAATCACATCACGCACGATGTCTTCCAGATCGACGTAGCAGGAGGTGGTGACTTCACCCGCGACGACCGCCATACCGGTTTTTACCAGGGTTTCTACCGCAACACGGGCGTAGGGATCACGTGCAATAATCGCATCCAGTACCGCATCAGAAATCTGATCTGCCACTTTATCCGGGTGGCCCTCGGAGACAGACTCAGAGGTAAAAATAGAATATTCGCTCATGCTAAGCCCTCAATGTTGCGGCGCTGGCCGCGTTTATGTTCGTGTTATTCGTTATGAAACAGGCGGAACTGGATCTGAAATCCGTTCCTCAGTCCAAGAAACTGGCTCTGACCTTCGCTCAGACCGGCTTCTGTTGCCCAGTCTGATAAATCCTCAGGATCAAAGCCCAGCCACAGATCCCCGCAGGATTCTCTGGCCCAGTTCTGTTCGTGGTGACACAGGTCAGTCACCAGCAGCGTGCCGCCGGGTTTCAGTAAACCGGCGACATCTGCAAAAATTGTTTTCGGTGCCGGCACGTGATGCAGCACCATGTTGGCCACGGCAAAGTCGACCTGCGCCGGAATATCCGCCAGCAGGTTGCCGGTATCGCCTAAGCGGCAGGTCACGTTCTCCAGCTGCTGGTTTTCCACCACAGCCGAGGCCTGCTCCAGCATCTGCGGAGAAATATCCAGTGCCAGTACCCGCTCAAACTGGCTGGCCAGCGCAGGCAGAAACTCGCCGGCGCCCGGGCCGACTTCCAAAGCGTAGCCCTTATTACCGCGGTAGGCAGAAATCAGCGCTTCTAAAGTTTCACCGTACTGATCGTATGACGCGATCAGATCCTGTTGTTCCCTGAAGGCGTCGGCATTACGCGAAAAAAATTCGGCGCAGGCCGCAGAGCGTTCCGCCAGAACCGCAGCCAGCCCCTGGCGGTAGTCTTCCGCATCCAGAGCATCGGTGGCATCAATGGCGGTAAAAGTCATCTTCAGCCACTGGCTCCACACATCCTGACCACTGATCAGCGGGCGACGGTAAAAAATACTGTTACCTTCCCGCCGGGTGCTGACCAGTCCGGCCTGCGCCAGCACCTTCAGATGGTGGCTCATGCCAGACTGTTTAATACCAAATACTTCGCACAGTTCCATGACACCGAATGAACCCTGACCGAGCAATTTGAGAATGCTCAGACGCAGGTTGTCGCCGGCAGCTTTGGCTGCACGGGCAAACTGATCGGTGGCAATGGCGGTGGATTCTGTCATGGCGTGCAGTTTAGGCGGGTTTCTAATCTATATCAAATTATTTTGATATAGATTTTCCACTCGATAAGACGGATCTGACATCGATACTTCGTTCGCCGGAAGATCTCTGGCCCGGGTATCGCCATTTGTGCTGATTATTTGAAGAACAGCCAGATTGATCGCAGTCATTTTGCGAAAGATGTCCGGCAAAGAAACATTTATCCCATCATACTTTTTCAATACAGTGCTCAATAACGCGATATTAAGGAATGGATATGAACATCAAAGGGTGTTTTCGCTCAGCTTTGTTACCCCTGTGCAATCTGTTGAAGTCAGCGGCCCGGCCAGCGTCTTTATTGGCCGGTGCGATAGTGATCAGCGGCTGTGCCAGCGCACCGGCGCCAGTGGTCAGTAAACATGGTGATGGCGCAGTGGCACATTGTGAGTCCAGTAAGCTGAGCAAGAAGCTGTTGGACGTCGCCGCTAATGAGAATCTTCTGAGTGAAGGCGTCACGCTGGAAATTCTGACTCAGGGCATGACCGAAGACGATCGTTCTTCATTTGTTCATGATGATCTGACATTAAGTATTTTTTCGGTTAAGTATCAGCAGGTTATTGTCAAAGCGTCATCACTGGATGGGCTATGCTATGTCGCAGATCTGCCCTTTGTCAGCCGGATTCAACAACCCTCTGCGGGTGGTCCGCGCTGAGCGGAGACCTAAATAAGGAAACAATATGAAAAGCTTCAGAAGTCTGTTGGCCAGTGGTCTGATGACTGCGCTGCTGACGCCCGCTGCCCAGACAGCGAACGCCCGCGATTATTCGACGGAAAGCGCGAAAGGCAAAGTCGCTGTCAGCAGTCACCTGCTTGAACAGCTGGACAATTCTGCCCTCAGAACCCGCAGTGCCGGTGCGACAGAGGAAAGTGTGATGGCTGATCTGGTGCTGAACAGCACCACCGGGCTGGAACAGGCACTGACCGCGCTCGGCGTGAAAGTGCTGCTGATCTCTGATAAGTACCAGCGGGCTTCTGTGCGCCTGAGCAGTTCTGAACAGGCGGCTGCAGTAGCGGCGTTGCCTCAGGTAACACGGGTTAACGCGGAGTACGGTGCGGTGAAACGTGCCGGTAGTGTAACGTCCCGGGCTGCTGTGGCCATGAACGCACAACTGCTGTCGTCATTACCGGCGGGCCTGACCGGTGCGGGTGAGAAAGTCGGGATCCTCTCTGATTCGTTTGCCAACACACCGTCCGTTCGCGACAGTGGCACGACGCCCGCTTTGTGTCAGTCCGGTATTCTGAGAAACGCAATTAATCAGGATTCCGGTGACCTGCCGGATGAAATTGATCTGCGCTCAGATAACCTGGGTGGCTGTTCTCAGGGCACTGATGAAGGTGCTGCGATGGCAGAGCTGGTGCATGATATTGCCCCGGGTGCTGAGATCGCCTTTTCTTCTGTCGGTGGTTCACAGCTGGCGTTTGCCAATGCCATCGATGATCTGTGTGCACCTGAGTCGTCCGGCGGTGCCGGTGCCACCGTGGTGGTAGACGATATTATATTCTTCGCCCAGCTGCTGTATCAGAATGATATCGTCGCGCAGGCGGCAAGAGATTGTGTCGCCAGTGGTGTACCGTATTTTTCAGCGGCGGGTAACGAGGGCGATGCAGCGATCAGTGCAACCTATACCGATGTCAGCCCATCTGTCCGTAGTTCCGGGGCTTCTCTGGATGATGCCCATGCCTGGAGCACGAATGATCGGTACATGGCTGTCACCATTCCCAACGGCGAACAATTATCGGCGGTACTGCACTGGAATCAGCCGGCGGCAGAGGCCGATGTTGATCTCGATCTGTTTCTTCTGAACAGCGAAAGCGCTCTGTCTGACAGTACTGTCGTTACACTATCTGCTGAGGCTCAGGATGGTTCTTCAGGCAGCGCGCCACCGGTCGAAATCATTCAATACACGAATAACACCGGGTCATCTCAGACGCTGTATCTGGTCGTTGATCAATACAACAGCGACGATAATGTCACTTTCAACGCGCCGGTAACCACTATCCCTCAGTCCGGCTCTGAGCCTTTGGTTTTCCGCCTGTCCTTTTATCGCTCATCGTCTGCTATTACCTTCGAGTACCCGTTTAACGCCAGTACCATGTATGGCCACACCAATGCGCCAGGGGTCATGGCTGTTGCTGCTGTGCCCTGGTTTGATACGGAATCCTTTGATCCGGGCTTCTCGCCGACAGCGGAAACGGATCCTGAGAATTTTACCGCCCGTGGTGGTGAGGCACTGGAGCGCCAGTTTGACGACAACGGTAACTTCGTTAAAGAGACTTATCAGGCTCCGGCTTTAGCGGCTGTCGATGGCAACAACACCACGTTCTTTGGCAGTGATGTTGATCTGGGGAATGCGTTTTCTGAGCCAGATGGCTTTCCGAATTTCTTCGGAACATCGGCAGCGGCACCTAACGCAGCAGCGATCGCTGCGCTGTTGCTGGAAGCCGGAAGCGATGCAGTCACACCAGCTGTGCTGGCTGATATCATGACCTCTACGGCGACCGATATTATTGGTGCGCGCGCAGCCGCAGGCTGGGATGACGTCACCGGTGCGGGTCTGATAGATGGTCATGCGGCTTATCAGGAGCTGCTTGCCCGTGGCCTGGAAGATGATGGCAGCACGGATGGTGAAGAAGACAGTGGTGATGATTCTTCAGATGGAACGGTGGATGACAGCAATCAGGATGACACGCCAGACGTCTTCTCTGGCGGTGGAAGTGGCTCTGGTAGTTTCAGCCTGTGGCTGCTGCTGTT
This sequence comes from Oceanospirillaceae bacterium, assembly GCA_002706025.1. Classification (GTDB taxonomy): domain Bacteria; phylum Pseudomonadota; class Gammaproteobacteria; order Pseudomonadales; family Oceanobacteraceae; genus Venatoribacter. Next base: position 30,155 of record PAJK01000105.1, read on the forward strand.
AACCCCAGTACTGGTGTTGTTGCGTCAGCGTAAACGCGCTTAATACTTGGTGTAATATTTGATAGATAGCAAATAGCAATCAGTCGGTTTTATTTAATTAATTTTATTAANTNATGACCGNCATTCTATTCTGACTCTGTGATCTGAAACAAAGCAGCCACCCCGGCTGCTGCAGATTGGCTGGTGACNGAAGGTCGTCTTATGGCGGCAGTTGATGGCACNAGNCCCAGTCTGATTNTNAACAGANCAGGAGAGCAGATATGAAAACAGTTAAAGCTATCGCAGGCAAAATAATCCGCTCCGGCAATACCCGCCCGGCTGTTCAGCCGGCAAACGCTGGTCCGGTCTGTAACTACGCNGACAATTACTACGGTGATCGCGTCTGCGTGCTGCCNGGTAAAGCNGGATAAGTAACGCGGACGGCAAAAATAAAAAGCCGCGGTGTAAAAAACGCCGCGGCTTTTTTATTGCTCTCAAGGNNTTACNGCNNGAATCNGCNNNTCAGCTNATCAGCCCCATGGTTCGCGCCTGAGNCTGCAGTTCNTCACGGAAATGCGGGTGAGCAATACCGATCAGGGCTTTCGCCCGCTGGCTCAGAGATAANCCNTTCAGATTTACGCAGCCGAATTCTGTGACCACGTAATGCGCATCCATACGGGTATCGGTCACCGTGCCGGTCAGACTGGGCACAATACGGCTGAGGCTNCCTTTTTTNGCNGTGGAATGCAGTGCGATGAAAGAGCGGCCACCGCGGGCGGCAAAGGCGCCGCGGACAAAATCNAGCTGACCGCCGGTGCCGGAGAACGGCGTCCCCTTAATGGTTTCAGCGTTGATCTGTCCGGTAATATCAACCTCAATGGCCGAATTTACTGACACCATCTGACTGTTTTCGCGGATCACGCTGGGGTTATTTACCCAGGACGCGGGATAACCGACGATGGAGGGGTTATCGTCCATAAAGTCGTACATAGCCTTATCCCCCAGCGCCAGTGTGTAGACATGTTTATGCTGCATCAGACGTTTTTTACGGCCGTTGATTACCCCTTTGGCGATCAGGCTGACCATGGAAGGGCAGAAGAGTTCGGAGTGCAGGCCNAGGTTGTTGTGATTTTCCAGCAGCTTNAGCACNGCCGCCGGTACACCACCAACCCCCATCTGCAGNGTGTCACCATCCTCTATATATTCCGCTACCTGACGGGCAATGGCCCAGTCGGTTTCGGAGGCTTCTGCCTCGGCTANTTCNCCTAANGGNGCNTCGTGTTCGATCAGTGCATCGATTTCAGAAATATGCACAGAACATTCACCAAAGGTGCGCGGCATGTGTTTATTGACTTCAACAATCACACGCTTGGCCTTGCGGATCACAGAGGCNCCNTAATCGGCGTTGGTGCCGAGGCTGAAATAACCGTGACGGTCCATGGGTGACACCGTCACCATAAAGCAGTCCGGTTCAATCTGTTCGGTCAGCAGGCGACCCACATGGTGAAAGGCGGCCGGGACAAATTCCACCCAGCGTTTATTGCTGAGAGCATTGATGGCTTTACGNTCATGGCCACTGAGAAACAGGCAGCGGGGGGTAAATCTGCCGCTCAGCTCTTCCGTCAGTAAGTGCTCACCGAAGGCTTCGCTGCCGTGCATATAATAGATATTAAAGGGCGGTAGCCTGTCATCGCGGAAGCCTCTTGCCAGTGCCTGAATCAGCGCCGGTGGCATGGCCATACTCATGCCCAGAATCAGATTATTGATATCGATAATCTGCTCCACTGCCTGATCAGCNGAAATGCACTTNCGCTGGTATTCCTCTTGCCAATACATAACGTCTCCCTGTTATCTCGCCCGGTTGTGGTTCATGAGCATTCTGCCAGTAACGAACGGACATAGGGAAGCGCATNCTGNTAACGGATTNCCGCCGAGCGGCGGNNATGAGATGTGGCTGGTCATGGACAGAAGCTGACCGCTTCNGTCCGTGTTGGTTACGCTCAGAAACGTGTTTACGGGNGTGGGTTACAGNNCAGACGGAAAAGCGGGTTTTACTGAATGATTGTTCCTTTAATGTGTTCAAACCGTCAATTAACTACGCANTCTGAATGCCTGAAAGGTAAATACAGAGTNTTTATACCCTGTNATNGTAGGGTTATTACNANATCTGGCCNNTTAAAACCCCTGTTATTGTCACCTATGTCATNACCCGGGTTGTTTATTTTTCACTCACACNTTGAACTCTTGTGGGGCTTTGNTACCTTTTAACCATCAGTCTGCAAAGGCGCAGACTTTCCCGAATTACATGATCAACGCCGATCACTCAGAAGAGCGGCGTGGTCATGTCTTACTGTTGNGNCATCCCTGCCTGTTAAGCCTNCNGGCATCTCTGAGTGATCCTGAACCCGAGCTCAGGAGATGANTATGAAGGTTCTTACAACACTTATCCTGTTACTGGTGTGCCTGTTTGGCGGAACCAATCTGGTGTTCGCCATGAACGACGCCGAAGCCATCAATATTTCCGGCAGTCAGCGCATGCTGTCCCAGCGCATGATGAAGAGCTATCTGATGATTGGTGCCGATATCAAAACCGATCAGGCGCAGAANCAGCTGGATGANAGTGCCGGCCACTTTGAAGAGCGCCTGGCAGCGCTGGTGGATTATGCGCCGACCAAAGAAATNACCCGTCGTCTGACGCGGGTGCAGAATATCTGGTATCAGCATCGNCTGCGTATGCTCAGTACNCCATCCCGTGAGGGCATTGAAGGCTTTATGGCTGAAAACCGCGANCTGCTGAAAGCCTGTAACGATGTGGTGGTCGCCATCGCTGAGTANGCCAATGTGCCAAGTGCTGAGCTGGTGAATATCTCCGGTCGCCAGCGCATGTTGTCGCAGCGTATCGCCAAAGCCTACGTAGCTATGTATTGGCGCGTGGACACTGAAACTGCGCACAAAGAATTTCAGCAGTCGATTGCGTTGTTCGACGAATCATTGCAGAAGTTAAGTGCGTCCGATATCAACACCAGTGAAGTCGTTGATGCGCTGTCGAAAGTCAGTTCACAGTGGCATTTCTCGCAGAACGGTTTCCGTCTGGAAGAGAACGGACGTTATGTTCCGACGGTGATCGCTGTCACCACNGAGTCGATTCTNTGGAAAATGAACGACATCACCAAAATGTACGAAGAAATCATGTCAGACCGCACCCTGGCCAGCCTGTAGTAATCGAGCAGAAAGACTCGAGCCTGTAATGGCCAGCACTTGCCTGAAAAGGATTNNGCGAGNGCTGGCTGATCTGTTGTCGTGTTGATTTGGCAGCCAGCTGTACAGGCTGCCGTTTTTTTAGATAATTTTGTTAATAACCTGACTTTTCTGTCCTGTCGCAGATCCCACAATTCTTCCGNNGAAAATTTATAAGTCTTTGATTTTAAAGTCTTTATGAAATGGAATGCATCCTGCTGATACTTATATCTGACTGAACCAACAGGAGAGCAGGTATGGTGTCGCAGCAGTTCCGCTGGAGTTCTGAATACGAAACCGGTATCGATGTGATCGATAAGCAGCATCAGCGCATCTTCGACTANCTGGTCGAAGTGGATCACGCGATCAAAGAAAACAATACGGGGGCGATTCAGGCGGTTGTTCACGCCCTGATCGACTACTCGATATCCCACAATGCCTTTGAAGAAACCCTGATGGAACGCGGACGCTATCCGGTGCTGGATGCCCACGCTCAGGTGCACGAAGCGTTTAAGCGGCGGGCGCTCAGTTATGACAAACGNCTCANGCAAGGTGAAGAGCCTGTGCGGGTGGCNCGGGAAGTACGCTCTGATATTGGTCTTTGGCTGACNAATCACATCCAGNGNGATGATAAAGACTACATTCCNTTTGTACGCCGTGCGATCGAGGGCAGTTTCGTCAGTCGCATGGTGCAGAGATTTTTCTGATCCNNGCGCGTTGTAATTCCGTATGTCTGACATATACTGGCAATTTGTACAGTATATGTCAGAGCTGCCATGCGTCTGTTTATTGCCGAAAAACCCAGTCTTGGCCGNGCTATCGCCGCGGTTCTTCCNAANCCACACANCAAAGGTGANGGCTTTATCCGCGCNGCCAATGGCGATGTGGTGAGCTGGTGTATCGGGCATTTGCTGGAACAGGCAGAGCCTGAGGCGTACAACCCGTCGTATAAATCCTGGCGNCTGGATGTACTGCCGATCATTCCTGATGAGTGGCAGCTNCAGCCGAAAGCGAAAACCCGCAAACAGCTCAGCGTACTNCGCAAATTGGTAAAAGAAGCCGATCAGCTGGTCCATGCCGGTGACCCGGATCGCGAAGGTCAGCTGCTGGTCGATGAAGTTATCGCCTATTTAAAAGTCCCGGCNGCCAANCGNAATCAGACTCAGCGTCTGCTGATCAGCGATCTTAATCCGCAGGCGGTCAGCCGGGCGTTACANCAGCTGAAAGCCAACAGTGAATTTATTCCGCTGTCGGTGTCGGCGCTGGCCCGTTCNCGGGCGGACTGGCTGTACGGTATTAATTTAACCCGNGCCTGTACCATTAAGGGCCGNCAGGGNGGATTAACCTCGGTGTTGTCGGTGGGNCGTGTGCAGACACCGGTATTAGGGCTGGTGGTGCGCCGCGATAATGAGATCGCCGATTTTATCAGCCGTCNGTTTTATGANGTGCGNGCNGCTGTTCATNTNTCTGCTGANAGCCCGCTGGCGTTTTACGCGAAGTGGCAGCCGAGCGAGGCCTGTGCCGCCCATCAGGANGAAGACGGTCGGGTATTAAATCCCANNCTGGCAGAAAACGTGGCCGGGCGTATCCGCCAGCAGCCCGCCCAGGTGGACGACGTTGANCGCAAACAGAANCAGCAGAATGCACCNCTGCCNTACAACCTTTCCAGCCTGCAGATTGAAGCCGGTAAAGCTTTTGGCCTAAGTGCTAAACAGGTGCTGGATGCCTGTCAGAATCTTTACGAAAAACATCAGCTGATTACTTATCCGCGTTCNGATTGCCGCTATCTGCCCAACGATCATTACAGCCGTCGNCANCAGGTGGTGAATGCCATTGGCAATAACGACGAAAAATTGAGNGGTGTAATTNCCTCNGCGGATTTATCCCTGCGCAGTAAAGCCTGGAANGACAGTAAGGTTGAAGCGCACCACGCNATNATNCCCACAGAAAAAGGCAGCGGTTTCAGCAGNCTCAGTCTCACCGAAAAACAACTGTACGGCATGATTGCCCGCCAGTATCTGCTGCAGTTTTATCCACCCTTTATATATGCCGATAGCAAAGTGACGCTGACCATTGCTGGNGGCGTATTTACCGCCAGTGAACGTGAAGTNATACAGCCNGGNTGGANNCAGGCATTGGTAAAAANTGCGAGAAATGAGNGGGGTGCGAGNGAGAGTGAGAGGGAAGCAGATGACGGTAAAAAGCTGCCTGNATTAAACAAGGGNCAGACNCTGTGGAGTGGNGAGCCTGAAATTGATGAAAAACANACNCAGCCACCGGCGCNTTTTACTGATGCAACNTTGCTGGCGGCGATGACGGGNATCAACCGCTTNGTNAAAAATAATGAGCTGAAAAAGGTNCTGAAAGATACCGATGGCCTGGGTACCGAAGCNACCCGGGCGAGCATTATCGAGCTGTTATTTAAACGCCGGTTTCTGCACCGGGAAGGTAAAAATATCCGCGCCACCGATCTCGGCAAAGCCTTTATNAAATCCCTGCCGGAAGAAACCAGCGTGCCGGATATGACGGCGCACTGGGAAAGGCAACTGAANGACATCAGTGAGCGGNCNCTGAAATATGATGATTTTATGCAGCCNATGCTGACATCCCTGCACGGACTGGTGAATACCACCAGTCAGCTGGATACTCAGGCNTTNCANGGCATTAANANNCCGGCACCTTCGTTCCGCCGCAAACGGTCGTCAGGNTCAGGTGCCAGATCAGCCACTAAAACCGCAACAAAGACAGGCAGCAAGACAANCCGCAAAACAGCCCGCAAAACCAGTGCGAAAAGCCGCAGCCGTAAACCGGCCAGTGCTTAAGCTGCGTTTTATTTCANTGTATCAGNGCGTTGTTACTCTGCCGCTAACAGTGAAAANGGNTGTGATACCGACGGTAGTTTACGGTCCATTCCCCCGGATAAATGGTCTGCCTGTAACACCAGCTGCAGNGGNTCTTTGCTTTGNNTTAATGCNTTTTGCCAGCGCTGCAGATCGCTTTTATTGACCATCACCAGACTGACCCGGGTCGCATCGCCGGATTCCAGNCCATACTCGCCGAAAAACGCATACACAGGGCCAATGGACATAGGCCGCGCCGAAGTATCGATCAGTGGTAAGGCGCTCCCGNTTTGCACGNCTGAGCTTGCATAGACCTGAGCATGCAGACGCGCCTGAGAGACTGTTNCGGCTGAGATATTGCGCACTGTCGCGCGGATATCCGGGTAGAAATTACCTCTGTCATCCTGCGTCCAGTNAAAACGGATATCCGAAATCTGCAGCTTGTCGTTATTCAGNGCGATATTCTGNCCGGCAGTAAACGCCTGGCGTAATGCCTGTTCCGACGGTANCACAACATCGGCCGGAGCCCGGCGGTAATCCGTGGTATCCAGTCCGGNATGCACGTCCAGNCCGGCGAANGTCGTTTCACTGTGGCCATGCTGGTGTTGTTCACCAACCACTGCNGCACTGTCCACTTTTAAAATCAGCTGACGTTGTTTGGCGTTGAGAATATCCGCCGAAACCCACCAACCACTGTGGGGAATTTCAATATCGATCTGCATCCGGCGGCTGTCGCCNGGCTGCAANGGCTGATTGCGGAACAGTACGTGAAAAGCATCGCTGGCTTCACTGTCGACNACNGGCGTTGCCCGCCCCGGAATATACAGNCGCGCGCCCAGTTCCGCGTTGGCGATGGGCTGATCGGATGTATTGGTCAGGGTAACCNGCAGATCCGGCAGATGTTGNCCCTGTTCATTGGCCGGGTAGGTGAGGGAAATATCGCTGATTTTAANTCCATGACCGNCAATGCCGACGGATTGCCCTGCTTCCATGGCCTGGCGCCAGTCCTGATCCGCNTGTTCNGTGTGCTGGTTACCTTGTTGGTGCTCTGGCTGGTGTTCGTGCTGATGCTGATCGTGGCTTTCCTGATTNTGAACATCGTTNTGNGCATCGTNNNGCGCATCNGCNGNCNNAGCAAATGNCNGNGCNANNGCCAATGGGGCNATAGTAAGNGGGGCAATGGTCAGGGCAACAGCCAGGCANAGNGTTCGTGGCAACGTGTTNAANGTGGAGCGGGNGTCAGAGGTCATAGCANGCGGGTCCTGGCAGTCTCGTCCGGATGTCGGGCGATTGGGAGGGCGCAGCTTACTGGCGGAATGTTAAATTTTTCTGAATCCCGCTGACATGCTTNAACAGCTATATGTCAGGAGCGTTCAGTAATCAGCAGNCGCAGGGCCATGGCAATAAANACNCCNCCGGCAATGCGCTGCAGCCACANCGAATGACGCGGGCTGGCAAACAGNCGGTTTTTAACCNCCGCGGCAAACAGGCTGAACAGTGAGAACAGAACCAGCGANACCAGAATAAAAATTCCACCCAGCATCATCATCTGTAAGCCNGGATGGCCATTGGCAGGCACCGTGAACTGCGGCAGCAGGGCGAGNAAAAACAACGACACTTTGGGGTTGGTGATATTCATCAGAATNCCGCGACGGTANAGAGCGAAAGCCGCCGGTGCATCGGTTTGGTGTGCNGCAGCGNGCNNCCTGTCTGTTGTCTGACCGGGTTCAGCGGAACTGCGTAATGCCTGCCATGCCAGATACAGCAAATACGCAGCNCCGGCGGTTTTCAGCAGGGTAAATGCCAGTTGCGAGGTCTGAAATATAACGGCGATACCNGAGGCGACCAGCNCGGTGTGAAAAATCAGCCCGGTGCATAANCCNAGAGTAATCAACACGCCTTTGCGCGCGCCGTACAAAGCTGACTGGGTGACCACAAACAGATTATCCGGCCCGGGCGCCAGTGCCAGTAAGACCGATGCGGTGATAAAAGCCAGTATCTGTTCTGCAGGTATCAACCGGCGTCTTCCTCTGTCGTTTGTGTGGCGACAGTATCGTCAGCATCCGCTGGTGCGGCAAGCATGGTAATAACNTCCTGTTCCAGACGCAGGTAATCACCACTTTGCCAGGCGGCATAATTCAGGTTTTTTAATTTACCGGTCAGGCGCGTATAAAAATCGCGCAACGCGGATTTGCCNCCGTCCGTTTCTGCCGGGTGATCGGCCGGCGTATGNTGAATGACCTGCTCAACCAGCTTCAGCAGCGCCTGCTGACGTTCCATCGGTACCGATACATCAACGGCGTCGAAGGCATCCTGTTGCAGATACACCATATCCAGTAACTGTGCTTTCTGACTGANAATAAAGTCGCTGGCGGTAACCCCTTCCTCTCCGGTGACCTGCATCATGCGGTTAATTTCTTCGCCTNTTTCCAGCAGTTCACGCAAGGCTTTNACCCGGNTTACCCAATTACTGTCGAGGTTTTTACTGAACCAGTCTGCCAGTTGGGGAAAATAACGTGACCAGGAAATCANCGGATCTACCGCCGGATAAAANCGCTTGTAAGCACGNTCTGACGACAGCCCCAGAAATGTTTTTACCGTGCTCAGCGTNGACTGGGTAACCGGCTCTTCNAAGTTCCCCCCGGCCGGTGACACGGTACCTATCATGGTCAGCGTGCCGGTTTTACCTGAGCCATCCTGACGCTGGATGACACCGGCGCGTTCGTAAACATTTTTAATCGATGAATCGAGATAAGCCGGAAANGCTTCTTCGCCGGGAATTTCTTCCAGACGTCCGGAGGTCTCGCGCATGGCCTGCGCCCAGCGTGATGTGGAATCGGCNATCAGCAGTACGTCATANCCCATGGCCTGATAATATTCNGCCAGTGTCATGCCCATATAAATCGAGGTTTCCCGCGCGGCCACCGGCATGGATGAGGTATTACAGATAATNATGGTGCGGTCCATCAGTGTGCCGCCGGTTTTCGGGTCACTCATTTCCGGAAACTCTTTNATGGTTTCCACCACCTCNCCGGCGCGTTCGCCACAGGCAACCACGATCACAATATCCACATCCGANTAGCGNGCGATCAATCCCTGNANCACGGTTTTACCGGCACCAAANGGCCCNGGAATACAGCCCATACCGCCTTTGGCGATNGGGAAAAAAGTATCCACAAGACGCAGTGTGGTGGTCAGCGGTGTCTGTGGATATTCGCGGCTGGCGCGTTGCTGCTGNACCAGTGCACGGCTCACNGGCTGGCGGATTGGCCAGCGCTGACGCAGCTGAATCTGGCGGGTTTCGCCGTTACAGGATAACTGCGCAACCGCATCGCGCACNGTGAAACTGCCCTGCATAATCCAGTCGACGGTCCAGCTGCCGTGCAGATCAAAGGGCGCCATAACAGCGTGTTCAAAATGCGATTCCGCNACGGTNCCCAGACGGTCACCGGCATGAACNTNGTCGCCTTCTTTCATCAGCGCTTTGAAGGGCCAGTGCTTTTCTTCATCGAGGGCGGCCATTTCCACCCCNCGGGGCAAAAAGGTACCGTAAGAAACCGCCAGAGATTCCAGTGGATTCTGCAGACCGTCATAGACCATGCCCANCAGGCCGGGGCCGAGTTCCGCCGACAGCATTTCACCACTCTGAATAACCGGATCACCAACGCCGACNCCGCCGGTGCTTTCATACACCTGGGCGTCGGCACGCTCGCCGTTTACCCGCAGAATTTCTGTTTTTAACCATTCCTGCCGACCGTCTGCCGTTTTGCGGCTGGGCAGGATNTANACCACTTCATTTTTCATCAGTGGCTTTTTGCTGCCATCAGCCAGCGCCACCCGCTCGATGGTGACCAGGTCATCCTGCACGGCAACAATGCGCGCACTGACCGGCAGTTGAGAGACGGATTCCGTCATGCAGATAACTCCTGCTGAAAGGTCGAAGAGACAGCACCCGGCTGATTCTTCTGATAACTGTTTACTAATTGCGCAAAGCGCTGACCGGCCTGTTCACTACCGGCGCGACTCCAGTGATCGGCGTAAGTCCATTTGAGCACGTAGATCACCACNGCGAAGAAACCGAATTCATCTTCCGGNCGCTGACGCAGCAGATGCGCCCACACACTGGCCGAAAATTTCTTCTGNGCAGCGAGTAACTGGTTCTGCTGCAAAGCTTCACTGACNTCGGTAATCCAGCGGAAATAATGGCCAAGGCCAAAATCTGCATCCTGCCAGTGTTGTTCAATTTGTTTNCGGAAACGGCTGTGGCACCAGATAAACCGGGGTGGCTGACTGGCGTATTCCTCGCGGCTGTGACGCAGGGTAAGTGCATTATTAACGGCATACAGATCNAGCATGTCTTCCGTCAGCTGCTTCGCCCGCGGATCACNGACNGCAGTCAGCAGAGANTGAATGCGGGATTGAGCGAGGTCGCTGCTGNTGTCTGCCGGCCAGCGGCTGAAACTGAGAATCTGCTCCACCGCCTGCAGTTGTGTGCGGTGCTCTNCGCTGAGCTGCAGCAAATGCTGATCCAGACGCAGGCGCGACAGCGGCGCGATTTTATGCGCGAATAACGCATCAAATCCCGGCAGGCTGCACAACAGCGTCAGATACGGATCATGCTCTTTCACTAGCGGATAACTCCCTCGAGAATCGCCTGAAATCTTGGCTGCAGGTAACTCATCAATAATTGCGATACNGTTTCGGCNTTAATATCCATCGCCAGCTGGCCGTCGTTCAGTTCGATGCGCAGNACATTTTCCCCGNTGCTGTTTTTTAACCGCGCNGGCATTAATTCCACGCCGCTGGCGAGCAGCTCGTCGCGCAGATGAAAGGCGATATTGGCCAGAGGACCGCTGGTGGCTTGTTGTGGATTATCGCGGATGGCGGCAATATCAAGCAGCTCTTCGGCAACCAGTACGCGGGTTTGTCCGGCCTCCGCCGAAATCTGTTTGCCGGTTAAGCGACCAACGGCTTCGACGATCATCTGCTCTATTAACTTCTGATCGGCCATGCTGTCCTGCACCCGCTGTTTAAAAATATCCGACAGACGCAACAGCAACTGGTTTTTCATATCCAGCACCATATCGCGGAACGCTACCTGCAAAGCTTCTTCTGCGGCACGGCGTTCAGTTTCAGTCTGGCGACGGGCATTTTCGAGAATTTCCGCTGCTTCGTTTTCTGCCTGTTGACGGATGCGGGCAGCATCGCGCCGGGCTGCTTCTTTCAGCTTGTTGGCTTCGTCCTGTCCGGCTTTTACCCCGTCGTCATGCAGTCTGGCGACCAGAGCATCGATACCGGATGAAATGACCTCCGGATGATCTTTACTCACAGCGCACCTCCTGCAGCAGAAGGCAGACTGCCGGACAGTACCAGAGCAAAAATAAAGACGAAGACACCGAAGCCTTCGACAATCGCCGCGGGGGCTATCGATAAAGCAAAAATCTCCGGTTTTTCGCGCGAAGCATTAATCGCCGAGGCACAGCTGCGGCCCTGCCAGATACCGGTAAACATCAGCGCCAGACCGGCAAGAATACCTATGCCGAATAAACCACCGGCATTCAGTTCATCAACACTGCGCTGCAGGGTGAACATTAAAACAATGCCGTAAATAACAAAGGAGGAGGGCAGCACCGACAGACCAATTACCCGGCCGTAACCGGAATCTGTCTGCGTCATGGTGCCAATGGCGGCCTGTCCGGCGATGGCGCAGCCCATAACGCTGCCGATTGCACCGAGCGCAACCGGAGCGAAAATTCCGCTCCAGCCCATAGCCTGTACCCATTCATTCATGTTCTTTTCTCCATAATGTGAGCCTTACGGCTCGTGTCTTTCAGCCGCCAGCCTGGCCTGATAACGGAAAGGGCTGTAGGCGTAACCTTCCCCGGGATCGCCCCAGTTATAAAACTCGATAAAATTCAGACGCAGGCCGTGTACTGTGGCGCTCATAATGGCCAGTCCCAGATTGACACTGTGACCAAGCAAAAAGATCAGCGCGGCAAAAACGATGCCGATACCGGGGGAGGCGTGCAGCGCCTGACTGGCCAGACTGTTAAAGGTCAGCCCCAGCGAAGCACTGGCCAGCCCGAGTGCAAACAGCCGCATATAACTTAAAATATCGCCGAATAAACCACTGGCACCGGTCAGTGCCATCACGCCTTTGGCTACAGACAACAGACGCGTGCCTGCGCTGACAGCATGCCCCGGATGCTCAGCGTTATCTGCTTTTATGGCAGTCAGTGTGCTGCCAGTGACAACAGCCAGCGCGCCGCCACTGAGCAGAATGGTGCTGACGACAGGTGGCAGTGATTGCCAGAAAGCCGTGCCACCGGCAATGATGGCCAGCCAGCCTGAGCGGATGAAAACCTGTGACAGCTCGTGGCGCCTGCTCCACCACAGGCTCAGCTGGGCGAGCACAATATGGCTGATGCCGACGACAACCGAAATGGTCATCATGGCACTGTAATGATCGAGGTGAATAACGTTCAGCTGTTTGAGAACAGCAGGGGCTTTGTCGATGCTGTTAATATCAAAGCCGAGATAACTGCCGGCCATCACCCCCCATACCGTTGCGCTGGTAAATAAAGTCAGCAGCAGATCGCGCACACCGTTATTGGCTGCCAGTTTTTTACGCAGTAAAAACAGCACAGCGAGCAGAATAAGGCTGTAGCCGGCATCGGATAAAATCATGGCAAAAAACAGCGCGAACGACAGATACAGATGCACCGACGGGTCCCAGCTGCGGTAACCGGGTAACTGGTAAATGCTGGCCAGCATGGCTCCGGGAGCAAAGCCTCTGGCCGGTTGCAGCAGGGTGGGCGGGTTTTCATTGGCGGCAGGTTTTTCCGCGACGAAGGCAAAACCCTGCTGTGTCGCCAGAGTTTTTAAAGGCGCAATATCAGCCGCCGGTAACCAGCCCTGCAGGGTAAATATCTGTTCCTGTTTCGCGGTCTGGCTTTTTACAAACTGGCGCATAGCAAGGTCATTGGCCGCCTGCAATTGTTGCTGCAACAACAGGCGGAAACGCGATAGTCGCTGACGCTCTGATTCCAGATCTTCGCGTTCGGCTTCACGCATTTCCAACGTTTCTTCCAGCGTCTGTAATGACAGTGACCCGAGGTGTTCACGTTCCACCGGCAGCAGATTTTTATCCGGTTCGTCTGCGCTGATCAGAATCAGATAATAATGGCGGGCATTGCGTCCGGCGATCTGCCAGGGCAGTTCAAGATTATCCAGCACGGCCCGTTTATTCACCGGCAGCAGATAAAACCACAGGCGGAAATGCTCCACACAGGTGTCCGGCGGCAAGGTGAAATCGCCCCATGGGCGCAGCACTTTAATCCGCTCTTTTAAGGCATCGATGGTGTCGCTGACCTGACGTAATGCATCGCGGTTGCGCAGCGTGGTATCCACCAGTTCCTGCACCCGCTGGCGCATGGGTTTGTCGCGGTGATGAACCGGCCAGCGGCTCAGTGGCCGGCTTGGCTCCGGTGCCTGACCGAGATACAGCAGCGCTTCGCGGGTCTGCTTGTCGTGGCTGGAAGCAGCTTCGGCGCTTTCTTCGCTGCTGCCGTGCTGGCCGCTGATAATGTGCAGGCGGCCAAAGTTCTGCAGTTGATCGAGAATGCGGTCCTCGTCGTGTTGAGCGCCAGCAATGCTGACTTTATAAAAGCGGCTGATGCTCATGCGGACTTCTCCAGATTTTTCTTTTTGGCAATCTTGGAGGTCACCACAGCTTCACGGGCTTTATCGTCGAGGAATATCTGAATTTTACGGATATTGCCCTGAGCTTCGGGAATCAGCACTTTTTCAAACAGATTTACCCGTTGCGTTACGCGGGTGAGTTCATGGTTAAGGCGTTGCAACGCTTTTTCTTCCGCTTCGTTATGACGTAACTGAGTTACGGCATCGGCCAGTTTCTGTTGCAGCGATAATACCCAGGCCGGGCGGGTCAGCAGTGATGGCAGCGGCAGATCAATATTTACCCGGGCGACCTGCTGAATACGTACCCCCGCAATATTAACGGTGTGGTAGTCGGTGCCGTTATCCGTCAGCAGGGCATCCAGTTGCAGGGAGGTATCAGCCAGCAGCGGCAGTTCATTGGCGACAAATGTCTGTGTCTGCTGCAGAGCCTGATGTCCCTGCTGCAGACGGCGGCGGCTGTCATTCACTGCAGCCATCAGCTGTTGCCGTTTCATCTGCAGCGACGGCAGAAAACGCTGATAGGCTGCCAGTCTGCGGCGCTCAGCCAGCAGCTCGCTTTTGGATAACAGCAGGCGCGCCATCAGGCAGTCTGCCCCTGTTTATTTTTCTGATCGTTTTTGTAGTCGTCCCTGTTTTGAGCAGAGGGATAATATTTCTGAATCAGTTCGGCTTTCATCAGCAGCTGGTCGGCAGAGAAACACTGCGCCATTAATTGCCAGCCAAGGTCGAGGGCTTTTTCCAGCGGCAGGTCGACATCCAGCTGCATAAAATGTGTGCGGAACAGTTCACCAAAGGCCAGCAGCTGTTCATCGTAGTCACTTAATTCAAACGCCATGGCCTGCTTCTGCCGCGCTTCTTCCGCACCGGAATACAGGCGGATCATAGTGTTCATCACCTGCGAGTGATCGTCGCGGGTCTGTTTGCCGATCACCTGTTGTTTTAACCGTGACAGCGAACCGAACGGGTCGATCTCGCCGTTATGCAGATAAAACTGACCTTCGGTGATATAGCCGGTGTTGTCCGGCACCGGATGCGAGACATCGTTGCCGGGCATGGTGGTGACAGTAAGAATGGTGACCGAACCGCCGCGGGCGTAATCACAGGCCTTTTCATAGCGCCGCGCCAGCTGGGAATACAGGTCGCCGAGGTAGCCGCGGTTGGACGGAACACGGTCATTGGCAATGCCGATTTCTTTTAACGCGTCGGCATAGGCAGTCATGTCTGTCATTAACACCAGCACCCGTTTGCCTTCTTCCACGGCAAAGCGTTCCGCCACGGTCAGTGCCATATCCGGCACTAACAGACGCTCCACCACCGAATCCGATGCCTGATTCACAAACATCACGGTGCGGGCAAAGGTGCCGGAATCTTCAAAGCTTTTGCGGAAAAAATAGAAATCGTCAAAACCCAGCCCCAATCCGGCAAAGACAATAATATCGGCATCGGCCTGGCTGCCGATTCGCGCCAGAAAGGGATTAAAGGGCTCGCCGGCGACGGAAAAAATCGGAATTTTCTGGCTTTCTACCAGACAATTAAAAACGTCGATCATGGGCACATTGGTGCGGATCATGCGCGACGCCAGCGCGCGGCGCATGGGATTGACCGTCGGGCCATTAATTTCCGTTTTCGGATCAAACTGCAGACTGGGGCCGTTATCGCTGGGATTACCTTTGCCGTCGAAAATCCGGCCAAGGATATTATCGGAGAAGGTCACTTGCATCGGGTGACCAAGAAAGAAAACCTCTGCGTCTGTGGATAAGCCCTTACAGCCATCGAATACCTGCAGGGATACCTGCTCGTCGCGGATATCGATCACCTGCGCCAGACGACTGA
The DNA here is from genome assembly GCA_002706025.1 of Oceanospirillaceae bacterium. Classification (GTDB taxonomy): domain Bacteria; phylum Pseudomonadota; class Gammaproteobacteria; order Pseudomonadales; family Oceanobacteraceae; genus Venatoribacter. The sequence continues at coordinate 45,745 of PAJK01000105.1, forward strand.
TCTGTCCCTGACGCACAGTGGCGAGGTCGTTAAGTCTGACCTGAGTGATCTCTCCGGCGGCGGGAACCGCTACCTTCAGGCGGATAATATCGCCCACCAGAGCGGTGACTGAACGGTAGGCGGTATTGCTGGACGCCATAGTTTCCTCTCGTGTTTCTGTCTGCGGCTGACGTCAGTGAGACGGCCTGTGAAACGGATAGGTAACTATAGAATGAATAAGGTTGCAGATTACGGTCAGAAAACCGTTAAAAGATGATGCGCGTCAACCCTGTTGACGGTCTTGCCAATCCATTGGTTATTATTGACGCAATTCGTGCTCCAGGGTCTGGTACATGCTGTCGAGCTGTTCAACCAGAGACTGAATTTCATCTTCATGCTGTTCTTTCGCAGCAGCTTCAATGGCAGCGAATAACGCCATCATCTGCTCTGCACCAATATTGCCGCTGGCACCTTTCAGGGTATGTGCTTCTGACTGAGCGGCGCTCAGATCATTCTGGGTGACAGACTGTTTAAGTTTATCCAGCAGGCATGGGGTGCTGGACAGATACAGATCGGTTACCCGGTCGAGCAGGTTCTGATTGTTCATCAGGCGTGTCAGGGCGTCTGCTTTATTCCACACAGGAATGTCAGAAAAACCGCTCATGGATATCTCCTTAAATGTTGTCAGACGGAACACCGGCGGAGAGCAAAGGGCGGCAATACACCTTTGCTCAAACGTTTCCACATACGTTATTGGCCGTCAGAAGTTCTATAAAGTATAGAATAAAGAAGCAATACTGCAGCATTAGAGACAGATAGTCAGCCGAACAGCTTGTTAGGCAAAACCGAACAAACAATGCCTTTTATCAACAGCTGCTCTTTCAGCATACGCAGGGCAGTTCTGACCATACATACAGGTCTGTCGTGGGAGACGGAAAGAGGATGTTTGATGAAAAAAGGTATTCAGAGAAGGGCGGAGTGATGTTCCGGTAACGGGAAGGGCTGGTGCAGGTACTGAATTCCCCGTCCTTTGCCGCGTTCACCCGTTACGAATTTCTTATTACTTACATGGAGGTTTGCTGCTTCCCCAGCGCACGGCACCTCTGGCCGCTTTTACTCTGTACCAGAACAACCTGGCACAAACAGCTCTTAGTGAGCCACTTTGCCCATTTGAGCGTCTGCTTTAACGTGCAGCAGTTTAGCGAACCAAGAACCGGCAGCTGCAAACATTTCAGCAACAACCTGTGCGCGTTGTTTTTTCGCCAGATCGATGTAGTAGTCTACGTCTACTTCGCCGAATGCATTCAATTTAACGTCGTCTTTCATTTGGGTAACTCCTGAGGGTTGTTTAATCGTTCGGGTTGTTTAACCGTTCGTCGTATTGATTTGTGTTGATTTATTCAACGATTACAGAATAGCCGCGATGGCCTGCTTGAAAAAGCGAAGCTTTCTAAGCAGAATGATGAGAAAATCTAATCAGTTGAAAAAACACCATGCGTCGACTACCTCCTCTTAACTCATTGCGTATGTTTGAGGCATCCGCCCGTCTCACCAGCTTTGTAGCCGCTGCGGACGAGCTTGCAGTGACGGCTTCGGCGGTCAGTCACCAGATTAAAACGCTTGAAGAATACTTGGGTGTATCACTGTTTAACCGTTCTAAACGTAAAGTAGAACTCACTGGTGCAGGAGAGCAATATCTGGTGGCGGTGAAACATGCGCTGGATGAAATAGAAGTGGCAACCCAGCGCCTGACCTCCAATCTGGATACCAATGTGGTCAACATCAGTGTGGCGCCGAACTTCCTGATTCGCTGGCTGATGCCACGCATGAGTAAATTTCAGGAGCTGTACCCGGATGTCGAACTGCAGATCACTACCTCACTGGGTCTGATCGACTTCAGCCGCTCCAATACGGACATGGCGGTGTATTTCGGTAATGGCGACTGGAAAGACATTGAGATGTACTTTCTGCGCAGCCTGATGCTGGTGCCTGTGTGCAGCCCGGTGCTGATGCGTGGACCGCACCCGCTGAAGCAGGTGGGTGATCTGAAACATCACACGCTGATTTACGTCAGCAGCCGCAAGCACGAATGGGATGACTGGCTGGAGCTGGCTGGCGCAGGGTTTATGAAGCCGAAGAATTCACTGGCAGTATCCAACGGCCACCTGGCCACTGCGGCGGCGCTGGATAATCTCGGTGTGGCGCTGGCGGACATCACTCTGACCTCAAGGGAAGTGGAGTCCGGGCGCCTGGTGATTCCCTTTGATATTCCCCTCGACAGTCATAAAGCTTTTTATCTGGTGTACCGTAAGCACAGACCACTGACTGTGGGGATGAAAGCCTTTAAGGAATGGCTGATGCAGGAGATGGATGTAAAAGATTCGCCGGTGGTGTAATGCCACCGGTCTTCTTATATAGGCTTTCTTTCAACAGCCTTGTTTAAAGCTGTCTGTAGCCGTGCGCTACGATTTCCCCTTCTTCCCACAGTTTCCACTCACCGGGTTGGTACACGTCCCAGGCTTCGTCTGTCGTAAGCGGTTCGGTGGCAATGATGCTGACCACATCGGCGGGCGTGGTCTGGGATGCAAAATCGACGGTAACGTCAGCGTCTTTTAACTGTGCCGGGCCAAAAGGTGCACGGCGGGTAATGCTGGCCATTTTGGTGGAGCAATAAGTAAACAGCCAGTTGCCATTGCTCAGCAGGCAATTAAATACGCCCTGCGCTGCGTACTCCTCCGCCAGCTCGACCAGAACCGCGGCCAGCTGCTGCGGCATAGAGTCACGGGGCAGGGTGTGATGAATACGGTTCATCAGATCGCAGAAGATGTTCTCACTGTCGGTTTCACCCACAGGCTCGCAGGGACCCGGCTGGCGACTGAAGTCTGGGATCTGACCGTTGTGGGCAAATACCCAGTACCGGCCCCAGCGCTCACGCACAAACGGGTGGGTATTGGCGAGGCAGATTTCACCAACATTAGCCTGACGGATATGACACAGCGCGGTTTTACTCTTAATCGGATAGCTCTGCACCAGCTCAGCCACCGGAGAGGAAAAGCTTGGCTGTGGGTCGTGAAACAGGCGCACTCCTTTGCCTTCATAAAATGCCACGCCCCAGCCATCTTTGTGGGGGCCGGTATTGCCACCACGCTGGGTCAGGCCAGTAAAACTGAAACATAAATCGGTTGGGGTGTTGGCACTCATGCCAAGAAGTTCGCACATACCACTAAGGCCATAGAAAAATAACGGATATGCACAGTTTACATCAGAGTATGCTTGTTTGGCGGTCCGGCCGGTGAATAACATTGATTGAACAAAGCAGATATTTCACCGCTGATGAAACCTGAGTTAATCTCAGTGCTCTTAATAGCCCGTTAACTCTAACTTCTGCCGATGGACGTATCCCGTGTTCGCTTCCTTTTTCTCTAAACCTAAATGGTTGTTTCTGAGTTTTTCTGTGTGGGCGCTGTTCTGCGTCATTGGCTGGTACAGCGTGCTGCAGGATATGGGCAACAGCCTGAGCCTTGGCGGACTGTTTGGTTTCAGCTTTCCGCAAGCGCTGGCGGAAGGTGCCGATGATGCTGCTCAGGCTGCATTCGCCGCGGCTCAGGGCAGTGCTCAGGACTTCTGGTTCTATCAATACATGCTGGTGGCTTATGGGCTGTTCTGTGGTGTCTGGCTGTACATTGCCCGTGATAACCGCTGGGCGAAATGGTCGGTGGTCGGTTCTGCGCTGATCGTCTTTATTACCTGGTTTCAGGTTCAGGTCAGCGTCATGCTCAACGAATGGTACGGCGGCTTTTATGATCTGATTCAGAATGCGCTGGGCGACCCTGGCAGTATTGGCATTGGCGAGTACTACGCAGAACTCAGTACTGTGGCCATCATTATCATGGTGGCAGTCGCTGTTGCGGTATTTAACCGCTTCTTCGTCAGCCATTATGTGTTCCGCTGGCGTACCGCTATGAACGAGCACTACACCGCCAACTGGCATAAGGTGCGTCATATCGAAGGGGCGTCGCAGCGTATTCAGGAAGACACCATGCGCTTCGCTACCATTATGGAAACCCTTGGCGTGTCCTTTCTGGATTCCATCATGACCCTGATCGCTTTCCTGCCCATTCTCTGGGGGCTGTCGTCCTACGTAACCGAATTACCTTTAATTGGTGAAGTGCCGCAGGCGCTGGTATTTGTGGCGATTATCTGGTCTATCTTCGGTACCGGACTGCTGGCACTGGCCGGGATTAAACTGCCGGGGCTGGAATTTAATAATCAGAAAGTGGAAGCGGCATACCGTAAAGAGCTGGTGTACGGCGAAGATAACGAACACAGAGCTCAGCCTTATACGCTGAGCGAACTGTTCGGTTATGTGCGCATAAATTATTTCCGCCTGTATAAAAACTACCTGTACTTTAACGTGGTGCGCTACGGCTATCTTAATGTCGGCCAGTTCGTACCCCTGATTGCCCTGGCGCCAGCCATTATTGCCGGTGCTTTTACCCTGGGCATTATGCAGCGGATTCTGAATGCCTTTAACCAGGTGGAAAACTCCTTCCAGTATCTGGTGAATTCCTGGACCACCATCGTCGAGCTGCAGTCGATTTATAAGCGCCTGAAAGCCTTTGAGCATGAGCTGAACACTCCGCCACCGCTGGCCAATCCGGAAGCCGCTGAAAAAGTAGGCTGAAAGGGCAATTAAAAAGCTCAGCTGATGTTCATCAGCAGAAATAAAAAACGGGAGCCATGCTCCCGTTTTTTATTAGTTGGTTATAACACGCTCAGCTTAAGCTTCACGGCTTTTGCCTACCTGAGTCAGGCGCTGAATGTCCTGCTCGTTTTTCAGGCCTTTGATCAGGCTCACACACATCAGTAACAGCACGATGGTGGAATGGCAGACCGGTTGATACCGCACCGGCCTGCAGGGCGCCCAGCGCCGCAGAACCACCACCGACCAGCAGTGCGATAGCGATGCCACCTTCAGTGCAGGCCCAGAACAGACGCTGTGCTGCAGGTGCTTCAGTCAGACCGCCGGCAGTGATGGAATCCACCACCAGAGAACCTGAGTCAGATGAGGTGATAAAGAACACCAGCACCAGCACGATGGCAATAAAGGAACTGATTTCCTACATTGGCAGTTGTTCCAGCATCTGGAACATGGCCAGAGATGCTTTGCTGATGCCTTCGGTCAGTTCACCCTGTCCATCAGCCTGCGGGGACAGCCAAAGGACGTGATGTTCCACTCGGATCAGGGGTGTCAGTACAGTAGTCTCGCATATCAGCAACAGCTTTGGAGAAAACGCTTTGTGCAAAGCATGAGTCGACGAGGCAACTGCTGGGATAATGCCCCGATGGAGCGGCTGTTCCGTAGCTATAAAAGTGAATGGATGCCAAAGCAGGGTTACCAGAACCTGGACGAAGCGACCAAAGATATCAGCTACTACCTGATGAGTTATTACAACCAACA
>PAJK01000106.1 GCA_002706025.1 Oceanospirillaceae bacterium
AAGAACTCGAGGCCGGGCAGGCCTCGAATGGTGAAGATAAGCAAAACCCGTTATCCGGTGAATCGCAATGCTGCTCCGCTTAAGTGAACAGCATTGCGCACATGGCGGGTTTTTTCATTGTTTATAACAGCAGAAAATCAGCGGATTAAGAAGGTAAATCCGCTGTCTGTTATCAGCTTACTTTCGGATCAAGCGCACCGCTGGCGTAACGTTCAAACATTACATCCAGAGAGTCTGCTTTGATTTTTGAAGCATTACCGGCAGTACCAAAGGCTTCGTAACGGGCGATACAGATATCGCTCATCGCTTTTACGGATTCTTTGAAGTATTTACGCGGATCGAACTCAGCCGGGTTCTGCGCCATAAAGCGACGGATAGCACCGGTAGATGCCAGACGCAGGTCGGTGTCGATGTTCACTTTACGTACGCCGTATTTAATACCTTCAACGATCTGCTCAACCGGCACACCGTAAGTTTCCGGAATCTCACCACCAAATTCGTTGATGATGGCCAGCCATTCCTGTGGCACAGAAGAAGAACCGTGCATTACCAGATGAGTATCCGGGATACGCTTGTGGATCTCTTTGATACGGTCGATGGCCAGAATGTCGCCTGTAGGCGGACGGGTAAATTTGTAAGCACCGTGGGAAGTACCACAGGCAATCGCCAGCGCATCAACGCCGGTTTTCTTAACAAAGTCAGCCGCTTCTTCCGGATCGGTCAACATCTGATCGTGAGACAGAGTGCCTTCTGCACCAATACCGTCTTCTTCACCCGCCTGTCCGGTTTCCAGAGAACCCAGACAACCCAGTTCACCTTCTACGGAAACACCACAGGCGTGAGCCATATCCACAGTGCGTTTGGTCACATCGACGTTGTACTCGTAGGAAGCCGGAGTTTTACCGTCTTCACCCAGTGAGCCGTCCATCATCACTGAGCTGAAGCCCAGCTGGATAGAACGCTGACATACCGCCGGTGAAGTACCGTGGTCCTGGTGCATACACACAGGGATGTGCGGGAATTCTTCAACAGCCGCCAGAATCAGGTGACGCAGGAAAGGCGCACCAGCGTATTTGCGGGCGCCGGCAGAAGCCTGAACAATCACCGGAGAGTCGGTTTTGTCCGCTGCTTCCATGATCGCGCGCATCTGCTCGAGGTTATTAACGTTGAACGCAGGAACGCCGTAGCCGAATTCGGCGGCGTGATCCAGCATCTGACGCATGCTGATTAATGCCATGTTGTGTATACCCTGAAAGATGGTTGAAACTGAGTCGTATTCTAACGGCTATCCGGCGCGATATAAACCTGCAGACTGTGCAGATTCGCAGCAATAAAAAACCCCGCATTACGCGGGGTTTCATCAGGCTTTGAGTCCCGGACTGTTTCTCGCGACGCAGCCGCAGACCCAGCGCAGCGTCTGTTATGACTTCGCGCGCTGCTCGAGAATCGCCACAGCCGGCAGAGTTTTGCCTTCGACGAACTCAAGGAATGCACCACCGCCGGTGGAAATGTAAGACACCTGTTCGGCGATTTCGTACTTATCCACAGCTGCCAGAGTGTCACCACCGCCCGCAATGGAGAAGGCATCGGATTCTGCAATGGCCAGCGACAGGGCTTTGGTGCCTTCACCGAACTGATCGAATTCGAACACACCCACCGGACCGTTCCAGATGATGGTTTTGGCTTCTTTCAGCTGTTCAGCCAGCGCTTTGGCGGAATCCGGACCGATGTCGAAGATCATATCGTCAGCGTCTACTTCATCCGCGCTCTTCAGCGTGGCAACTGCGCTTTCAGAGAATTCTTTACCGCAGACAACGTCAGTTGGTACCGGAATGGACACTTTTTCCATCAGCTTTTTCGCAGCAGGAATCAGGTCTTCTTCATACAGAGACTTACCAACAGGCTTGCCGGCAGCCGCCAGGAAAGTGTTAGCAATACCGCCACCGACGATGATCTGATCACAGATATCAGACAGGCTTTCCAGCACTTCCAGCTTGGTAGACACTTTGGAACCACCGACGATAGCCACCAGCGGACGGGCTGGTTTGTCCAGTGCCTTGCCCAGTGCATCCAGTTCTGCCGCTAACAGCGGGCCTGCACAGGCAACGGTCGCAAATTTTGCCACGCCATGAGTAGACGCCTGTGCGCGGTGCGCAGTACCGAAGGCGTCCATGACGAAAATATCGCACAGCTCAGCGTAGGCTTTGGACAGCTCGTCTTCGTCTTTCTTTTCGCCTTTGTTAAAGCGCACGTTTTCCAGCAGCGCCAGCTCGCCGTCGGCCAGTTCGACACCGGCACGGAAGTCTTTGACTACGTTTACATCACGGCCCAACAGACCTGCCAGATGATCAGCCACTGGCTGCATGGAGAATTCATCGGCGTATTCGCCTTCGGTCGGACGACCCAGGTGAGACATGACGATGACTTTGGCCCCGGCTTCCAGCGCATGCTGAATGGTTGGCAGAGAAGCACGGATACGCACGTCAGACGTCACTTTGCCGTCTTTCACCGGTACGTTCAGGTCTTCGCGGATCAGAACCCGTTTACCTTTCAGGTCCAGGTCAGTCATTTTTAAAACAGACATGTTTCTTCCTCTGTGTCGCGCCCGGGTGACAGGCAGATCAGGTTTATAAGTCATAGGCAGGCATCGATACGCGTTGAGCGGGCACCTGCCGGAAAAATCAGCGCGCGATTATAGCAGTATGACCATTGTGTTTCACCGCAGGCATTAGCCCTCATAAAGAGACAAACAAGCACTCACCAACCCCGGAGTGCCGTTTTTATCAACAATCTGTTAATTCGCTGTGACTTGTGGATAACCTGCTCAGCCGTTAGCCTGCAGGCCTGACTTTCTGAGATGACGTTATGCTGAACTGGCTCTGGCAATTTGTCCGTCCTTACAAAACCCGCCTTACCATCGCCATTCTGGCGCTGATTACCACCGCTGCGCTGACACTGAGTCTGGGGCAGGGCGTGCGTCTGATGGTGGATAATGGTTTTGCCGCGGGTTCGGTGGAAGGCTTAGGTCAGGCGCTGGGCTTCTTCGGTTTTATGGTGGTTGCCGTGTCAGTGGGCGCTTACCTGCGCTTTTATATGGTGTCCTGGCTGGGCGAGCGGGTGGTCGCCGATATCCGCCAGCAGCTGTATCGCCATCTGATCAGCCTGCCGCCTTCCTTCTTTGAAGATAATCTGTCCGGCGAGATTCAGAGCCGCATCACCACAGATACCACCTTGCTGCAGACGGTGATCGGATCATCCTTCTCCTTCGCCCTGCGCAACTCGCTGACCTTTATTGGCGGTATTGTGCTGATGTTTATTACCAACTTTAAACTCAGCCTGATCGTACTGATCGCCGTGCCGCTGATTGTGTTTCCGATGATTTTCTTTGGCCGCAAAGTGAAGAAGCTGTCGCGCGCCAGCCAGGATAAAGTCGCCAGCGTTGGCGCCTGGGCCGGAGAAAGTCTGCAGCATATTAAAGTGGTGCAGGCCTTTACCCGCGAAGACATCGTTAATCAGCAATTCAGTCAGGCCGCCGAAGGAGCCTTCAGCGTGGCACTGCTGCGTATCCGCCAGCGGGCTTTTATGATCGCGCTGGTAATGATTCTGGTGATGGGCTCAGTGGCCGGCATGCTCTACATCGGCGGCCGTGACGTGATTGCCGGAGAATTATCCGGCGGCGATTTAGCCGCCTTTGTGTTTTACGCCATTATGGTCGCAGGCTCGCTCGCCGCCGTTACCGAAGTGTACGGCGAAGTCCAGCGCGCCGCCGGTGCCGCCGAACGCATCCGCGAGTTAATGGCGGCGAAATCGGATATCACCTCAGCCGCAAACTCCGGCCATGATGTGGATTCTGCGACCCCTGACACACAAGCAACAAAACCGGCAGCAGAACCATTAATCGCCCTGCGTGAAGTGAGTTATCACTACCCTTCCCGCCCTGACAGACAGGCACTCAGCGGCCTGAATCTGGATGTAAAACGCGGTGAACGTATTGCTCTCGTGGGCCCCTCCGGTGCAGGTAAATCCACCCTGTTCGATTTACTGTTACGCTTCCGTGATCCTCAGCAGGGACAGATTCTGCTGGAAGGCAAAGCGTTGCCTGAGTGGAATCTGCAGCAACTGCGCAGCCAGTTTGCCCTGGTGCCACAGCAGCCGGTTTTATTCAGCGCCAATGTGCTGGATAACCTCAGATACGGGCGCCCGGATGCCAGCGAAGAGCAGATCGTTGCTGCAGCCCGTGCCGCCTACGCCGATGAATTTATCCGCCAGTTGCCGGATCAGTATCAGTCTTACTTAGGTGAACAGGGAGTAAAACTGTCCGGCGGACAGAAACAGCGTTTAGCCATTGCCCGCGCCATTCTGCGTGAACCGAAAATTCTGTTATTGGATGAAGCCACCAGCGCACTGGATGCCCAGAGCGAACATCTGGTGCAGCAGGCACTGGATGAATTAATGAAGGACCGCACCACCTTCGTAATTGCCCACCGCCTGGCCACCATTAAAAACGTCGACCGCATTGTGGTGATGGATCATGGCGCGATTGCCGCCGTGGGCACCCATGAAGAATTGCTGCAGTCATCGCCGCTGTATAAACAACTGGCGGAGTTGCAGTTTAATAGCTGAGCGTTAAAAGAATTCAGAGTCGGATCATCGCCCGCGCCGTATCCAGCATACGGTTGGCAAAACCCCATTCGTTATCAAACCACACCAGCATTTTTAATAACTGCCCGCCGCTGACGCGGGTCTGAGTGGCGTCTACCACACCAGAGCGCGGGTCGTGATTGAAGTCGATGGAGGCGTGGGCTTCACCGGTAATTCCCAGAATGCCCTGCAGCTCAGATGATGCGGCACGCTGAATCAGAGCGTTAACCGCTGCGGCATCGGTCGCGCTTTTTAATTGCAGACTGATATCCAGCGCCGAGACGTTAATGGTCGGTACGCGCACATGCAGGCTTTCAATTTTACCCGCCAGCTCCGGCATCAAACGGGCGATGCCCAGCGGCAGGCTGGTATCCACCGGAATAATGCTCTGCACCGCCGAGCGGGTACGGCGCAGATCAGAATGATAGGCGTCGATCACCGGCTGATCGTTCATGGCGGAGTGAATGGTGGTTGTCACCCCGGCTTCGATACCAAATTCTTTATTCAGCAGAGTCAGTAACGGCAGCAGACAATTGGTGGAACAGGAACCGTTGGAAACGATGGTCTGCTCCGGACTCAGGGTGTGATGATTGAGGCCGTAAATAATGGTGTTATCGACTTCGCTGTCCGCCGGGTTGGAGATCAGCACCTTGCTGGCGCCACCACTCAGATGGGACTCACACTCGCTGCGGGTTTTGATCTGACCGCTGCATTCCAGCACCAGATCGACATTCAGTGCGGCCCAGTCATGACGGGCACTGTCTGCTTCGTGGCGCACACAGATGCGGTCCCCATTGACCAGCAGATGGCGCTCATCCACCACTTCTACCGTGCCGGGGAAGCGCCCGTGAGTACTGTCGTAGCGCAGCATGTAACTGATGGTTTCGATGTCCGCCAGCTCATTGACCGCCACTACCTGCAGCTGTTCGCGGTAGCCATTTTCATACAGCGCGCGCAGCACACAGCGGCCAATACGGCCAAAACCATTGATGGCAACACGAACAGGCTGGGATGACTCTGGCATACACTTCTGACCACTATGCAAAAATACAAAGAACGTATTGTCCCGCAATCCAGAGCCGGATGCCACTGACGGCCAAAGCCTTATCCTATACACTCTGTTGCGCGCTATTGAATGACTATAAACCGGATTCTTCGGAGAAAGATCACCATGAACGAACAACAACAGACCAATATCGAAGCCGCTGTCTTCCGCCGCCTGCTGCAACACCTGGACGAGCACAAAGAAGTACAGAACATTGAGCTGATGATTCTGGCGGATTTCTGCCGTAACTGTCTGGCCAAATGGATGGTCACAGCCGCGGAAAAAGAAGGCGTGGAACTGGATTACGAACAGGCCCGCGAGAAAGTCTACGGCATGCCGTATTCCGAGTGGAAAGAGAAATTCCAGTTGGAAGCCACAGCGGAACAGCTTGAAGCGTTTAACGCGAAGCAAAAGTAAGAACCCGACGCGAGAAACTGAGCGCGAACCTGAGGAAGGTGCTGAGGTCATAGCTTCACACTCACTAAGCAATACCGGAGAAACAGGATGATCCGCCCACTGTTAACCAGCGCTCTGCTAATCACTCTGCCACTGATGGCAGCCAAAGCAGCTGCGTACGAAGAATACATTGAAGTAACCGGATACGGTGAAGCTGAAGCCTGGCCTGACTATCTGCAGATCAATATGCTGGTCAGTGCCATTGATGAAGATGCAGAAACCGCCAAAGCCATGGTCGATCAAAGCATGAACCAGGCATTGGCAGTAGCAGGCGGTTTTGATATCGCCGAAGAGGATATCCGTGCCGACCGCATCACCCGCCAGCCACGCTGGGAGTGGCAGAAAGACAGCCGTATTTATCGTGGTGAACAGGTCAGCCGCAATCTGATCATTACCCTGCGCGATACCGCTGACTATACCGAGCTGGCGCAGAAGCTGTTTGCGATCAAAAACCTCAGCATCAACAACACCTCGACCGGTTTCGATGACCCACAGAAACTACAGCAGCAGGCCACCAAAGCTGCACTGTTGAACGCCCGCGATAAAGCCACCTTTATGGCTGAAACGCTGGATAACAAACTCGATGGCGTGATGCACATTGTTGAACAGGGCAGTATCCGCCCGCAGCTGATGCGCATGAATGCCGTGGCCGAAGCCAAAGGCTCAGCGCCCGCCCCTATGCTGCTGCAGAAAGAAACCGTCTCTGCCTCAGTGCAGGTGCGATTTGAACTGGACGAAAAGTAACGAATGACCCAAAACACTGAAACCACTACTGAAGCCACCGCTGAAACAACCGCAGCACCAGCCATCACACCGGGGATCTACCGCCACTACAAAGGCAATGATTATCAGGTTATGGGCGTGGTGCGCCACAGTGAAACCGAAGAGTACCTGGTACTCTACAAAACCCTGTACGGCGATTACTCCAGCTGGGTGCGCCCTTACTCCATGTTTACCGATGAGGCCGATGTGGATGGCCAGCGTCAGCCTCGTTTCCGCCTGCTGGAAGCGACTGAAGCACAGCAGCCTGTGCTGCGCGTAGCGCCGGAGGACCCGCTGTGACACCGGCCATCAATGCGGCGAAGAAAGCAAAAATCGCCTTTGAGGTGCTCGAATATGACCACGACCCGGCGGCGGAATCCTATGGCGAAGAAGCTGCTCAGGTATTGGGACTGAATCCGGATCAGGTATTCAAAACCCTGTTGGTCAGCCTCAGCGGTCACAAAAGCAACCTCGCTGTCGCCGTCCTGCCGGTGTCGCACAAGCTCAGTCTGAAAGCGATTGCCAAAGCCGTTGGCGCGAAAAAGGCCGAAATGGCAGATCCGAAGCTGGCGGAAAAAACCACCGGCTACGTGGTCGGTGGCATCAGTCCACTGGGGCAAAAAAAGGCATTACCCACCGTTATTGATGCCAGTGCCGAAGGGCTGACACGGCTGCACGTCAGTGCTGGCCGCCGTGGTCTGGAAATCGCGCTGGCGCCTGCGGATCTGGCGACCCTGACCCGGGCAAGTTTCAGCAACATCATTGCCTGACGCTAAATCCGTCACAGGCTGAAGAAACAGTGTGATTCAGATATAGACGCGCCGCCGGGGGCTGTGCAGAATGCGGGATTGAAAATTGTCAGCCATATTCCTGTTAATGAAACGCTTTTCAGTTCCCTCTCTGCTGTTGTCATCCGTAGTCGCTGCCCTGCTGCTCAGTGGCTGCAGCCCTGTTCCTTATCAGCCGGTCAGTGGTGATCTCGGTGATGCCCGTAACGGCTATCTGGATGAGCAGATCGCGCCCGGCACTTATGTGATTGAAGTGCGTCAGCTCGGCCGTATGGCGTTTGTCCTCAACTATGACGAAACTATCACAGCGTTCAAACAACACTGGCATCGCCGTGCCAAAGAACTGTGTCCGGCCGGTTATCTGGGCGAACCGGAAGTCCTGCTGCCGATAGAAGCACGACTGGACCAGTTCCGCTGCAGCACAGAAGAGTGCCAGAACTACCCGATTGTTTCCGGTATCGCACATTGCCACCAGCGCTACAGTCTGTAGCGCCGGATTAATCCGGCGATTTATGACCGAAGTACCGGCATAAATCAGTTCCCTGTCTATACTGACTTATTACTGCCCGCTGTCCTGTAAACGCCGGGTATTCAGCCAGTCCAGAGGAGCCGGAATGCCTCAGTTTATCCCCCTGTATTTTGTTGCCGCTGCTGCGTACTTTGCCGCAGCCATGGGCGGACTGCAGCTGGCTATTCCTCCAGGGTTTGCGTCCGCCGTCTGGCCTGCCGCCGGTGTCGCACTGGCACTGCTGCACCTCAACAATGGCAAACGTTCCGTTTTACTCGGCATTCTGACCGGTTCCTGTCTGGCCAATCTGACGGTATCCACACACTGGTTCTCTGAATTCAGCCTGCAGTCAGCGATACCACCAATGGTCATTGGTGCTGGTGCTGCTGCACAGGCCATGGCCGGCTTTTTGATGCTGCGCCGCATTGATAAACAGTACACCGGGGAAGACATCCCCAACTCGCCAAGAGCCATCGCCTATTTTGCTCTGGTGGTTGCCCTGTTGACGCCACTGATCAACAGCTCGATCGGGACGCTTACCCTGTTTGCCGCCGGCTTTATTAACAGCAGCGCCCTGCCTTTCAGCTGGATCACCTGGTGGGTCGGTGATGCCATCGGGATATTTTTATTCGCGCCGCTGATCGTCATTCTGTTCCAGCAGGGATTGCCGCTGCGGCGCAGAATGCAGGTCGCTGTGCCCACCATTATTCTGTTCTCTCTGGTTACCTTTGCTTTCGTGGCATCTACCGCCTATTACCGCGAGAAGATGCAGAATGAGTTCGATAAAGCCGCCGAGCGCACCGGCCAGAAAATCAGTGAGACCTTTCGCCTGGCAGAAAAGAAACTGGTGTCTTACGGTGCTTTATTCAACGCCTCAGCGAATGTCAGCCGGAGTGAGTTTGAACGTTTTTCACACGTCATCCGTGGCTCGGATGCGACGCTTTACGGTATAGGCTGGACACCGGTTATTGCTCATGACGAGCGCGAATCTTTTGAGCAATCAATGCAGCGGGAATACCCGGGCTTTCGTATGACCGAACTGACCGGCAACGGCTCATTGATTCCGGCAAAAAAACAGAAAGAATACTTTCCGGTAGTCTATATCTACCCCTACGAACCCAACAAACGTGCACTTGGCCTAAACCTCGCCGCCAACGTATCGCGTCGTGATGCACTGATGCAGGCCAGAATTCTTAAACAACCGGTTGCCACTGCTCCGATTATTCTGGCGCAGGAAAAAGAGAATCAGAAAGCCACCATTCTCTATATGCCGGTGTATAAGTACGAAGAAAATGCAGAAGCCTTTATCGGTTATGCCAGTGGCGTGATCCGCATCGGCGATATGCTGAAAGATGTACTGTCTGAATTCCGCTGGAATGGTGTTTCAATCCGCATCTATGACCGCGACGCATTTGGCGACAGAGAACTGCTGTTTGATTCCGCAGAACAGATCAATCCCAGGTATGAAACCTATACCTATTTTTCTGAGTTTGGCTCGCGTAATTACGATATCGAGCTGTACGCCAATATGTATGAGCAGGGCTACAGCAAGGACTGGAGCAGCTGGGCGATTATCACCACAGGCTTTTTGCTGACCGCCCTTTTTCAGGTATTTATTCTGTTGATTACCGGTACCGTCGAGCATGTCAGCCGTCAGGTGAAACTGAAGACCCGCGAACTGCGTGATGCGATGGAAAAGGCCAACGCTGCTAACGAAGCCAAGTCGCGCTTCCTTGCCAATATGAGCCACGAGCTGCGTACCCCGATGAACGCCATTATCGGCTTTATTAATCTCTGTCTGAAAACAGAGATGAGCAGCAAGCAGCGTGACTACCTGAATAAATCCCATATGGCATCAACGACCTTACTGGCGCTGATTAATGAATCGCTGGATTACGCCAAAATTGAAGCTGGCCAGCTGGAAATAGACCGGGAAGAATTTCCACTGGTGCGTCTGCTGCGCAAAATGCATGCACTGTTTGACCTTCAGGCCCACGAAAAGCAACTGGATTTCCGCATCAGCACCGATAATAACGTGCCTGCCAGTATCATCAGCGATGAGCTGCGTCTCGAACAGATTATGCTGAACCTGCTCAGCAATGCGTTTAAATTTACGGAAAAAGGCAGTGTCAGCCTGCACCTGCAGTATCTGCCTGATTATAAACAGCTGAAAATTTCGGTAACCGATACCGGTATTGGTATCGAAGCCAATCAGATTGCCTATCTGTTTGATGCCTTCCGTCAGGCGGACAGCTCAACCAGCCGCCGCTTTGGCGGTACCGGACTGGGTTTGAGTATCAGCCGCGAACTGGCACTGCTGATGGACGGTGATATTAAAATCGAAAGTACTCCGGGCAAAGGCAGCTGTTTTACTGCCCTGATACGTGTGGTTGCCTGTGGCAACGATACGCTGGTGTGGCGTGAAGACGAAGAGAATACCGATACAGATGCCAGTCAGGGCAGTGACAGTATCTTCCCACTCAAAGGCGTGTGTTGTCTGCTGGCCGAAGACGTATTACTCAACCAGATTCTGGCGCAGGAACTGCTCAGTCAGATGGGGGCTGAAGTGGTGATTGCCAATAACGGCCTGGAAGCCGTCGATAAAATAAAGTCCGGGTTAAAAGCGGATATCGTTCTGATGGACCTGCAGATGCCGGTGATGGATGGCTTTGAAGCGACCCGTCAGATTCACGCGCTACCAGGCTGCACACAACTGCCAGTTGTGGCTATGACCGCCAATGCCATGGAATCCGATGTAAAAGCCTGTCGTGAGGCCGGCATGCAGTACCATATCGCCAAGCCGGTGGATGCCATGGATATTCTGCTGAAAATTCAGGCGGCACTCGCCAATGAATAACCGGACAATGAATAACCGGGCAATGAATAGCAGCGTATTCCGCCGCAGATGTTCAGCGCAACACAGCGCTTAGTCAGAACAGACCAAAGAAATTTCCTTCACGGCCAAAGTTATGTATCCGGTGGACCCGGATATCACCGGCCATGGTGATACGACAATGAGCCCAGCCGCTGTCTTCTTTGGTATTCAGATTCAGGAACACTTCGTAGTAGCGCTCTTCGCGGCGGGTAGACAGGGAATCAAGACTGATAACCGGTGAACCTTCCACATGGTATTCGGTGTAATTGCGGCAATGATTGATTGTGTCACCGAGATTGCGGACGCCATGACTGGCCTGGGATGGATAGCCTTCATTGGTTGAGCAGCCACTGGCGCACAGAAAAACAGCCGCCAGTCCGACGCGTCGACACTCCATGACTCCTCTCCTTGCTGTACTCAGGTACGCTTTTGCATTTAGGAAAGTGTATACCATCCTCTGCCTGAGCTGAGTAACAGCCATCATCCATGATGTGTCTTTTGTAAACAGTTGTGTGTATTGCTGTGTAACTGGCCTGAATTTACACAAAAACACCCGCCGTCAGACGGATACTTCAGTTGTTACTGAACTGACTGAAGGCACCGGTATTTTTATTGAACCCGGGGGCTGAATAACTGACGATCAGGCCGCTCATATCCACTTCACAACTGGCGTAACCGTGCTGTTTCTGGTTATCCAGATTGAGGAACACTTTGTAAACGTTCCCCTGTTCGCGGGTAGACAGCTGATCCACACTGATCACAACATCACTGATCAATACCTTTTTACTGTACTGACGACAGTGCTCAATCGCCTCACCCAGATCTCTGACATCCCCCTGCAGACCTTTATCACATCCACTGATGAAGAAGACCAGCAAGGCCGTTGCCAGTACTCTTACTGCGTGCATAACACCTCCGGCTAAAAGACAAACCTTTATCTTATTTTAGCCGGATTCTCAGTTAATGCAGTTCAGGCCGGACCTGCCAGCTTACGGGGGTCGAGCAGCTCTTCCAGTTCAGCACGGCTGAGGTCTGTTTGCTCCAGTGCAATGTCGATCACCGGGCGTTTCTCTTTGTACGCCTGTTTGGCAATGGCTGCGGCTTTCAGGTAGCCGATCACGGGATTCAGCGCGGTAACCAGAATAGGGTTGCGCCCCAGCGATTCGTTCAGATGATCCTGATTTACCGTGAAGGGCGCGATGGCTTTGTCTGCCAGCAGGCGGGAAACGTTAGCCAGCAACTGCAGGCTTTCGCACAGATTTTTCGCCACCACAGGCAACATCACATTCAGCTCGAAATTACCTGCCTGACCGGCAATGGTAATGGTGGCATCGTTGCCGATCACTTCGGCAGCCACCATGGCAGCGGATTCCGGAATCACAGGGTTAACCTTGCCCGGCATAATGGAAGAACCTGGCTGTAGTGCCTGCAGCTCGATTTCGCCCAGACCGGCTAACGGGCCTGAGTTCATCCAGCGCAGATCGTTGGCGATTTTCATCAATGATACCGCGGTGGTTTTTAACTGCCCGGATAGCGAGACGGCAATATCCTGGCTGCTCATGTGGGCGAAATAGTTCTCCGCTTTGGTCAGCTGCAGCCCGGTCATGGATGACAGTTCACGCAGAAACAGTTCCACAAACTGCGGATGCGCATTCACCCCGGTGCCGACCGCGGTACCGCCCTGTGCCAGTGACTGAATCGCCGGCTGAATCTGTTTGAGCGCGTGAATATTCTGCAGTATCTGGGTCTGCCAGCCGCTCAGGGCCTGATCCATGCGCAGTGGCATGGCATCCATCAGGTGGGTACGGCCGGTTTTCACCACGTCTTTCAGGCTCTCGCCTTTATCACCGATAACCTGCGCCAGATGTTCCAGCGCCGGCAGCAGCTCTTCCGCCAGCAACAGTGAAGCACTGAGGTGGATGGCGGACGGAATGGTATCGTTACTGCTTTGTCCGGCATTGACGTGATCGTTAGGGCTGACCGCTTTGCCACTGCGCTCAGAAGCCAGATGCGCCAGCACTTCGTTGGCGTTCATATTGGAGCTGGTGCCGGAGCCGGTCTGATAAACATCCACCGGAAAATGCTGCATAAAATCGCTATCGTCGAGCAGCTTCAGCGCGCTCTGTTCAATGGCCACACCGATATCTGACGGAACCACTTCCAGTTCCCGGTTCGCTTTGGCTGCAGCGGCTTTAATAATCAGCAGTGCACGGATAAAGGCGGGGGGCAGTGTCTGACCACTGACCGGAAAATTATTGATTGCACGCTGAGTCTGGGCGCCGTAGAGGGCATCTTCAGGTACCTGAAGTTCCCCCATGCTGTCTTTCTCTGTACGGAAATTGCTCATGCTGACCTCCTCGTCGTTGAATAACGTGCTCAGGAAGTCAGACAGAACAAAGGCAGAATGGTTTTACCGCGTTGGTAACAGTGCGTTCAACCTTCGCGGGAAATGTATTTGTAGCGGTTGAGATAGCGCTCCCACATACGGAACAGACCGAGCAGGATGGCAGCAATTATCAGATAGATCATGCCCGCCGCAGTGAATATTTCCAGCGGCGTATAGGTACGGGCAATGATGGTGCGTGCCATGCCGGTAATATCGAGCAGAGTAATGGTGGATGCCAGCGCACTGCTCTTCAGCATCAGCAGCACTTCATTACTGTAAGCCGGCAACACAATGCCGAAGGCCCGTGGCAACAGAATGCGGCGGATCTGCATAAACCGGCTCATACCCAGCGCCCGCGCTACTTCCATCTCGCCTTTCGGCACCGACTGAATGGCACCACGCACCAGCTCACCGGTATAGGCGGCGGTGTTCAGGGTAAAGGCAATGATGGCGCACCAGTAGGCTTCGCGCAGCACTGGCCAGGCGAAAGAATTTTTCACAGCGTCAAACTGTGAAGCACCGTAATAAATCAGGAATATCTGCACCAACAGCGGAGTGCCACGGAAAAAGAAAATATAAGCAAACGCCGGCCAGCGCAGATAAAGTCTGGGCGAAGAACGCATCAATGCCAGAGGCACCGCCAGCAGCAGACCGGCAACGCCAGAGATAAACACCAGTTCGAGTGTGGTCAGCGCGCCCTGCAGCAGACGCGGGAAATATTCCCAGATAACTTCCCAGTTCCAGTTCATATCAGGCCCGCTTCACTCGTTGTTCCGGTTTACTCCAGCGCTCCAGCCACAGGGTCAGCAGCGTCGCCACCAGAGTAAGCAGCAGGTACATAACTGCCGCTGCAAAATAAAAATCAAAAGGTTGCTTAGTCGTGGTAGCACCAACACCGGCCTGTCGCATCAGCTCGTTAAGGCCGACAACAGAAACCAGAGCTGTGTCTTTCAGCAGTACCTGAAACAGGTTACCAAGACCCGGCAGTGCATGACGCCAGACCTGCGGCAGAATAATACGGAAGAAAATCTGACTGCGGCGCATACCAAAGGCTTGTGCCGATTCCCACTGGCCCTGCGGAACTTCCAGCATGGCCATACGGAAAACTTCGGTAGAATAAGCACCAAAAGCAATGGCCAGCGCGCCAACACCGGCAGCAAAACCGCTGACTTCGATGTATTCGTCGTAGCCAAACAGTCCGAACAGCCACATCAGCAGCTGCGAACCTCCAAAATAAATGGTTAACACCAGCAGCAGTTCCGGCAAACCGCGGACTAATGTGGTGTAAGTCGTCGCCAGCGTACGCAACACCGCCGACGAAGACAGTCGTGCACTGGCACCCAACAGGCCAATAACCAGCCCCACCGCCAGACTCGCCAGAGCGAGCTTAACGGTAATCCAGGTGCCGCTGAGCAGCAGATGACCAAAACCCTGAAGATCCATCAAGAAATGATTCCTTCTGTTACCTTGTCAGTCATTCTGACCACCTGCCTGCTGCTTCTCACGGATAAAACTTAGCAATTAATAGATATCGAACGGGAAATACTTAGCGTTAATTTCCTTGTAGGTGCCGTTGGCAACAATCGCATCCAGAGCTTTATTCAGTTTCTCTTTCAGTTTGTCGCCCTTACGGATGGCAATACCGATTTCGTCATCGATATCCAGGTCTTCGCCTTTGAATTCAAACTTGGCACCGTCCTCAGTCTGCAGCCAGTCGTATGCAGGGAATTTGTCGGACAGAATGCCATCAATACGACCTGCAGCCAGATCCAGATAGGCGTTATCCTGAGTGTCGTACAGTTTAACGTCGACCACATCACCGTAGTTATCTTCCAGTGTCTGACCAGCAATGGTTGAACGCTGTGCGCCCAGCACCAGACCTTTCAGACCCGCTTTGCTGGTATCCATGGTTTTACCGGCAGGGCCAACAAATGCCAGCACGTTGGAGTAGTACTTATTGGAAAAGTCGACGACTTTCAGACGGTCTTCGGTAATCGACATAGAGGCGATGATGGCATCGTATTTACGCGCCAGCAGAGCCGGAATAATACCGTCCCAGTCCTGGGCAACAATTTCACAGTCTGCTTTCATTTCTGCGCACAGGGCTTTGGCGATATCCACGTCAAAACCAATCAGTTCACCACTGGAGCTGACCATATTGAACGGCGCATAAGCACCTTCTGTCGCAATACGGATTTTATCACCGGCCAGAGCAAACGGTGCCGTTGCACAGCTTACTGCCACGCACAGAGTTGCAATCAGTTTACGCATAATATTCCCTCAGATTGTCGTTGGATTTTTCTTACGTTTTTTAAAAGGGCTGCTGTTGATTTACTTCGTATGGCTGGCCATAAAATCACGCACCCTGGGTGAATCCGGATCACCGAATACCTTTTCCGGTGTCCCCTGCTCTTCTACCTGTCCCTGATGCAGAAATACCACGCTGTCGGATACATCCCGGGCAAAGCGCATTTCGTGGGTAACGATCAGCATGGTACGGCCTTCATGCGCCAGATCGCGCATAACCGCCAGCACTTCGTTGACCAGCTCGGGGTCAAGCGCTGATGTAGGTTCATCAAATAACAGAACGTTCGGGTCCATGGCCAGCGTACGGGCAATCGCCACACGCTGCTGCTGACCACCGGACAGATGTGCCGGATAGGCGCCTTCTTTATCCGCCAGGCCGACTTTTTTCAGCAGTTCCCGGGCTTTNTCCACNGCCACTTCCTTAGGAATACCNAGTACNTGCACCGGNGCTTCGATAAGGTTCTGCAGAATGGTTTTGTGTGGCCACAGATTAAACTGCTGAAATACAAATCCCAGACGTGAACGCAGACGTTCCAGCTGGCGTTTATCCGCCGCCTGCAGCTCGCCTTCTTTGTTCACTTTCAGCTTCATTGGCTCATTAGCAATGATGATTTCACCCTTGCTCGGCCGTTCCAGCAGATTGATACAACGCAGCAGCGTACTTTTGCCTGAGCCACTGGAGCCCAGAATCGAGATCACTTCACCCCGTGCGGCGCTGAGATTAACACCCTTCAGAACTTCCAGGTTGCCGAAGGATTTGTGAATATTTATCAGCTCCAGGGCCGTATCTTTATTGTTCATTGCCGCTACGTTTTGAATAGATGAATGCAGAATTCTGACAGGCGCCTATCTTCGTCAGACTGGCTCTGGTGTCAAGCACAGAGCTCAAGTTCATGGCTGTTGGTGCCAGTTATGTCCACCACAGAGACAGCGCCATCCGTTTGCTTAGCATTTTTCACACCATGATACCCAATAGCATGAATACCTGCACAGGCACAGGCTATTACTGTTTCTGAGGTACGTAATGTCAGCCTTCAGGGCGGCAAAAACACTGACTGCACAGTATTTGTGCAATCAGGAAACGAAGCTTTATTCGGACTTTTCTGGTCAGAAAGCACACAGCTCAGACATCAATCATTGCCTGCTGCNAGGCGNTTAAGGAAAGAATGGTAAATATCNGCACTGGCGGCGGAGACTTCCAGCATTGGCATATGACCAACACCGTCNAANATATGCACTTCGAGCTGCGGTAAATGCTGTTGCCACACCTGCACACCACTGACATGCAGCAGCTGATCTTCACTGCCCCACCACAGCATGGCAGGTGCGGTCAGCGCAGGAAACTGATCATCNAGAAAATCCACGCCATAAAACTGNTCAAAAATAACCTCCAGCTGNGNACGCCGGCGAATATAGTCTTCGCCAATGGCATTCAGCACGATATCNGGCAAAAACGGCGGANATTCCATGGTCATGGCGTAAAAATCGCTGAACCCCTGCTGATCGTAAATAAAGAACGGGTTGTGACCAGCGTTCACCATGTTTTCCATAACGCTGTTCTGCGGATAGCTTTCAATACCTGCAGGATCAACCATAGTAGCGGACAGCGTCTGTTGCGGATAACGGATGGCGAACATGGCCGTCAGAAAGCCGCCCATGGAGTTGCCGATAATATGTGCCTGAGCGACATTTAACGTCTGCAGTAAGCGGCTTAAGCGTTCCGCCTGAGCTGGCATGGTGTAATCCCAGTCAGCAGCAAAGCCAGTGTCACCATGCCCTGCCATATCGGGAATAATCACTTCGTAATCGTCGGTAAAATGTTTGGCAAAACGTGGCCAGACATCTTTATCGGCGCTGTAGCCGTGCAGCATAACGATAGCAGGCTTACCCGGGTTTTCGTGATGATAGACCACCAGTGCATCGGGTCCGGGCACCGGATTTTCACCGTTAAGCCTTATGGTCTTCTGCTCAAGTCCGTAGAAGGATGCTTCCAGATCTGTGGCGTTTTTATACAGCCAGTGGCCAAGTGGCGAATATTGGCCACGGGCAACCCCCAGCAGAAAAGTGAATACCATCAGGAGTAAAATCAGTAGTATTTTTTTCATAATTTCCTGTTCTTATTTTTAATTATTATTTTTTAACTTATGCCACTCAGAAAAGCATCATTCAGTAAAACGAGTGGTCTTTTTCCCGGAAGTTTTTTGTCCAGCGCCGGAAGGTAAAACTGAANCCNGGAAACATCGCAATCACTTTGCCGCTTTTGCTCTTATACCAGCTGTTACAGCCACCGCGTTGCCACACGGTTTTCGCCATTTCATGATGAATATGACGGGTATAGCTGGCCTCAGCCTCCGACTTTACTTCAATCGCTTTNTGACCACTNAGNATCACTTNACGCANNGCACGCATGATGTAANTCATCTGCGCTTCGATAATAAAAATAGCCGANGTATGGCCAATACCGGTATTCGGNCCGGTNACGATAAACAGATTGGGAAAACCGGGAANACAGGTACCCATATAAGCACGGGGAAAGTCATGCCAGACATCCGCCAGCCGGGTATTATTCAGACCGATNACNGGATAGGAAATNACGCCATCGGTAGCGTCATAACCNGTGGAATAAATGATCAGATCCAGATCCAGCTGNTCACCGTGTGTGGTTGTAATACCGCGCTCAGTGATTTCNCCGATGCCATCGGTTTTATCATGCAAGGTCACGTTATCGCGACAGTAAGCCGGGTATAANGTATTGGACAGAATGACCCGTTTGCAGCCTATGGTGAAATCCGGTGTCACCTTTTTCTGCAGCTGAGGGTCGGCTATTTGCCGGCGGATGTGTTTGCGCGCCTTACGCCCGGCGAGCAATTCCAGCATAAAATCCGAATATTTCAGACCCACCACCCGGGTTTCCAGCGCCCAGTAAATCACTTCACGCAGCAGTCGATAAATNCGTTTATGNCGCAGTAATTTCCGCTGCCAGGGTTTAAAGACATAATCCGGGCGCGGTATGACCCAATGNGGNGTACGCTGAAAAACATGCAGATGNNCGACATCTTTGGCTATCGCCGGTATCACCTGAGCGGCACTGGCACCGCTGCCAATAATGGCGACGCGTTTGCCCCGGTAGTCGTAGTTCTGATCCCAGCTATTGGTATGGAAAGATTTGCCTTTAAAGCTGTCACGACCTTTAAAATCCGGAATCACCGGTGTGCTCAGTGGNCCNGATGCGTTAATCACAAACTGCGCCTGCAGGACTTNGCCGCCNTCCAGTTCTACCCGCCACTGTTGCGCTGTACTGTCCCAGGCAATACGGCTGACGTTGGCTGCTGTGCGCGTTTTTGCGCGCAGACCATGCTTATCAATCACATAATTGGTGTATTCACGCAGCTCATCCTGCTCTGCGAACATCTGCGACCAGTCGTACGGTTCCGATTCAATCGAATACAGTGGCGACTGCACGTCCACGGCGGCACCTGGATAGGTATTCTGTGCCCAGGTGCCTCCCATAAATTCACGGCGTTCGAGTATCAGGAAATCATCAATACCCTGCTTGTGCAGATTAATCGCAGCGCACTGACCACCAAAGCCACTGCCAATGATGATAACTCGGTATACAGACATACGGGGCCCCCACCAGACATGGTTATGCCGGGCTTAATTCTTAGTTGTTATTAGATTTGAAGACAAGCGTCATCACTTTACTTCTGACGACAGCTGTCGTCAAATAGCCCAATGAGTCCATTTCAGACAAAACCATCCCCTGTGACTGACCTGTCGGCCCCGTCTGGTGTCGACAGCAACCAGCTCACGACAGACCGCTCCGATACAGGCCAACCCGATACCGGCCGTCCCGATACAGGCCGTCCCTATGCAGGCCAAAGCCGCGAACAGCGCAGTGCGCAACGCCAGCAACAGTTTCTGGCGGCCGGACTGGAAGTCTTCGGTACAGATGGCTTCCGCCATACCACAGTAAAAAGTCTGTGCCGCACAGCACAGCTGACAGACCGCTATTTTTATCAGGAATTCGGAAGTCTCGAAGGCCTGTTACAGGCCGTGTACTGCCAGCAGATGGAGCGCATTTATCGTCTGCTGGAAGAGGAATTCCAGCGCTGTGTCGCCACTGACAATCTGGCCCAGCTGGTGCGTAACTCGCTCCAACTATTTTTTACTGAACTGGAAGATCCCAGAGTAGCGCGGGTCTGTATGCTGGAGCTGGAGGGCGTAAGTGCAGACACCGATGCGCTTTATCTGAGTTATATTCAACGCTTTGCCCGACAACTGACTGACGTATTACAAACGCTGCGTCAGGCAAAAGATGCCGACTGGCAAATCAGTGAAGAAGAGGCTGAATTATTGGGAACCGGACTGGTGGGGGCCATGCGCCAGATAACCACCAGCTGGCTGCTGAGCAATTACGCCTACAGCCGCGATCTGATGGTCAGCAGCGGTGAGCGTATTATTCTGGGGCTGATGTCGCAGCTCAACTGATCATTCTGAGCGCCTGCTGACGGCGCCCAG
This sequence comes from Oceanospirillaceae bacterium, assembly GCA_002706025.1. GTDB lineage: Bacteria > Pseudomonadota > Gammaproteobacteria > Pseudomonadales > Oceanobacteraceae > Venatoribacter. Next base: position 20,290 of record PAJK01000106.1, read on the forward strand.
ATGACCTGAGCGGTGTGCACAACCTGCCTCAGGAAGAGACAGGCGATGGTGCAGGATTGTTTTGCGCAGGCGCCGCAGCATTCGCATTACCCGCCATCATTCCGGCCGGCATGCTGTCGAGATGCAGCGTACGGGTCGGGAAGGCACAGTCAGCACCATGTTCATGGATAATATTCAGTACCTTCAGCAGCACGTCCTGTTTAATCTCGTGATAGCGTACCCACTGAGTGGTTTTGGTGAAGGTGTAAATAAAGAAGTCCAGGCTGGACGCACCAAACGCATTAAAGTTCACAATCAGCGTCTGATTAGTATCAATCTCTTCATGATTCAGCAGCATGGTTTTTACGTCTGCCATAATGCCATCCATCGCCCGGGAATCCTGATAACGGATACCTATGGTTTCGTAAATACGGCGGTTCAGCATACGTGAAGGGTTTTCCACGGTGATCGTCGTAAATACCGCATTCGGCACATACAGCGGACGCATATCAAAGGTGCGGATACGGGTGACACGGAAACCAATATGCTCGACTGTGCCTTCGATACTGCGGTCCGGCGACCGGACCCAGTCACCGACACGGAACGGGCGGTCGAGATAAACGATCAGTGAACCAAAGAAGTTCGCCAGCAGATCCTTTGCTGCCATACCGACAATCAGACCACCGACACCACCAAAGGCCAGAATCCCTGACAGGGAAATGCCGAGCATCTGGAACACCGGCAGGATAATCAGAACCGTTACCGTCAGCTTGGCAATTTTGCCCACCATCTGCACGGTAGTCGGATCACTGCCGCGGTGCAGCTGTTGTTTTTCGACACGGTTAATTAACCGCCATAACGCCCAGGCCACCAGAATCACCAACGCAAGCTGGCGCACCACAGGAATACTGGTAACAATTTCAGACGAATAATGACGCGCAGTAATATCGGCAATCCAGGTGCCACCGATGACCACGATAATCCAGTTCACCGGAATGGCGACGGATTCGACCAGCACGTTATCCCAGTGATTTCTTGTACCGCTGACCAGACGAAGCAGCGACTTGCGCACCAGACGCCAGACCAGACCGGCAATCAGGGTAATAACTAAAGCAATTGATACATCCCAGAACCAGTCATAGTTCTGGGAGATTAAATCATTCCACCATTCCACGGGGCTTTCTCCACAACTTAACTAACCGCGATACGCTGACGCACGGCCTCAAACAAACAAATACCAGTGGCCACCGACACATTCACTGAACTGACTTCGCCTGCCATGGGAATATTGGCAAGATAATCACAGTGCTCGCGGGTAAGACGACGCATACCCGGGCCTTCCGCGCCCATGACAATTGCCATAGGCCCTGTTAAGTCATGCTGATAGATGGTTTGTTCCGCTTCACCCGCGGTTCCGACAATCCAGATACCGCGTTCCTGCAGATCTTTCATGGTGCGGGCCAGGTTGGTGACCTGAATATAAGGCACAGCTTCCGCCGCGCCACAGGCCACTTTGGCAGCGGTTGCGTTTAACGGTGCAGATTTATCTTTGGGAGCAATAACTACATGGGCACCGGCGGCATCCGCTGTACGCAGACAGGCGCCAAGGTTATGCGGGTCGGTGACACCATCCAGAATTAACACCAGTGGTGTGCCGGAGATGGCATCGAGAATATCCGGTAAATGCTTTTCCGATTTATTCTGCACCGGCTTACGCCAGGCAATAATGCCCTGATGATTGCCTTCGTCGGCTTTCTGGTTGAGCAGGCCTTTATCAACTTCACTGATCATCAGGCCCTGCTCTTCGGCCAGAGACAGCACAGTTTGCATACGCTTATCAGCGCGCCCCTTCTGTACCCAGATTTCGATCACCTGATCAGGGCTGCGCTGCAGTAAAGTGGTTACGGCATGCAGGCCGTAAACAGCTTCAGATTTCATTTATATTCCTATTAACTTTTGGCGGCAGGTTTCTTGCCGCCTTTTTTAGCACTTTTCTTTTTTACCGCTTTGGTTTTTGACGGCTTCTTTTTCGCATCGCCTTTTTTACCTGCGGTTTTTTTCGCGTTCAGTTTCTGACGCTTGCTCGGTTTCTTTTTACCCGCGCCGGATTTTTTAGCGTCAGTACCAGCATCACTTTCTGCAGCCGGTTTACGACGACCAGGCTGCAGTGCAACCTCTTCGGTTTTACCCGCGGCTGAGCGCTCACGACGACGTGGCGCGCGGGCTGGGGTTGGCATATCCACGGCGGTGCGGTTTTTATTGACTGGCGCAGTGGCCAGTTCAAAATCCACTTTGCGTTCATCAAGATCAACACCGGTTACCCGCACCCAGAGCTTGTCGCCAAGGCGGAAACTGCGGCGGGTACGCTCACCGATCAGACGATGCTTAACCGAATCAAAATGATAATAATCGTTGGCCAGGTGGGATACGTGAATCAGACCTTCCACATACACGTCGGTCAGTTCTACGAATAAACCAAAACCGGTGACGGCACTGATCACACCTTCAAATTCTTCGCCGATGCGATCAGAAATGTATTCACACTTGAGGAAATCCACCACATCACGGGTAGCGTCATCTGCGCGGCGTTCAGTCATAGAACACTGTTCGCCCATCTGCACGATGGCGTTCATGTCGTACGGATAAATCGTTTTCAGTGCCAGAGGTTTCGCGCCATCTGCGCGCAGAACGTGCTTACACTCACGCTCACTGCGGATCACGCTGCGGATACCACGATGCACCAGCAGGTCGGTATAACGGCGGATAGGCGAGGTAAAGTGCGTATAGGCTTTGTATGCCAGACCAAAGTGGCCTTCATTTTCCGGCTGATAAACCGCCTGACTGAGTGAGCGCAGCAGTACGGTCTGAATCAGATGGGAATCCGGGCGCTTCTCAACCTGAGCCAGCAGCGCCTGATAATCTTTCGGTGACGGATCTTTACCGTTGGCCAGTGAAAGTCCCATTTCGCCGAGGAAAGCGTGCAGGTTTTCCAGCTTCTCGGAGGTCGGGCCATTATGCACACGGTAAAGCGCCGGCACTTTGTAACGGTCGAGGAAATCTGCAGCACAGACGTTAGCGGCCAGCATGCACTCTTCGATCAGCATGTGCGCATCGTTGCGCTGTACCGGAACAATTTCCTGAATTTTGCGCTGCGAATCGAACACGATACGGGTTTCCACCGAATCGAAATCCATGGCGCCACGGTCTTCGCGTTTGCTGCGCAGCAGCTTAAACAGTGAATACAGATTTTCGACGTGGGGCACCACATCGGAATAATGTTCGCGCCAGGTATCGCCCTGTTCAGTACGCGGCTGCTCCAGCATCTGCCAGACTTTGTTGTACGTCAGACGGGCGTGGGAATGAATCAGACCTTCCATAAATTTATAACCGGAAATATTACCGGCTTTGGAGATGGTCATCTCGCACACCATCACCAGACGGTCGACCTGAGGATTCAGCGAGCACAGCCCGTTGGATAATTTTTCCGGCAGCATAGGAACCACGAACTCAGGGAAATACACTGAGTTACCGCGCTGACGGGCTTCTTTATCCAGTGCAGAATTAACCTGCACATAATGCGATACATCGGCGATGGCTACCCACAGGCGCCAGCCTCCGGTATTGCGGTTTTTCTCACAGTAAACAGCATCATCAAAATCGCGGGCGTCTTCACCATCAATGGTGACGAACGGCAGATGGCGCAGATCGATGCGGTTCTTTTTGTCTTTCTCTTTGACTTCATCCGGCAGCTTTTTCGCTTCAACGCCGACTTCGTCCGGCCATTCAAACGGAATATTATGACTGCGGATGGCCACGTCGATTTCCATACCCGGCGCCAGATGTTCGCCCAGTACTTCGATCACTTCGCCCATCGGCAGGCCACCGGTTTGCGGCTGGCGGGTAATATGCACCACCACGAACTGGCCATGCTGAGCGTTATTACGGCCCTCCGGCGGAATCAGAATTTCTTTGGAAACGCGTTTATTGTCCGGCTGCACCAGACCAATCACACCTTTACCACCGCCTTCATGACCACCGCCCTGCTCGAAATAGCGGCCAACGATCTGTGTGGTGTTACGTTCCAGTACTTCAACGATTTTGCCTTCCGGGCGACCACGACGATCAAGCCCCAGAATCTGTACCGCGACACGGTCGCCGTGGAACACTTTGCTCATCTGACGGTTGGACAGGTGCACATCATCGGCACCATCACGCAGCACAAAACCGAAACCATCCCGGTGTCCCATCACCACACCCGTCACCAGATCAACTTTACTCATCGGTGCAAACTGGTTACGGCGGTTACTGATCAGCTGACCATCGCGGGACATGGCAATCAGACGGCGACGCAGCGCCTCAACCCGGTCCTCGTCGGTTTCGCCCAGACGCTCACAGACCTCGCTGTGGGTTGCCGGATGGCCGATTTCCTCCAGCAGGTTCAGCAGCGCTTCGCGGCTGGCGACCGGATTGTCGTATTTTTCGGCTTCTTCAGCGGCTTTAGGATCGTGAAAAGCGGGTTTTGGTGTCTGATTGCTGGAATCCGTCAATGTGCGGCTCCTGTTCCATGCTTAAAAATTTAGTGATTGGCCCAATGATAACAGGCTATTTCAGTTCTTTGATGCTTATGGTGGCGGCTTCCCGGCTTTTGCCGGCCGTCTGTAGCTTCTGCAGGTAGTCTGCCCACAGGCTTTCCTGATTCAGCGCCAGGTGATGCAGATAGTTCCAGTCATACAACCCGGAATCGTGGCCATCATCAAACACCAGTTTCAGGGCATAGTTACCTGCCGGCTCAATGCGCAGCAGGGTCACGTCTTTTTTGCCGTACTGGAGTACCTCATTACCGACACCATGCCCGCGAACTTCCGCAGAAGGCGAATACACCCGCAGAAATTCATAAGGTAAATCATACACTTGCGCGCCATAACCCAATTCGAGTGTGCGACTTTTGCTTTTAACTTTGATGGATGTCGGTATCACCGGCTAACAACCTTTATGCCCTTTAAGGCATTTCCTGAACTGCTGACTACACTTAAAGCATTCACCATACAGGCTGCAGGCTCTTACTTTAAGCCGATGCCGTATGGGTTTTAAGCACTAGTCTACTATCGCGAGCATTGAGCTGCCTATGAATTCGTTACGCAAAATCAAGATAAAAACAAGACTATGGCTGATTCTCGCTGCAACAGTCCTGTGCATCCTGCTGGTTGAGCTGCAGGCCATGCAACACCTTCACAACAGCATGACAGAAAGCCGCGAAATCGCAGTACGTCAGCAAACAGATAATACCTACAGCCTGATTCAGCATTATTACGATCTGTCGCTGGCCGGCATGCCGGAAGCAGAAGCCCGTGAGGCGGCAAAAAATGCCATCCGCAAACTGCGCTACAACAAGGTTGAATATTTCTGGGTAAATGACGCCCAGCCGGTAATGATAGTGCACGGTGCCAAACCGGAACTGGAAGGCAAGAACGTGGGTGATATTCAGGACCCGAATGGCAGCTACCTGTTCCGCGAAATAGTCAAAACCGCAAAAGCCGCCGCCGATGGTGGTTTCGTGAGTTACATGTGGCCAAAAGCCGGCAAAGATACACCACAGCCGAAAATCAGCTTTGTTAAGGAGTTTCAACCCTGGGGCTGGATCGTCGGCACCGGTGTTTACACGGATGATATCTCGGTGGCTTTCTGGGCGGATGTCACCAGCATGTTGGCGGTCAGCGTGATCTTTATCGTACTGCTGATCGTTGGTCTGATGCTGCTTATGAACAGCATCGGTACCCCGCTGCGTAACGTGAATAATGCCATGCACGAAATTTCACGCGGCGAAGGCGATCTGACCAAACGCTTACCGATTCGTGGTGACGATGAAATTACCTCCATTGCCCGCTCATTCAACACCTTTATCAGTCAGATTCAGGAGCTGGTGAAGGAGAGCAAACGCGCCTCTGATACCCTGGCGCAGTTAAGTGATGAAATTACCTCGGTGAGTTCAGAAACCCGTCGCCTGACCGATGACCAGTTACAGCAGACCGACCAGGCCGCCACCGGCTCTAATGAAATGAGCCAGACCATTCACGAAGTCGCAGGCAACGCCGAACGCGCAGCGTCTGCGGCCACCGACGTCGCAGAAAATGCCGGTCGGGGTAAAACCACAATGGAAACCACGCGCCAAAGCATCAGTGACCTTGCCCGGGATATTCAGGAATCGAGCAATGTGATTAAAACCCTGCGCGCCGAGACCGACTCTATCGGTTCTGTGCTGGATGTTATCCGAGGTATTGCCGAACAAACCAACCTGCTGGCACTGAACGCCGCCATTGAAGCCGCCCGCGCCGGGGAACAGGGCCGCGGCTTCGCCGTGGTAGCCGACGAAGTCCGCACCCTGGCATCACGCACGCAGGAATCCACAGAAGAAATCAATAAAATGATTACCCGCCTGCAGGAACAGGCAGCAACAGCGGTAGGCTCGATGGAGCAGAATGCGAAAAATTCGGAAAACACAGCGGAACGTGCGCAACAGGCACTGGAAGCCATTTCGTCCATTACCGCCGCGGTGAATACCATCACTGAAATGAACCTGAGTATCGCCAGCGCAGTGGAAGAACAAAGCGCTGCGGCCAATGAAATTACCGGCAACGTGGTGCGTATTGCTGAATCATCCGGTTTTATTGCCGACAACATGCGTCAGACGGAATCGTCCAGCCATAAACTGGCCGACAGCAGTGCGACCATGGTGAAGCTGATTCAGCGTTTTAAGGTTGAATAACTCAGAAAATTGAATAGCTCAGAAAATTGAATAGCTCAGAAAATTAAATAACCCGGACAATCATTTTTAAAATTTCCGGCAATAAAAAAGCAGTGCCTGAGCACTGCTTTTTTATTTGCGTTCAGACATCAGAGAATAAACTGACTCAGATCTTCATCACGCGCCAGACCGCCTAACTGAGCTTCCACGTAGGCCGCATCAATTTTAACCGGTTCAGACATATCCGTAGCGTCAAATGACACCTGCTCCAGCAGACGTTCCATAATGGTATGCAGACGACGGGCACCGATATTTTCTGTGGATTCATTCACTTCAAACGCAATCTGCGCCAGACGCTCAATGGCGTCATCAGTGAAATCAATATCCAGACCTTCGGTCTTCATCAGAGCTTTATACTGTTGCGTCAGTGACGCATTCGGCTCAGTCAGAATACGCTGGAAATCTTCCGGCGTCAGAGCGTCCAGTTCCACGCGGATCGGCAGACGACCCTGCAGTTCCGGAATCAGATCCGATGGCTTGGCCAGATGGAAAGCGCCGGATGCGATAAACAGAATATGGTCAGTTTTTACCATGCCGTGCTTGGTACTGACGGTGCTGCCTTCGATTAATGGCAGCAGATCGCGCTGCACACCTTCACGGGACACGTCGCCGCCACTGCCGGAGTCATGACGCTTGGCCACTTTATCGATCTCGTCGATAAACACGATGCCATTCTGTTCCACCAGTTCCAGAGCACGACCTTTCAGCTCTTCCATGTTGACCATGTTGCCGGCTTCTTCGTCTTTCAGCTGCTTCAGCGCGTCTTTGATTTTCATCTTGCGCTTGGTTTTCTTGTCGCCGCCCATGCTGGAGAACATGTTCTGCAGCTGGCTGGTCATTTCTTCCATGCCAGGAGGTGCCATGATTTCCACGCCGGCAGTCACCTGGGCCATGTCGATTTCAATTTCTTTATCGTCGAGCTGACCTTCGCGCAGCTTTTTGCGGAAGACCTGACGGGTTGCGCTGTCTTCTTTTGGCGGCTCTTCCGTGGTGTCCCAGCTGTTGGACTTGCGCGCCGGTGGCAGCAGCACGTCCAGTACGCGCTCCTCTGCAGCGACTTCCGCACGGGAAGCAACACGGGCCATTTCCTGTTCGCGCAGCAGTTTGATGCCGGTTTCAGTCAGATCACGGATAATGGATTCAACGTCCTTACCCACATAGCCAACTTCGGTAAACTTGGTAGCTTCCACTTTAATAAACGGCGCGTTGGCGAGCTTGGCCAGACGGCGCGCAATTTCGGTTTTACCCACACCGGTCGGGCCGATCATCAGAATATTCTTCGGCGTCACTTCGTCGCGCAGTTCCGGCTGTAACTGCATACGACGCCAGCGGTTGCGCAGGGCAATGGCCACCGCACGCTTGGCGTTGTTCTGGCCAATAATATGGCGGTCGAGTTCGTGAACGATTTCACGCGGGGTCATCTGGCTCATGCATTTTCCTCCGCCACAGAGTCTGCTGTCAGTGTTTCGATGGTGAGATTACTGTTGGTAAAGACACAGATATCGGCAGCGATGTTCAGACTTTTTTCAACAATTTCACGGGCGCTCAGCTCAGTGTTATCCAGCAGCGCACGGGCAGATGCCAGCGCATAGTTGCCACCGGAGCCGACACCAATCAGATCATTCTCCGGCTGCAGCACATCGCCATTACCGGTAATCACCAGTGATGCCGTGTGATCGGCTACCGCCAGAATGGCCTCCAGCTTGCGCAGTGCACGGTCAGAACGCCATTCTTTGGCCAGTTCCACCGCGGCACGGGTCAGCTGGCCATGATGCTTCTGCAGCTGAGCTTCAAATTTTTCAAACAGAGTGAAGGCATCTGCTGTGCCTCCGGCAAACCCCGCCAGCACGTTACCGTTGTACAGGCGGCGGACTTTACGGGCATTACCCTTCATTACGGTATTGCCCAGAGAAACCTGACCGTCGCCTCCGATTACTACTTCATTGCCCCGGCGAACGGATACTATCGTTGTCATGACATGTTTCCTGATGGTTGGACATGAACATTGGGATATGGGGGCTTGCGCAGTGATATCAAGGCATACCAATGCGGCAATTGTTGCTGGTTGCTTTACACCCCCAAGCCCGCGATACTCGCGCGTTTTAAGTCCGCACAAACGATTGAGGCTTTATGAAGATCAGCAAAGATACTGTGGTGCAGATGCACTACACCCTGAGCGACAGCGATGGTCATCAGATTGAATCCACCCGTGATGGCGATGCCGTGGCGTATCTGCAGGGTCATGGCAATATGATTCCGGGCTTTGAGAAAGCGGTTGATGGCCATGAAGCCGGTGAGAGCTTCAGCTTTGAACTGGCGCCGGAAGACGCCTATGGCCCGGCGCGCGAGCCACAGATTGCCCGGGTACCGGTCAAGCATCTGCAGGGCAGCAAAAAATGGCGTAAAGGCATGGTTGCCTGGGTGCAGACAGAACACGGCACACGTCAGGTTACCGTGGAAAAGGTCGGCAAATTTATGGCCGATGTGGATACCAACCACCCGCTGGCCGGCAAAACCCTGAAGTTTGATGTTGAGATCGTCTCTGTGCGCGTGGCGATGCCGGAAGAAATCAGCCATGGCCATGCCCATGGACCGGGCGGCCATCACCATCACTGATGGTAACGGCAGAATAATCATTCTGTCATGAACCCTGCGCATACTGACGGGTCATACCTGTGACGCAGCCGGGATGCGGCATTAGCACCGCATCCCGATCAATATTTTACGGTAGTAATCTGTAGTAATTTGCAGGTACCTTGGCTATCCTCGGTACACGTTATCCAGTGCCTGAACAGCGGATTACCGGTGTTTACGGGCTGACCTCTTCTAAGGAGATGAAGATGAAATTTCATGCTGCACTCGCCGTCGCCGCCACCACCCTGCTGGCTGCCTGTTCCTCCAACCAACCAGTACCGGCTCCGGTAGCTGACTGTGTATTTGCCGACGGTTCCGGCGAACCTGCTCCGGAATGGGTGTGCGGTACAGAGCCAGCCATGGATCTGACAGCCGTTGGTTATGCCGATAAATCCGGTGCCGGCCCGAACTTTATGAAGCAGATGGCTGCTACGGCGGCCCGCGTTGAGCTGGCGCAGACCATGCGTCTGGACGTTCAGAATATGATCAAGCAGTACGCTGAAACCACAGGTGCCGCTGACTCAGAAACCGTTGATATGGTGAATACTTCTGTTACCAAACAGCTGACCAAAGAAACTCTGGTTGGCTCCAAAATCATTCACCAGCGCCCAACGCCAACTGGCGGCATGGTGGTGATGGTTGGTCTGGATGCAGACTCCATTACTCAGGTAACTGAACAGGCCCTGAAAACATCAATGAACAATGATCGTGCCCTGTGGCAGAAATTCCAGGCCGATAAATCATTTGATGAAATGGCCAGCGATATTGCCAATATGGACCGTTAATCAGCAGATGTTTAAAAGAGCCGGCTTACGCCGGCTTTTTTGTTCCTGCCCGCGGAGAGTTACCTTATGAAATACCTGCTGATAAGTGCGCTGCTGTTAAGTACTCAGGCCAGCGCCTCAGATCAGAGTGAATACCAGCAATGGCTGCAGCAGACACGCAGCGACTTTCAGTCCTACCTGGATGAAAACGACAAAGCTTTTATCAGTTTTCTGCAACAGAAGTGGAAAACTGTCGATGTCAGCCCGGCGGAACAGCGCGACCCCAAACCTAAACCGGAACAGCCGCCTCAAGCGCCAAAACCAGCGCCAAAACCTGCCCCCCAACCTGAACCGCAAACCAAACCACCCGTCAGCCAGCCTGAAACCCCGGTAGTTAAAATTCCGGACGAGGTTAAACCAAAACCAGTAACGCCACCGGTAGCCGACGAGCGCCCGCAGGTTAAGCCAAAGCCACCGGTTGTCAGCAAACCGCAGGGGCCGGTGGTGAATTTTGATTTTTATGGTTACGCCCTGTCTGTGCCTTACGACCGCAAAATGAAAGTCGGTTTTAATTCACGGCCGGACAGCAAAGCCATTGCCGCCTACTGGCAAAAAATCGCCTCAGCTCCGCACCAGCAGACGGTGGATTATCTGAAGCGCACCGCCGCCGAACTGCAGTTGAATGACTGGGGTACGGCGCAGCTGTTCGGCGCTTTTGCCGCCAATCTGCAGCGTGGTGAAGCCAGCCGCTCGCTGATGACCTGGTTCCTGCTGGTGAAAGCCGGTTACGACGCCCGGGTGGCTTATAACAGCCGCATTTTTCTGTTGCTGACCTCAGACCAGCAGATCTTCGGCGTTACCTTCTTCCGCCTCGACAACAAACGCTATTACGCTGTGCAGCTTAATGGCCAGCAACTCAAACCTGGCAAGGTTTATACCTACGAAGGCCAGCATGAGAGTGGCGCACGGCCACTGGATTTCAGCGATCCGGTGCGTTTTGCCGCGAAAGGCAAAGAAGAAGACCGCGAATTACAGTTCAGCTATCAGGGCAAGCGGTACGATATTAACGTTGCTTACCCGTCGCGTTACGTCGATTACTTCAGCAGTTATCCACAGCTGTCATTGCCGAACTATTTCAAAGCCGGGCTGCCGCCAGTCACAGCACAAAGCCTGCTGCAGCAGCTTAAACCTGTAGTACAGGGGCAAAGTGAAACCGAAGCGGTTAACCGCCTGCTGCGCTTCGTACAGACGGCGTTTGGTTATGAAACCGATGAAGACCAGTTCCATGAAGAGAATTACCTCTTCCCGCTGGAAACCCTGCATTACCGCAATTCCGACTGTGAAGACCGCGCAGCGCTGTTTGCCTGGCTGACCGAATCCCTGCTCGGACTGGATGTCGTCATCCTCAGTTATCCTGGCCATGTAGCGACTGCAGTGGCTTTCCACGGCAAGGTTCAGGGTGATACCTGGCAGTTTGGCGGTAAATCCTATGTGGTTGCCGATCCGACCTATATTAACGCCGATATCGGTATGACGATTCCGCGTTATGCGGGTGTTACGCCGCAGATCGAAGCCTTCTGATTGCGGCACTGTTACTCTCTGCGGCCAGCGTTGTTCTGGCCGCAGAGTTTTTAACAGCTGAGCCGCGGCCATTCTCTGCCTCCAAGCCCAGCCTCCTTCTCTTTACCATCACTGAGCCAGCCGCTACCCTTGCAGGCCGTGTAATCAATTCTGAGTCTGTTATGTCATTATCTGTCGCTATTGTCCCGGTCACAGCCTTTGCCCAGAACTGCAGCATTCTGATGTGTAATGACACTAAGAAAGCCGCCATCGTTGACCCCGGCGGCGATCTGGACCGTATTGAAAAGCAGCTGAAAGAAATGGGCGCTACCCCAGAAAAAATCCTGCTGACCCACGCCCATATTGATCATGCTGGGGGCACAGCAGAGCTGGCGAAAAAACACGCGCTGCCCATTGAAGGCCCGCACAAAGGCGATCTGTTCTGGATTGAAGGGCTGGCACAGCAGTCCGCCATGTTTGGCTTCCCTGCGGTAGAAAGTTTCACGCCGGACCGCTGGCTGAACGATGGCGATCAGGTCACGGTTGGTAAGGTAACGCTGGATGTGATTCATTGCCCGGGTCATACACCTGGGCATGTGGTGTTTGTCGATAAAGCAGAAAAGCTGGCGTTAGTCGGGGATGTGATTTTTCAGGAATCGATTGGCCGTACGGATTTTCCGCAGGGCAACCATGCGGAGCTGATCGCTTCTATACGCGAAAAACTCTTCCCGCTGGGTGACGATATTACCTTTATTCCCGGCCATGGCCCGGAATCTACTTTTGGTCATGAGCGCCGCAGCAATCCGTTTGTGTCTGACAAGTGCGGCTGACCCAGAACCAGAGCCAAAACCAGTCCCAGAACCAGTCAGCGCCCGGATTACTGTGCTTTGATCACTTTAACGCCGGGCAGGTCCGGTAGTGGCACGGATTTCATACTGGGCAGTTCGCTGGTCTGAATTTCCGCCAGCCGTTTCATCCGCGCCTGACTCTGCTCCAGCGCGGTATCCATCTGCTCGTCATAGATTTCCAGCCAGGTACGGGAACCAGGAATCATACGCGCCAGATCGCGCATCCCCTGTTTCAGAGCTGTCAGGTGCACCTGATAACTCTGCTCCTGTTCCAGCATCAGCGCCTTAAGCGCAGACGCATTACTGGCATCGAGAATGGTGCGGGTTTTATTAATGCTTTTTTCGTAGGCAATGGCCGCTTCCTTGAGAATTTCCACATCCCCTTTGAGTCGCAGAAATTCCCGCTCATCAACGTAGCTTACGTCCGGCCGCATAATATTCACCACCGCTACGGTGACACCGACAGAAATTGCGATCACTGCCAGAACAGCCATCACCATCAGTCCCAGACGATTGGTCGACACTGTTGCTTCCAGCATCGACAGTCGCTGGGATTCGCTCAGTTCTTCGTCGTCGTGTTTCACACTGTCTCTCCTGCTCGCTACCTGACGTAATATGTAACAGATCTGTGTAAAGCTTAGTTTCCCATCGCAGTTGTCGCCAATTCCCTCCACTGACAGCGCCAGCTTTTTGCTAGACTCAATCAATAACGATGACACCTCAGGAGCACGCCGTGGGCATATTTCAGCCGCCCGGCCCGGATAGCGATCAATCTGACAGGCAAAGCAATGCAGCAGATAATGCTGACAGCAGCGCTCTGCAATCACTGCACAAGCGGATCATTGAGCGCGCAGGTAAAGACCGGGAAAACCTGCGTTTGTTCGTCACCGGCGCGTTCGTGTTTTTTTTCGGCCTGTGCCTGATCGTTTTCGGCAATCAGACAGTAGACGCTTCCGTTAAACAGGAAATCATCGTACTGTGCGGGCTTGTCGTCACAGTTATTGGTGGCGCCTGTGCCGCTGCAGGCTATATCTGCCTGAGCATTTTCCGAATCATCCGCATATTGGATAAAAAATGACCGATCGTTTTCCGGATCTGGAAATCTACCTGATGAAACCTGCCCCCGATGCCGTACGCGACTGGCTTGCCGGAGCACTGGGCAGCGCCGCCACTGACATCAGCCTGACCCCGGGTCACAGCCACTGGCGTTTTACCGTGCAGGGTGAGGCGATGGATGTATTTCTTAATGAAAACGCCGAAAAGAACTTCGCCAGCCTGTGGTTCAAACAGAATCTTTCGCCATGGAACAGCGATCTGGATTGCGCCCGGGCCGCTCATGCAGCACTGGCCATCGAAATCCGCTGCTCTGACAGCAGCTGGCAGGAAGATGAAGACGAGGCTGAACAACCCTGGATCAAACTGATCCGCGGCGAAGAAAAACCTCTTAAGTGGTAAGAAAGCTGGTAAAGCAGCGCCAGCCAAAACCCAATCGTCCACTTTTCCTGTACAAACGTCTGTTTTGAGACACAGAAACACTTTTACCCATCAATTCCATGACTGGTTTCCAATATAATCATGGGCTAGTTGGCCGCGGCTGTTTCAGCCCGGCGGCGGCATCTTTTTGGGGGAGTTATGTCAGACATTCAGCACCGCGAGAGCATTACCGACATCCTGCAACAACTGCGTAAAGCCAAAACGGCACACCTGCGCTGGCGTGCTTACGCCATGGCGTTGACCTCAGGTTATGCCGTCGAAGAAGGTCAGCTACCGGTGGAGCACACAGACTGTCAGTTTGGTGGCTGGTACTACGGGGAAGGCCAGGCACTGAAAGACTATCCGGAATTTACCGGACTGGAAGAGATCCACCACCAGGTACATGCCGTCTATAAAGACATTTTCCAGATGCTGTTCGATAAGCCGGAAAAATCAATCTGGCGTAAGCTGATGGGTAAATCGGCATCAAGCGATAAAATCGGACAAAAAGTAAAAATAGAAAAAGAACTGGAGCGCCTTTCAGATCAGTCACGACTGATGATGGAAGCCCTCGATAAACTGGAAAAAGCCGTTATCAGCCGTCATGAAAGCCTGTAAAAAGCAGATGACCCAGGAAAAAGAAAACAAAGTAAGAAAGCTGAACAAAAAATAAAACGTAAATCAAAAAAGCCGGCAGTCGCCCACTGCTGTCCCACAAATTTCTATTCAAGCCTTTTTGAAAAATGTCAGGCCCCTTGTCCTCATAGAGGGGCCTTACCCCTCTCGCCGGACGGGCTAAACTCCTGACCGCCATGGATGGCGGAAATGCATGTTTTGC
>PAJK01000107.1 GCA_002706025.1 Oceanospirillaceae bacterium
CCACAGGCGGCATCAATATCATCGCCACGTGTCGAACGGATAGTGGCAACATGATTCTGGCTGATCAGATAATCGCGGAACTTGTAAACCCGGTTATTGCTCGGGCGTTTGTAGCCGGAATTCGGGAATGGATTAAATGGAATCAGGTTAATTTTGCAGGGAACCTGCTTCAACAGCTCGGCCAGTTCAACCGCACACTCCATCGTGTCGTTCACACCATCAATCAAAGTGTATTCAATGGTCGCTTTACGTTTATCCGGCAGTTTGCCCAGATAACGGTTGGTGGCGGCAATCAATTCTTTCAGCGGGTATTTTTTGTTCAGCGGCACCAGCTGATTACGCAGCGCATCGTTTGGCGCATGCAGGGATACCGCAAGGGAAACGTCAATCACGTCACCCAGTTTATCCATCATTGGTACGACACCGGAGGTGCTCAATGTCACCCGGCGCTTGGATAAACCATAAGCGTTGTCTTCCATCATCAGCTGCATGGCGTCGACAACGTTATCAAAATTCAGTAATGGCTCGCCCATACCCATCATTACCACGTTGGTAATGCGGCGTTCGCGGCGTTCACCCGGCTCGTGGAAACTCATGGCCGCGACATACAGCTGACCAATAATCTCAGCGACGCTCAGATCACGGTTAAAGCCCTGTTTACCGGTGGAGCAGAAACTGCAGTCCAGGGAACAGCCAATCTGCGAGCTGACACACAGGGTGCCACGTTCGTTTTCCGGGATATAAACGGTTTCGACAGCACTGCCGCCGTCCATGCGCATCACCCATTTGCGCGTTCCGTCTTTGGAGAAATCTTCGTAAATCACTTCCGGAAGGCGTACTTCACACACCTTCGACAGTTTTTCCCGCAGAGGCTTGCTCATATTGGTCATTTTGTCGAAGTCGGATTCGCCGTACTGATGTATCCATTTCAGCATTTGCTGGGCACGGAACTTCTTCTCACCCAGATTGGCAAAGAAGGCTTCCATTTTGGTGGGCGACAGCCCCAGCAGATTAACTTTTTCGTTGCTTTCAGACATCAGCAGATACCAGACAGAGTTTGGCGTTAAGAGCAGTCAGAGGGCCACAGGCCCCCTGAGTTCCGCGCCGAATTAACGTGCGCAGATTTCTTCTGCAGAGAAGAAGTAAGCGATTTCGCGCTCAGCAGATGCTGCAGAGTCAGAACCGTGTACTGCGTTTGCATCGATGCTTTCTGCGAAGTCAGCACGGATAGTGCCGGCAGCCGCTTCTTTAGGGTTAGTTGCACCCATCAGTTCGCGGTTAGCAGCGATAGCGTTTTCGCCTTCCAGAACCTGTACAACAACAGGACCAGAAGTCATGAAGCCAACCAGATCTTTGAAGAAAGGACGCTCTTTGTGCTCAGCGTAGAAACCACCGGCTTTTTCGTCGTCCAGCTTGATCATTTTAGCGGCAACTACTTTCAGGCCAGCTTTTTCAAAGCGGGTCAGGATTTCACCGATTACGTTTTTGGCCACTGCATCCGGTTTGATGATGGACAAAGTGCGTTCAACAGCCATTTTTAGCTCCAGAATTAATCAATTTTAGGGGTTAGAGGATCAAAACCCGCGGATTATACGCACCTTTTGATGAAAGTTGTACGTGTCCCGGGGGTTCTGAAGGAAATTTTGGCACTGATTTTGTTAAGGTTTTTGCTCAGCGGGTACAACGGCCACTAAAAGGCCTCAGCAGGACCAGCGCTGACAGCGCCTGCTCAGCCTCTCAGCGCAGTTACCACGCGGCTTACCTCGGCAATTGCAGCATCGATATCGTCTTCACTGGTGAAGCGTCCGAGACTGAAACGGAGCCCCGCATGAGCCAGATCATCGCTGCGGCCAATGGCCTTCAGTACATAAGATGGCGCGACGGTGGCCGAGTTACAGGCGGAGCCCGACGAGACAGCGACCTTCGCCAGCGAAGCCAGCAGAATTTCACCGTCGACACCGGCAAAACTCACGTTCAGATGATTGGCAGAGCCGTGCACCGCATGGCCGTTAAGATAAACGTCACCGATCGCTTCCAGCCCCTGCCAGAGTTTGTTGCGCAAAGCACGGATCCGCGCTTCGTCAGTGGCCTGTTCTTCCGCAACAATACGTGCTGCTTCACCCAGACCGACCAGCTGATGCGTCGCCAGCGTACCGGAACGCATACCACGCTCATGACCACCACCGTGAATCTGGGCGGCCAGTTTCACCTGTGGTTCACGGCGCACGAACAAAGCGCCAATGCCTTTAGGGCCATAGAACTTATGCGCCGACACAGACATCAGGTCAACATCCCAGGCTTTTACGTCCACCGGAATTTTGCCTACCGCCTGAGCGGCATCCACATGCAGCAGAGCCGGATGATCGTTCAGCAGCGCAGAGACTGCGGCAATGTCGGTGATGGTACCCAGCTCATTATTGACAGCCATCAGACTGACCAGACAGGTGTTATCACGCAATGCGTCTTTCACCTGTTGCGGGTCAATCAGACCATCCGCATCCGGTGTCAGCAGAGTTACTTCCACATTCTGGTGCTTTTCCAGCCATTTACACGGATCAAGCACCGCTTTGTGTTCGATCGCCGACGTAATAATGTGCAGCGGACCCTGTACCTGCTCAGCGTCACGCAGGTGCTCAACCACGCCTTTCAGAGCCAGGTTGTTGCTCTCAGTGGCGCCAGAGGTCCAGACAATTTCGCGCGGATCAGCATTCAACAGATCAGCCAGCTGGCGACGGGCGCTTTCCCCCGCCTGCTCCGCCTGCCAGCCATAACGGTGGGAACGGGAAGCAGGATTACCGAAGTTGCCGTCCATCGTCAGACAGGCAGCCATAGCCTCAGCAACACGAGGGTCAACGGGAGTGGTCGCAGCGTAATCGAAATACAGGGCTTTCATGATGGTTCCGGGCTGATCTGAAACCGGGCATTGTCCGCGCCCGCGCCTTCAGGTCAAGTGGAGACGGCACCCATCCGGGTGCCGGAGGTATAAAGTCAGCGGTTTACGCCAGCCATCAGGCTGATTGCGCCTGACTCTCTTGTTCTGTTTCTTCAACCGCCTGAATGCGGTTACTGCCGGACTGACCCTGACGGTCGGCGATCAGACGGATCTCTTCGCGCTCAATCAGACCGGATAAAGTAATGCCGGACAGGAAGTCGTGAATCTGATCACTCAGATCCAGCCACAGATGATGCGTCAGACATGGCTGACCATCCTGGCAATCGCCACGGCGATTACAGCGGGTTGCATCCATGGATTCGTTTACTGCATCCACGATGTCGGCGACATTGATCTGTGCACTCTCGCGGCTCAGGCGGTAACCGCCGCCCGGACCACGGACACTGGCGACCAATCCATTACGGCGCAGCTTGGCAAACAACTGCTCCAGATAGGAAAGGGAGATTCCCTGACGACCGGAAATATCATTAAGACTGACCGGCCCCTGCTGAGCATGAATCGCCAGATCCAGCATGGCAGTCACAGCATAGCGTCCTTTAGTCGTTAATCGCATGAGTAATCCCCTGTATTAAGTAATGACTTATTATGCCCAAATCCGACAAATTCAGTCAACTTTAAAGCGCCCTGTCCTGTTCATTGTCAGTCTTGTCAGCCGCCTGTTCCTGCTGATCCTCCTGACGGATGGCTTCACGGGCCACTTCTTTCAGTTCTGCATAGGCATCATTAAGACTGACGAAGGTCTCTTCTTCAAGCTTGGGCAAGGCATCAGAGCAACTGGTGTTACCCATTTCTGCCAACGCTTTGCACATAGTATCAATCTTGCTGTCTACCGCGTTCATGTGATCCATCAGGTTATGGATGGATCGCGCAATCGGGTCCGGCATTTCGTCGGCTATACCGTAGGCGTCGAAGCCAATCTTTTCGGCGATGAGGCGACGTTTTTCCAGTGTTTCATCGCCGGCTTTACGGATAATACGACCCGGAATCCCCACCACGGTTGCACTGTCCGGCACTTCTTTGGTGACGACCGCATTGGAGCCGATACGGGCATTCTCACCAACAATGATCGGACCGAGCACTTTGGCACCGGCACCCACAACCACGCCATTGCGCAGCGTCGGGTGACGCTTGCCTTTATTCCAGGTGGTACCCCCCAGCGTAACGCCATGATACAACGTGCAGTCGTCGCCGATCTCTGCTGTCTCACCGATCACCACACCCATGCCATGGTCAATAAAGAAGCGGCGGCCAATGGTTGCGCCGGGATGGATCTCAATACCCGTCATCCAGCGGCTGAAGGTCGACAATAAACGCGCCAGCCACTTCATTCCCTTGCGCCAAAGCCAGTTGGCGATACGGTAATGCAGAATAGCGTGCAAACCCGGATAGGTAGTCAACACCTCAAACGTATTGCGGGCTGCCGGGTCACGCTCAAAAACACTGGCGATATCTTCACGCAGTTGTTTGATACTCACTTACTTTCACCTTCTTGTGTTGTGCTGTTGCCAGCATCTGAGGCTGGTATATTGTTCTTGTCCCGGGCTTTTCCGCCATGCAGTTGCTTTTGCACTGTGGCCAGCATACCGCGCAGGATGTTTACTTCGGTTTTGTCCATCGCCGCACGCTGGTACAGGCGGCGCATGCGCGACATCAATTGTTTGGGAGTATCGGGGTCAAGAAAGCCGATATCAACCAGCGCAGATTCCATATGCTGAAACAGTCCTTCCAATTCCGCGTGCGTTGCCAGCGGATGATCCCAGGGCACCCCCCAGACACCGTCTTCTTCGTCAGCATCAGTCCCGGCAGGTTCCGCCAGTGCCAGACGCATTTCGTAACACAGCACCTGAATCGCCTGCGCCACATTAAGAGAAGAAAATGACTCCTCCGTGGGAATGTGCACGTGGGCCGTACACAGATGCAGCTCTTCATTGGTCAGGCCGCGGGACTCACGCCCGAACACCAATGCCACTTCATTACCGGCCGGAATCATCTCACGGGCTTTGGCTGCTGACTGCCGTGGTGTCATCAGCGGCCACGGAATATGCCGGCTGCGCGCCGACGTGCCGATGATCAAAGAGCAGTCCGCTACGGCTTCCTCTAATGTCGGTACGATCACAGCGTTGTGCAGGATATCCTCTGCGCGGGAGGAGCGCTGAATCGCCTCTTCATCGATAGCGGCAATCGGATCCACCAACACCAGCCGGCTGAGCCCCATGTTCTTCATTGCCCGGGCAGCCGCTCCGATGTTGCCGGAATGGGTGGTATTCACCATGACAATGCGTATCTGATCTAGCATAAAAAAGCGGAATCCTGCGACGTATCCGGCTAAGCGGATAAAGGAAAAATTGAAAGGGCGTGAAGTGTAACGTAAAACCGCCCTTGCTAACCAGTTCGGTGCTGATATAATCCCGCGCCCCAAAATGTTCTTTAAGAGACAGAAGCCCTATGCAACCCATGGTGAACCTGGCGTTGCGCGCTGCGCGTAATGCTGGCCAAGACCTGGTCCGCCGTCTGGACCGTTTCGATTCTGCCCAGAGCACGGATCAGGAAAAAGCAAAGTTTATTGCAGACTGCACCATTGGTCTGGAAAAGAGCATCATCTTCGAACTGAAGAAAGCCCTGCCTGAGCACAACTTTGCTGGTCGTGAAACCGGCCGCAACATTGAGAATAACGATCAGCCAACCTGGCAGATCTGCGTGATTGATGACATCGCCAACTTCCGCGTAGGCATTCCGTCTTTTGCCATCATTATCAGCTGCGTGGCCAACGGTAAAACTGAGCACGCCGTTGTTGTTAACCCAATCAATGGTGATGAGTTTACTGCTTCCCGTGGTCGTGGCTCTCAGCTGAACAACCGTCGTATTCGTTGCAGTAACATCAATGCCCTGAGCGATGCCATTGTTGGTTATACCCAGCCAATGGGTACTAACGATTCAGCACTCGACCAGCGCCAGCGTACTCAACGCCTGATGACCCGCGCTTACGATCTGCGCAACATCGGCTCTAACGCGCTGTCCATCTGCTACGTAGCTGCCGACCGTTTTCAGGCTGCCATGCTCAGCGATGTCGACGAGTATGCGCTCAGCGCTGCCGGTCTGGTCGCCTCTGAAGCCGGCTGTCTGATGTCCGAAGTGTCTGGCCAGCCAATGCTGAAAGCACCAGCCAACCTGGTTGTCAGCAATCCTCGTCTGCTGAAGGCTCTTCTCGCCCGCGACTAACCTGTCAGCCAGTGGCAACTTCCTGCGGAATTTCTACAGTCAATGTATAGGTTCTGCAGGAGTGACCCGATGACCTTCTGGCAACATATCACCGAAATTCTGCAATGGCTGGGCGAAGCCCAATGCGACGACCCGTATCGTGTCGCCCGGATCAACCGCGCCTGTCCGCTGCGCAAAATTGCAGCTCAGGTAAAGCCCGCGCCACAGAAACAACAGACCTGACGACCGCGGGCCGGTAAAAAACTGCGCATCTGATCTGACGGTCAGGCACAAAAAAAGCGGCTGAAAGCCGCTTTTTTTGTTTTCCGCTGTCCGTATTCAGCGAACCGCTGATACGTCTTCCGCCTGAGGGCCTTTCTGCCCACGAACAACGGTAAACTTAACCCGCTGACCTTCCGTCAGTGATCGGTGACCCTGACCACGAATCGAGCGGAAGTGGACAAACACATCCTCACCTTCGTCCCAGGTAATAAAACCAAAACCTTTTTTGACGTTAAACCATTTAACAACGCCGCGCTCACGGCCGTCTTCCACATCCTGCTCAACCACAGTACCGCTGTTACGGAAACGGCGACGACGGGATGGCGACAGCTGCACAGACACAATACTGATGACGAAACCAAACACGGCCACCAGGAACAGAAACATCTTCATGCCTTCGATCGCCATCACGCTGCCTTCAACCTGCAGGCCGGTGACCACTTTCGGTAAAACTACAGCAACCAAACCTGCCAATAACACCGCACTGACCAGTGCTATTAAAATTCTTCTCAACATAATTTTGCCCATGCCTTCTCTCATATCGCTGTTATTATCACATCTGAATCGGAATACTGGCTGTAAAAGCCGTGTAACGAGTGGGCTATGAAAGCCCAATTCATTAAAAAAATCAACACGATAGCAAAGGGGTATAAAGCATCCTATGAGCCATTCAGAGCAAGGGCATAAAAGCCTGCAGACCACGGATGACGCGGCTCAGCGCCGGATTGACGAACTCGAAGTGAAGCTGGCCTTCATGGAGGAAACCGTGGACACGCTAAACAGCCAGATGGCGGAGCTGTCGCAACAATTTGATCTTGCCCGTCAGGCAATGCGCATGATGAATAAAAAACTGGAGCAGCTGCAGGCCGATGATGGCCAGGTAAAAGACAGCAGCCAGGAAGCACCGCCCCCTCATTACTGATGAGAGATAGTCAAGGCGCAGGCAGAAAGTGACTGCGCTGAAACCCCTCTTCCATCCAGTTCTCTTTCCTGCCCTCTTTATAGCACCCACGGATAGCAACCACAGATCCGGCGGAGAACACAGGCCTCAAAGAAAGATGCTGATTCAGACTGACCGACAACAACTGTGCATCCTGTACCTGCATACCGAACCAGGATTGTCTGCCTGCAATGTTCGCCAGTCCATATCACATAGTGACATCCGGTTGCTGTGTAGCTAAGAACAGCAGCTAAGGACAGAGGAAAGCCCTCAACGCTGTAACAACACCGCAAAAACAAGCGCAACAGCCCGTATTGGAGCCCACTTTGTTCTTTCCTGCCAGACTGTGTCCGGCACAACGGCTGAATACCGATCATGTCATTGCATGACCCCTTCCCTCGCACTCCCCCTCACGATCACCATCAGCAAAACAACAAGAAAAAATCAGCCATCACGACAAGTGTCGTGGTGTGTCAGAATAACGATGACTTCCACACAAACCTCTCGACACAGACCTCTCCATACAAACCTCTCCACACAAACCTGTGAATAACGCGAAGCAATCCAAACAACCAAGCAGACGGTTTATAAACAACACAAAAGGACAATGAAGCATAAAGTCTGCTTTTTATTTGCATAAGGAGCTGCAGGATTAAATATCGCGCTCCTGCAATTTAAAAATCCACGGCCCTGGTTCACAGAGTCAGATTATTCACCGTTTAAACAAGGCGCTGCACGGGTTAAACTTTCACAGCCCATAAGACAGCAGCATCCGGACTGTCTGTAGCGAATAAAGAGCCATAAGATGAAAATAATCCGAAAATTGCGCAGCGTTCTGTTCCGCGTACAGCAAAAGCTGCTGTACAGCATGATTAAAACCCAGATTATTGGTCCGGATACCAAAGACTTTAATATTGATCCGGATAAACCGGTGATTTACGCCATGCTGTACCCATCCCACGCGGAACAGCTGGTTATTGACCGCGAAGCCAGCCTGAAAGGCTGGGCCAGCCCACAGGATGACCGCGCNGAGCGCCGCCTGCCNGGCAAACCCTGGTTCAGCATTTACCATCGCGCTGCCTTTTTCCGCAAACAGGGAACGCCCATGGTGGCATCCCAACTGGTCCGCCAGACGCAATGGCTNCTGGAAGATGACGAGCGNGACATCCAGATCGTACCAGTACGTGTCTTCTGGGGCCGGGCNCCACAAAAGGAAGGCTCATTTCTGCGTATCTGGTTACAGAATACCGGTGCCATCGGTGGNCGCCTGGCCAAACTGATGGCCATTGTGCTCAATGGCCGNAATACCTTTGTTCATTTCAGCCGTCCGATTTCATTNCGCGAGATGGCAGAGTCCGGCCAGAACGCAGAGAAACTGGCCCGCAAAGTAGCGCGGGTACTGCGCGTTCATAACCGNCAGGTATCTGCAGCGGTACTCGGACCNGACCTTTCTCACCGCCGCACCCTGGTACATCAGATTCCTAACCGCCCATTGGTGGTCAAAGCGATTGAAGAAGAAGCGCAAAGCAAAGGTATTTCCAAACTCAAAGCCCAGCAAAAAGCACTTAAGTACGCNGACGAAATCGCCTCCAATATTTCCTATACCAATGTGCGCTTTCTCGACCTGGTACTGACCTGGGTGTGGAATAAGATTTACNACGGTATTGCGTTACACAATATTGAAAACCTGAAAGACGTCATTAAAGACAACGAAATCATTTATGTGCCNTGCCACCGCAGNCACATCGACTATCTGCTGCTGTCGTACGTGCTNTANCANCAGGGCCTGCAGCTGCCACAGATCGCTGCNGGCATTAACCTGAATATGCCGGTGGTGGGTTCCATTCTGCGCCGNGGCGGTGCTTTCTTTATGCGCCGTACCTTCCGCGACAATAAACTNTANGCNGCNGTNTTNGACGAATACCTGCACTCNGTCTTTGCNGGCGGTTACGCCACNGAATATTTCGTTGAAGGCGGCCGCTCCCGCACCGGCCGCACCCTGAGTCCGAAAGCCGGCATGCTGGCCATGACANTGCGCAGCTATTTGCGCGATTCACGCAAACCGATCCTGTTTATGCCGGTTTATACCGGCTATGAAAAAGTATTCGAAGCCAACAGCTATCTGGGCGAATTACGCGGTCAGAAAAAGAAAAAAGAAAGCCTGCTCGGCGTGCTGGGCACTCTGCGCTCTCTGAAACGCTCATTTGGCAAAGTGAACGTGACCTTTGGCGATCCGGTCTACCTGACAGAATTTCTGGATCAGCAACAGCCTGNCTGGAAAGAGCAGGATTACAGCGANTCTGACTATCGCCCGCAATGGGCNCCGGANGTGGTCGGCCAGCTGGCCAATCAGGTCGTTACCGGTATTAATAANGCCACGTCNGTCAATCCGGTTAACCTGATCGCTCTGAGCATCCTGTCNGCGCCGCGTCAGGCCATGGAAGAAGANCAGCTGATCAGCCAGATGGAAAGTTACCATCNCCTGCTCGCCAGCAACCCATACAGCCACCTNACCAGCCTGCCGGANGGCGATGGCCAGAGCTGGCTCGANTATGGTGAGAAGCTGGACGNCGTCAGCCGCAGNCAGCATCCACTGGGCGACCTGATTCAGACTAATGAACGTCAGGCGGTAACCCTGACNTACTACCGCAACAACGTGCTGCACCTGATNGCACTGCCGTCNTTATTAGCCTGTTTGTTCACCAACAATCAGCGCGCCGGTCTGACCCAGACCCAGGACATCGTCACNTTGCTGTATCCATATTTAAAAGCCGAGCTGTTCCTGCGCTGGGACGAAGCAGANCTGGCAGAAGAAGTGAAGCAATGGCTGACNGTNCTNGTCGAGCATGGATATCTCCTGCATAACAGCCGCGGTTATTACGCACCGCCNGCAAGCAGCTACGAATTTGCCATGCTGCAGGGATTGGCCGGCAATATGATGCAAACGCTGGAGCGCTATTTCCTGACACTGAGCATTCTCAGTCAGAAAGGCAGCGGCGAACTCGACGCCACCTCCCTGGAGGAACAGAGCACCCTGCTGGCGCAACGTATCTCTNTGCTNTACGGCATTAACGCNCCGGAGTTTTTTGACAAGAACCTGTTCCGCACNCTGATCCGCCAGCTCATCAGCGAACAGCGNCTGGCAAAAGCCACTGACGATAAACTGNTNTTTGACGATGGCTTGCAGCCGCTGATCGCCAGTCTGGAAGAAATTCTCGANGGTGCATTNCGCGAGAGTATCCTGCGCAGNCTGGGAGCNGACTCTGACGATAAAGAACCGGACACGGAAGACACCGCCAATGATGNTGCNGAGGCAGANGAAACCGAAGCAACNCCGGNTCAGAAACCTGNNGCAGAAGANGCAGACGAGAAAAAACAGGANTGANTCNACACAACAGCCGGATAAATTATCCGGCTGTTGTGNCAGCAGGNNGCNGATNGTTATGCCTCTGGCGGCGCGACCTTTGCTTTAACATACACATCAAAGCGATTGGATTTACCGGTAATCGCATAACTNGGCGCACGTCCGGCCAAAGGTTCNGCCTTTCTGGCTCTTTTGACNACCACCCGGCAGCGTGCTGCCNGCCAGGCTGGTNCCAGCAGATNACCNGCATCCGTATCCTGGCCGACAATATCGCGGAACGCCTGCATATCTTTTTTTACTTTCGCAGTTTGNTTCGGATCGTGATCAAACATCGGATCGAGATAAACGATATCCGCCATAAAACCCTGATCACTTTCGTCGCTGATTAATGTCTGGCTTTGGCCATATTTCAAATGGATACGGGCAATAATATCACTGATATCAATATCATTAATTGCCCGTTGCAATCCATCCGCCAGTAATGCAGCGACAACCGGCTGACGTTCAATGGCTGTTACTTCGCAGCCCAGCGTTGCCAGCACAAACGAGTCACGACCAAGACCTGCTGTTGCATCGATGACTGAAGGCTTATAGCTCGAGGAAACACCTATCGCTTTGGCAATATCCTGCCCCATTCCACCGCCGAAGCGACGGCGGTGAGCCACAGCCCCCTCGGAAAAATTCACCTGCACCTGTACTTTGGGGTCATCGCCACTGCGCAGACTCAGCCCGGTAAAATCCAGACACAAATGAAAGCCACCCACTGGCAGTCTGGTGCCCTGTGCCAGAGTCAGGCCATACATATCACACCAGCGCTTTGCCTCCGCCAGTAAGGCGCGGTCAAGACAGATAAGTGAGTACAAGGGCGACCTCAGACAAAAAAGACCATCAGCAGCGCGCCAAGAACCAGCCGG
Organism: Oceanospirillaceae bacterium; assembly: GCA_002706025.1. Taxonomy (GTDB): domain Bacteria; phylum Pseudomonadota; class Gammaproteobacteria; order Pseudomonadales; family Oceanobacteraceae; genus Venatoribacter. The sequence continues at coordinate 11,652 of PAJK01000107.1, forward strand.
TAAACAACGAACGGCATCATCCCGATCCGGTTGATAAACGCGAGGAAATAATAGATACATAACCAGGCGCTGACCGCGGACACCGCAATACCAATAGCAATAGCACTCCAGTCAACCGGCAGAACAGAATCCATCAGATCCAGTGTTTTTAATCCGCCTGCGGCCAGTATTAATGGAATTGATAATAAGAAAGAAAAACGCGCGGCATCGACCCGTTGCAGACCAATAAATAATGCTGCTGTCATGGTAATACCTGAGCGGGAGGTTCCCGGAATCAAGGCAATTGCCTGAGCAACACCAATAACCAGCGCCATCATCAGCGTCATTTTACCCAGCGTAATACCCTTGCCTTTAACGCGGTCAGCAATACCCAATAAAATACCAAAACCGATTGTCGCCCACGCAATAACAGCCACGGAACGCAGGTTTGCTTCAATCCAATCATCCAGCAACAGACCAGCCAATCCGGCCGGAATGGTCGCCAGAGCAATAAACCAGGCCAGACGTCCATCTGCATTGGGAGTGCGGCTGAAGCCTGTCGTTAACCAGCCACCAATAATGCGCAGGATATCCTGACGGAAATACACAACAACCGCGAGCAACGTCCCGATATGGACTGCAACATCAAATGCCAGGCCCTGATCCTGCCAACCCAGTACCGCCGACGGCAGAATAAGATGCGCTGAACTGGAAATAGGCAGGAATTCGGTCAGTCCCTGCACCAGAGCTAAAACAATAATCTGAAATAAATCCACGGAGGTTCCGCTCCCTTAATTGCGTTTCAGCAGACTTGGCTGCTCATCAAGTTTCTTCCATGCCACGGAATCGCGCAGATAGACAGGCTGGTGCTGTTCTGGTTCAGCAAAAAGCCCCTTATTTTTTGCAACCAGCGCCAGCTTGAGAATGTCACAGGCATCCGGATGACGATCTGCCCATTGTTGGGATAAATGTTTAAACGGCTCCAAAGCCAGACCATCACCCGCCAATTCACCATCGAAAACGGCGATATTCTGCAGGCATAACTCAGGAGCACCTACTTTTTCTTCGGAAACAGGCCGACAAACAGCGCCATCACGCTGATAAATACCCCAGAACACCTCACCCATGTGGGCATCCATCACCACCAGTATTTTTTCTGCCTGGGAGCGTTCAAACACTGACTGCGCCACTGCCTGTAAAGACGAAATACCGGCAACCGGAACATCCAGCGCCATCGCCAGCCCCTGCATTACCGCTGCGGCGATACGAATGCCCGTAAAAGAGCCTGGTCCGCGACCATAAGCAATGGCAGAAATGCTTTCTATTTCCATTCCGGCCTGAGCGATAACTTCGTCAACCATCGGCAATAAACGCTGAGCATGACGGCGAGGCTGAAGCTCTGTGATATTCCACTGCTGATCCCCATCACCCAGGGCGACAGAACAAAGTAATGAAGACGCATCGAGCGCTAATATTAACGACATAACAACACCTGTAACTGAAGCGGCAAGTGTACCACAGCCCATAGCAGCGCTGCCTGGGAGCTTTCAGACAGACATAAAAAAACCCGGCAATGCCCACTGCTGTCCCACAGTTTGGGATTCATATCACGAGCCTCATCTGAGGCTCGTTTTCTTTTCTCTGTCGTGGAGGTGGATTC
>PAJK01000001.1 GCA_002706025.1 Oceanospirillaceae bacterium
GATTATTGACGCCAGTGGTGTTACCGTAGCCCGCCAAAGAGTGGCATTGCGTACCCTCAGCAGAAATAAAACTAACACCACGGCCAGCGCCACACCGGGTAAAACAAAATTGGACATCGATTTCCCTTATAGACGATTATTTTGTCTCGTTAACTTTTCTCGGAAAATTCCACAGGGTTACTGCAACCGGCGTCGGAACACCACCAGCGACAATATGAGCAATGGAACTGCAATGGCAAGCCTACCTTCGCCCGTATAATTTTCCCTCAGTGCCTCTAAAATTATTGCGAAGTCACTCGCAACCAATGGCGATGCTCATAAAACGCGCTCCACATCCCTCCGAGTGAAAAAGCAAACAGCAACTCCTCCACCGGTATCCCGACAATTTGTATCCCGCTGATATTGGCATGGTTCCAGTACAGACTGACAAATTCAGGATGTGAAGCCGCCATGGCACTGAAGAACAGAAAATAAAATCCGGTAAAAATGAAGGAGCCCTTGATAACGCTGACTAACAAATCCGATCGACAAAGCACCGTGGCGATGGCTCCACCCAGCAGACTCCAAGACGCGGTATAAATTGCATTCCAGGAAGTCAGCCATTCCAGACCTAGAAACAGCCAAACGGGTGAACTCAACAAAAACTTGTGAAAGCGATGATGCCGGCTGTGCCTTTCACATTCTCCCACGGGAAGAAGTTTGTTGTTTCCGAACAAGCCGTAGAGACTGCTTGCCAGACCGCCAATAGCGAAGGAAAAAATTATACTTTCCAAATCAAAGCCGGTTTTTCCGCCCAAATCGAGCACAGTAGGCGGAAACCAATAGCTGGGATAGAAAAGCGGTTCCGACAACCCCAAAGGCGCCGTGCCGACGCTCATCATCAACATCTTTTTACGTTGTGGTCTTTGCACCACAAACACAACCAGCCAAATCAGCAGCAGGATCAGGCTCCAGAAAAAATAGGTATATTGCATGTCCACTATCGATTACCCCCTGATTCAGCGAGCCTGGCAAGCGGAGGTATTACAGTGGCCGCGATAGTCGCTGTTGCCAGGGTCATCAGCACTAACGCTATCATGCCATGATGTGACAGATGTCCCTGCTGAAGCCCTACACTGGCAACAACGAGGGCAACCTCTGCCCGTGGCAACAAGGCAAACCCAAGCAGCAAGCGTTCTCGCACTGTCATGACGCCAGCGAGCACCCAGGGTGCAAGCAATTTGCCAATGACTGCAGCAGTAAAGACCCATAGCGCGTAATGGAGTAATCCCTGATCCTGTAGGTTGATGTCCGTAATCTCCAGCCCAATGGCTAGGAAGAACATAGGAGAAAGAAACTGACTGATTCCAGCAAAATAGCCGCCGTCGGAGGTGTTTCCATTATTGCCTCCTCCGACGGACTGGTCCTTGAAGCCGGCAACAACCGCCCCGGCGACAAAGCCCCCAACTACTGGAGAGAGACCGAATCTCGCTGTTACCCAAGCGGACAACATTGCCATCGCAATAGCCATTGACCGCTGGAAAACTATGGATTGATCTACCGAGAAATGTTTAATTAACGCATTGAACACACAAAGAATCCCGCTTAATCCCGACAAGACGAGTAGACTCAATAACAGAGAGGACAAAATGACGCTCACACCACCGTCATTGTTCAGGCTTGCGTGGGTGACCGACAATAAATACATCACCAGAATGTCATCAACAATGGCTGCCGCCAACAGGATTTGCCCCACCCTGCTTTCAAGTACCGATGCATGACTCATCAGAGCAACACTGAGACCAATACTGGTAGCCGACAGGGCAATACCGACATATAGAGCTTCATCGATATCTTTGGATAGGAAATAGGCGGCGGTGAACCCAGCGACCAGACTGGTCACAATTCCCGACAAGCCCACCCCGATACCCGGCTTGATAGCAGCGGTAAAGTGTGACCATTGAATGTTATAACCAGCTGAAAACAGCATTATTATCACTGCGAACTCAGACAGGGTATGTTCAAGATCACCAAGCTGAATTACCCCGATACCGGCTGGCCCCAGCAAAACACCGACAAAAATAACCACAGCTGCTTGCGGCAGTTTAAAACGTTCAAACACAGCACCGCAGGCCACCATCAGGAGTGACGCGGTTAAAAAAAGGGTCAGGTTAAAGAACAAAGTTGAATTCCTTGCATGTTATCCTTTCTTTAGTCTCACAGGTTTTCATACCGGCTTACATCAAACAGCCCTTCACTTTCGCCACCGTGCTGTTTGTAATAGTGCAATTTATCCAAGACTGACCAAATTCTAGGATCAGTTCTGCGGACGCCGTAACGAGCCACCCATTGATCCATACTCTTCGTATCCGAAACCTTTTTAGCCGCGTCGGAAAACTTGCCGATTTCACTTTGATCAATCCAAAAAATAAAATTGGGATAACTCCCAAGCAATCCATTCACCAACATCAATGTGTCCTCTTCCGGTATACGGCGATCCTCTTCGCCAAAAATAAATGAGACGTTCGCATGAGCCCTGTTGACAATCATTGAAACAACATTCGTTATATTTCCATGATCATCGTGAACCACCACATAATTCAACTCAGGAAGATGACGCAGCCAGCGTGACTGTTTTGCAGACTGGCGGCCCAGGTCTTTAAGTGAAGAGGGTATATTATCTGTAAAAGACGTAGCACGGTGCGACGAGTGTGCCGACCGAGTGCTGATCATCCTGATCAATTCATTTTTCGGATCTTTGCCGACATAATGAATCACCGCTGGTGTATCAATCAGCAAATGGGAATGGCCATAAAACACCTTTGCCTGCGCCAACGCCCCTCGATACCAATGTTTAAGTATGGGTTCTCTATCGGCAACGGGTAGAAAGGAGAGAAACAACGCTTCGCTCTCCATCCGTAGATAATCCATGTACATCCGAGTCAGTATTTGATGCGAGACACTGCCAAACACATCGAAGTTAACCACCAGATCGTAATAGATACGTTCCAACGTGGGGTAATCAATGACCCAGACTGTATTAGGGCCTTCACCAATGAACCCTTCGGAAACTGAGGCACTGTCAAAATGCCTGAACACGGTCAATTGCGATATTGAAGTGGCACCGCCATTCCATATTGCTGATAGCGGCAGGCCATTTTTTGTGATTTCATGTGTACGATAAGCCTCATCACGGTATTCCAGATAGCGCCTGTGCGAATGAAGCCCTTCGTGCCATAAAGTGGCAAATTCCAGAGGGCCTGCCGATGTCGGCGGGAGATCCAAAAAGGGTATCGCGTTGGCGAGATAGGATTTATCAACCACCGAGAGGTCATACTCCGGCGATAGAAAGGCCACAAAGAAATAGTCGTTGATGACATTCAGCGCCACCTGTCCACGACAAACCGGGCCCTTGATAAAGGATTCGACGAAAAACCGGACATTGTCCAGCATAAAGCGGTAGCGGGATTCGGCGGGAATGGCGCTAAAAGTTAAAAAAGGATTGTTGGCATTGCTGGTCGAATAGTCGGGCAATTTTTTGACGGCCCATTTCTCTGTAAAAAATATTTCTAACCAGTGTTCCAAACGTTGTGGAGTTAATGAAAACACAATATGTGTTTTCTCCAGTATCGTTTCCCTGATGGGAATCAACCGATAGTAAAATGACTCCTCGCCTGGATCACTATTGGGACGACGCGTCGCTATTTCGTTGGCAATCAAACCAATTGGCGTCGATGAACGAATTATCCGAAAGTAATACGACTTCCCACTTTTATCAGAAATCGCCAAATGCCCCAAAAACAGATGTTCATACAAATAGCGAGCAACGAGCTTATCGCGAATCGAGCTTTGATTAAAAAACGACTCCCACTGGCGAACTTGTTCAGTGACGTCAGCGGGTAGCGGCATCGGCTTTTCGAAATTGGGATAGCCCTGCTTTATCCAACTCTTCAATACCGCCAGCTCTTGCGGAGGTAAAGGCGCCATACCATAGGGCATGCCGGCTTCCGGATTGATAGAGAGAAAATCATCTATCTGACTTTTAGTCGAACAGGATAATTCGCGGTTGATATCCAGAGGGAATTTTTCAGGTAATTTCCGGCCCGCAGGAAATGCACTCTGTGATTTTACGTTAATGAGTCTGTCCAGGACATCGCCAGTGTGCTGCGCGCCACCTGTTGATGGCATCCCTGACGTTATCACCTCATGGAACCCCAGCCTTCGCCAGTCGGTGACGGATTGACCATCTACAAAAAGCCGTGTGGTGATGTCTTCGGATAGCCTTGATGGGTTATAAACAGTTTGAGGCGTTGCTCCGCGTAAAAGTCCTTCATAGGAGCCGAGTTTCAGTTGACATGGCGCATCATAGCAGCCATGGCAGACCACACATCTGGAATCCAAAATTTGCTTTACGTCGGCTGATTTTGGCATCGACGAGCCATCAGCCAAGACGTTGGCAGCAATAGACAAACCAACGACCAACTTCAACAGTTTTATTAATAAACACATGAAATTCACAACCAACGTTTAAGTATCATAGCCACCCGCCCCTGCCAGCGCGATAAACCATCACGCTTCTTCCAGTCGTTAAGCGATATACATTCCGACAAAGACAAATCCTCAATGAATTGCTGCTTGAGCTTGCTCGCCAATTCTTGGTTGATGGTTACGAGATTGAGTTCGTAGTTAGTGAATAAACTTCGATAGTCCAAATTGGAGGTTCCCACCATCGACCAATGGTCGTCGGTCACCACGGTCTTTGCGTGCAGCACCCGGGGCAGGTATTCGTATATCTTTACACCAGACTCCAATAACAATGCATAAATATGGCGAGCAGCCCAGCGCGCAATGCGTACATCAGTTTTGCGGGGGACCAATAGCCTGACATCCACACCCCGCTCTGCCGCCTTGCATAATTGCCTGAGCGTATGATTGTCGGGAACAAAATACGGTGTCGTCAGGTAAATAAATTTTTTCGCCTTCCAAAAAGCTTCCCCATACACACAACGCAGACGGTGGCGACAGCTTAGCGTTTGATTGTGTAGGAGTTTGCTACCTTCGGCCTTTTGTAGAGGCTGCGAACGCAGCTTCCCGTGCCAAAATGCATCAAACAACTGCGCCGCCACGCTGACAAGCGAACCATCAAAGCTCACATGGGTATCACGCCAACGGGCCTCACCATAGTGTTTGCAGGAATTTTCCTTGTGAATATTGAAACCGCCGAGATAGGCGATACGGTTATCAACTATCAGCAATTTACGATGATTGCGGTGGTTATAGCGCCATGGTCTGCGCCAGCTCCAACGGTGGAACCAGCGCAGTTCCACACCATTGTCGCGCATGTAATTTTGCATCTTGCGCGAGAACCAGAACAGAGAACCCGCAGCATCGATATGAACCTTTACTTTAACGCCAGACCGCGCCCGTTCAATCAACGCCCGGCAAAACGCTTGCCCCACTATATCGTCGGCAAAAATATAACTTTCCAACTGTATACTGTCTTGTGCCCTTTCGATCGACCTCAGCATCGATGCATAAAGTGCATCACCCTCAATAAAGACTCGAAACGACTCACTACTTATGTGTGGCTGCTCCAAACACCCACAATCCATTGCATTCGCATCTATGGTGTTATGCAACTCCAATTGGCCACCCTCAGTTATCCGAGTTCAAACTGGAACTATCGATAAACGCTCGCCACTGGCTTTTCCTGGGAATGAACATAGGGACTCGCTGCTGATACGCTCGATAGGCGTCACCAAATTCCGCCAACACCTGTTTCTCCTCCTTTTTGGCCAACATGTAGTAAGCCAATACGATCACCGGAAACAGGGCGACAGAAAACAGTGTGGGCCAATGGACAACGCCCTCGCCAAACAACGCAATAAACAAACCGGTGTACTGAGGATGCCGGACCAGCCGATACAGACCATCGGTCACTAAGGCATTGGTCTGGCGCGCGCGGTGAACCTGTCGCCAGCCCTGAAAAAATATGCCGATACCGAAAAAGACCAACACATACCCAAGAATCATTGAAATCATCATTCCGGTCTCGCCCATGCCCAGCAGGGTAGACCAGAGACTCGCATTCAGATCGCCCCGATCGAGACCAAAGAATCGGGATAACAGATAGATGGTGAGTGGGAATCCATACATCTCCGCATACAAGGCAATAATAAAAGCCTGCACCACTCCCGCGCTGGCCCATTCATGCCAGTTTTTGGGTGCCACGTAGCGATAAAAGACCCAGGAAATGCCCACGATCATGATAATTGCCAATCCCCAAGCACCTGAGTGTGCAATATGTTCTTCCATTTGATACCTCCAACTGTGTCTATGTATTGTAAGTACTACGTTTGCCGTAGCATTAATTTATCCAGCACCAAACAGGCAGTGATGTCACCCGTCACATTCACCACCGTACGCGACATATCCAAAATGCGGTCAACCCCGATTAGCAGCGCAATACCTGATACGGGCACACCTATCCCACCCAATATCGTCGCCAAGACCACAATTCCCACACCGGGCGTACTCGGCGCACCAATCGATGCACCAATGGTCGTCACACTTAGCAGTAGCAATGCTGGCAAGGACAGGTCGATGCCGTAAACCTGGGCCAGAAAAACTGCGGCGATAACTTGGTAAATTGCGGTTCCGTCCATGTTGATGGTGGCGCCAATGGGAATCACAAAATTTGCCGTGGACTCAGAAATGGCAAAGCGCTTTGTGGCTGTTTCAATGGAGAGCGGCATTACAGCCGCAGAACTGGAGGTTGAAAATGCCAACAGCTGCAACTCACGTATGTTATGCAAAAACGAGAGGGGCGATATTCGGGCAACCACATACACCAGCCCCAAATAAAAAAGTAATAAGCACAGCAACCCAGTAATTACCGTGGCGACGTACCCACCCATGCCCAGGATGGCATCAAAACCCATTTTGGTAGTGATCTCCGTTAACAAGCCAAAAACAGCCAAAGGCGCAATCAGCATCGCCCAGCTGACAATTTTCATGGCAACTTCCTGCAGAGACATCGCAATATCCAATAACGGTTTGGCGCGTGCAGACTGGATCATCAATAATGCTATGCCGAAGAAAATTGAGAAAACGACAATTTGCAACATACTGCCATCCAGCGCCGCNCGGAGCGGATTCGAGGGAATCAGATTCGCCAGAGTTTTGGGGAAGTTGAGATGGCGTGCAGCCGAAGCGTCTGACTGTGTGACGAATTCCTTGGCGTTCGCTGCCTGACTCAACGAATCCAGTGACGTATTGTCAACCATCAGTTGCGAAATATACGCTCCGGGTTTTACTGACTCGGCCAATACAATACCGAGCATTACTGCAACCGTCGTGGTGCACAGGAAATATGGAATTATCCTGATACCCAACCTTCGCAGTTGCTCACCCGTGCCGCAGGATGCAACNCCCAGAATAATGGACGAAAAAATCAGCGCCACCATGATCATCTGAATCAGCGCCAGGAAAATGTAGCCTGGCAATGCCAGCCAACCCGCGATGAGTTCTGCCACGTGCCTATCGACTAAGGCCATACCTCGAGCAGAAATCAGCACACCCAAGGCAACACCCGTGATCATACCAATCAGGATTTGTAGCCATAGTCGGGTTTTAATTAACAAACCCAGACTTTCGGTCAGTACCAGGATATCTGCAATCGAGGCATATTTAAGATGATGTTTCTTCATCAACAGTGTGTTCTCTCACTAATTAGTTGCAGAGCTCCCATCAAAGGGGAAGCGAGCTAGCCATTATTTATCATTTCCACTTGCATCACATTGATCATTCCGGCGCGGAACATGCCGGCACAACTAGCCAGATAAAACTGCCATTTTCGAATGAAACTATCGCTATACCCCAGCGCTCGAACAGCTTCTAAATTCATGTCGAAATTAGACAGCCATCGTTCCAGCGTAATCGCATAGTCAATACCGAATTCGAAAACATCGTTGACACGTAAGCCTGCACCCTGCGCTACTGCTTCAAAACGTTGTCGCGAAGGAAGCATTCCCCCCGGGAAAATATGCTCTCGCAAAAAATCGCTGCCATCGCGGTACTCCTTAAATCGCTCTTCGGCAATGGTGATGGTCTGGATCACAGCTTTACCACCGGGTTTTAGAAAAGCGTGGACATCTTTCATATAGGTTGGCCAATAGGATTCGCCCACATGCTCAAACATTCCGATCGATACGAGGCCATCGAAGGTTCCTGATAACTCTCGATAGTCCTGCAACCGAACCTCCGTGATCGCGCTCATATTGGCATTTTTGAGGCGTTCTTTTGCGTATTTGGCCTGTTCGTCCGACAGTGTCACCCCGGTAACCTGACACCCGTGCTGAGCGGCGGCTTCCATGAACCNACCCCAACCGCAGCCGATTTCCACAATGTGATCGCCTGGTGAAGGGCTTAGTCGCTGAAGGATTCGGTTGTACTTAGCCTTCTGGGCATCAAACAGGGATAGATCTGAATTACCACCAAACAGACCACATGAGTAAGTCATACTCTTATCCAACCAAAGCGCATAAAAATCATTGCCCAGATCATAATGCTCATGCACGTTCTGTCGGCTACGCTTCAGGGTATTGAATAGCAAANGGTGTTTGCACCAGNACAACAACTTTAACCACAGATTGGTGTGGAAGTACCGGTCAAGCACAGCGAGGTTGGCGGCGGCAACTCGCATCAGGCCGAGCAGATTGGATGTGGTCCATTTCCCTGCCATATAGTCTTCACCGAATCCCACATCGCCATGTGTAATAAGACGATCTATAACAGCCCAGTGATTGATTTGAAGATCGGCACTGTCGCCCTCTTCACGACCCTGGCAGCGTAAAATTTCTCCGCTTGGCAAAGTAACAGTTAATTCGCCTATTCCTAAATGTTTCAGCGCCTGAAGAAAGAGCTTACGGTGTGACACGTAAATAAATCCCAGTATTTTTTGAGTATTCTGTTAACTACGTGTTCATAGGGATGCGAGCAAATCCAGCAAACGGCACGCATAGGCGTATTCGTTGTCATACCACACCTGGAGCTTGACAGTACGATCGCCGATTACCCGTGTTGAGAGNCCGTGAACAATNGCGGAATGAGGATTACCGATGATGTCACTGCTGACCCATTCCTGTTCGGTAAAATCCATCACGCCTTGCAGTTGATTCTTACAGGCGTCGGCCAGGCACTGATTGACTTGTTCCTCCGTGACGGGTTGTTGCAATCGTACTGTGATATCGGTCAAACCGCCGTCGGCTATCGGTGCGCGAACCGCCAAGGCGGAGAATTTACCGGCCAGTTCGGGCAATACCGCGGCAACCACCTTATCCGCGCCAGTGGAGGTTGGCACGAGATTGAGGGCAGCTGCGCGACCTCGAATACGTTTGCGTGAAGCCACATCCACCAGACCTTGGGAGGAGGTATAGGCATGGATGGTGGTGGCGGATGCGGTGTCGATACCATAGCTTTCGAGCAATACTGCTAAAGGGGGCACCAGAGAATTGGTGGTACAGGAACCGTTGGAAATAATCTGATGCAACTCTGGCTGAAATGCATGATGATTGACGCCATAAATAATGGTCAGGTCCGCAGATTCCGACGGCGCGCTGATCAGTACTTTCCCTGCACCCGCCGCTAAATGTTTGCTGGCATCTTCACGCTTCCGAAATAGTCCAGTGCCCTCCAGCACCCAATCCACACCGAGATCCGACCACGGCAGGTGTTCAGGCTCGGCCTTGTGGTAGACGGGAACCGTGACACCAGCGACACATAATTGATCGCCTTCGATGGCAACGGGCGATGGCAGGCGACCATGCACAGAATCAAATTCCAGGAGGTACGCCAATGTTTCTGTATCGGTCAGATCGTTAACGGCAACCAATTGCAGATTGTCAGGCTGGCGACGCAGGTATTCCCGCATCACCAGTCGGCCTATTCTGCCAGCTCCGTTGATAGCAAATCGTTTCATCGCTTTTCTCCTTTTGAATTGTGGTCACACGGCGGCGCTGACTTAGTCAGGCAGCACCACCAGTTTATTGGGCAACTCGTTTTTTTCCGTTGTGGCGGGATAAAATTCAGCCAACAAGCCACCACAGGATTCAATACACTGAATAAACCCTTCGGCGATCTGGTTCTGCTTCACCTGCTGAATGAAGGCGGCAACAATGTTTTGCCATTGATCATCCGCGATCTTTTGCGCGATCCCTCGGTCGGCAAGAATCTCCACATAACGCTCCTGGGCCGAAACAAAAATCAACAACCCGACACCTTCCCGCGTATGGTGTAAACCATTCTCCAGAAACTGTCGCCGGGCCATATTAGCGGCACGCCAGTAACGTACAGATTTGGGAATGATGCACTGGAACAGCGGCCGCCAACGAAAGGCCAACCAGGCAACGACGAAGATGACTAACTGCAACAGCGATAGCTTATTGCTATGGCCCCACCAAGGCGTCAACGCCAGAAGTAAAGGGGACAGCAAGGCAAGCAATGCCGCCCACAAAGCGGGAATGTAGTGATAATCATCGCTGCGTGGCGCCAGTACACACACCACTTCGGCATCCGTTAACCTTTCGATATCGCCGATTGCCGCGCCGATCTGTTGTTGTAATTCTGTCGAAAACTGCATCACCAACCTCCTGAAGCACCACCGCCGCCGAAACCGCCACCGCCACCACCAAAGCCGCCACGTCGTGAACCGCCATAATGCCCACCGTGGTGGCCGTAAAAACCGCCCATGCCAAAGCGCCGGAAAAATATCAACGGGATAAAGAAAATCACCCACCAGGGTGGCAGCTCTTTCTCTCCCTGTGGTGGCGACCGAAAACGGTACTGCCCACCCAGTGCCTGTATAATGGCCTCGCTACCCTGGAGTACGCCCTGATCGAAATTCCCGCTACGAAACGCAGGCAGAATCACCATTTGAATGATATTGCTGGATATGGCATCAGTAAGGACGCCTTCCAGACCATACCCCACCTCAATGCGCACCTTGCGGAGGCTCGGTACCACGATCAACAACACGCCGTTGTTTTTATTCTTCTGACCGATACCCCAGGCGCGGCCCAACTGATAACCGTAATCCTCGATAGTGAGCTCCTGGAGATCCTTCAGCGTCACCACCACGACCTGATTACCGGTAGCGGCCTCATGAGCCTGTAACTGTTGTTCAAGCTGGGCTGTTGTCTTTGAATTGAGCAACCCTGCCTGGTCTACCACACGCCCCGTCAACGCTGGAAATGTGGTCGCTGCCAGTACGGGTAAAATCAGGCAGAGCATTAACAGGGCAATGCTCGCTTTGCGGACGCTACTCATCAAAATCCACCGTGGGTGCCTTTTCAGCATTGTCACTGGTGGCCTGATAGGTTTCTCGCAACTGCATATCACTATAGAGAATCGAGTGCCATATTCTGCCGGGGAAAGTACGGATTTCCCGGTTGTATTGATTCACCGCTTGAATAAAGTCACGCCGGGCCACACTGATTCGGTTTTCCGTACCTTCCAGTTGCGATTGCAGCGCCAGAAAATTTTGATTGGCTTTTAAATCGGGGTACCTTTCCACCACCACCATCAAGCGCTGCAACGCTGAGCCCAATTCACTTTGCGCCGCCTGGTACTGCTGCAGCAACTGGGGATTATCGAGCAGCTCTTTTCCCACCTGAATGGAACCGACTTTCGCGCGTGCTTCCGTGACGGCGGTAAGCGTTTCTTTTTCGTGGGCCGCATAACCTTTAACCGTAGCCACCAGATTGGGCACCAGGTCTGCACGTCGTTGATACTGATTTTCCACTTGCGCCCAGGCGGCTTTCGCCTGCTCGTCGTAGGTAGGAATGTTGTTGATTCCGCAACCGCTCAACCAGGGCAGCGTTAGCAAAAGCACAAATAATGATTTTATGTAGAAATGGGGAATCATCTTTCGTGAGACTGACAATGTACTCATGGCTCGTTCCTTGTTCAGTAATCGTTGGTTTATAAAAAAATGTCCGCACTGATGCCCAGTGCGATACCCAATAAAAATGTGGCAAAGCCGACTGCCACGGGCCGCCGCAATGCTTGAGCGCCAGCGGTCAATACAATGGCAAATTTAAAAATCAGATTAGCGACAAACGCAATAATCACGGCATTGACCGCCACCGGCGGTATAAGCGTTTGCGTGGAGACCAGCTTCAAATTAGAAATAGTGATAGCGTCCAGGTCCGTGAGGCCTGAAATAAATGCCACCAGATACACGCCTGCATCGGAAAATTGATCGTTCATCCAAGTTGCCAGCAGCAAAATCAGCGCAAAGGCGATAGCGAAGCCCAGTGCCGTTTTCAATTCCGCAGGATTTCTAACGTCCAGTTCAGGCAGCGTATTTTGTTTACGTGTTGCGCGGCGATAGGCCCACGTAACGTAAGCGGCACCTACCAAGCCACCACCCAACAGCCAAAGCAACATGGGCTGTAACATGGAGACTTCCACCACCGTCACCAAAATACCGATGCGGATGAACAAAACAATATGGGATAGCAGAATAATGATCCCGGCTGCGCTCGAAAATCCCGGATTCGTTTTGCTGTGACGGGCGTAAACGAGGGTTGTTGCCGTCGTGGAAACCAACCCTCCAAACAGGCCAATCACCAAAAGACCCGCTTTGCCATCCAGACAACGCAGTGCAACATAACCCGCTAAACTGAGACCACTAATTAGCACCACCAACCAACCCACCTGATAGGGATTGATCACTTCATAGGGCCCATAGAAGGTATCGGGCAAGACTGGCAATAGAATAAAAGCCGCTGCCGCAAACTGGAAAAACGAACGGATATCCTTATCGGTCAATTGCGCGGGCATTTGCCGCAATTGATCCCGAAAATACAATATGGCCGTAATAGCTATTGCCAGCGCCGCCGGAAGTTGTGGATGACCGAGCCACAAGGCATAACCCAGCCCGAACGCAATCACACCGGCCATAACCGTCGTGGTATCCGGTTCTTCAGACGTCGACCGGAACTGCGCCACAATGAGCCCGACACCCACTACAACCCCAATGGCGATGGCCAGTCCCGCATCCTGATTTAAGACACCAATGTATCCTGCCAGAGCGCCTGCCAGCGCGATAAGCGTAAATGTGCGCACCCCGGCAATGGTGTTGTGGTGACGTTCCCGTTCCAGACCGATTAAAAAGCCAATACCGATGCTTTGCGCAAACAACATCAGGTGGGCTAGCTGTGTCTGGTACTCACTCATCGATTCCATACCCTCATTGTTGTAGCGATCAATGGAGCTTTAACGCCGGGCGTAAGCGCCGATTAATACGTCCAACCAACGCCAATAAGGCCGTTCTCAGGTAACCGTGCAAGGCAATTTGATGCAATCGATAGAGTGAAATGTAGAGGTATTTTGCAATCCCCCCCTCAACAAACACCTTTTTACCCATTAAACCGGCCAATACGCCCACCGTGCTGTACTCCGCGAATGACACTAGCGAGCCGTGATCACGATAGGTAAAAGACTCACAAGGTGATCCCGCCAGTTGATTGATGATATTTTGACAAACACAGCTCGCCATTTGATGTGCGGATTGAGCGCGGGGCGGCACTCGGCTGCCATCATCCAGGGTTAGCGAGGCGCAATCGCCCAACGCGTAGATCGACGTGTCATCAGCAGAACGTAATGTCNTATCAACCACAATTTGATTGATTGGATTGGTGGTAAGACCTCCGATATTTTTCAGCGTCTCCTGACATTTGACTCCGGCGCACCAAACCACTACATCGGCCGCTATTTTCTTGTCGCCCTTCAAACTGACACCATCACGATCAACGGATTCGACCGAAGCATTGGTCAGGATGTTTGCTCCAAGGCCAGATAAAATGAGGGAGGCTTTCTGTGAGATGTGCCAAGGAAGCCCATTGAGTATCCGGTCAGAGGCTTCAATTAAATGGACCGCCAGCGAACGGCGTTGAATGGTCGAAAACCCATAGACCGGTAGATAATCGGTGATCTTATACAGCTCCGCCGCAAGCTCTACACCCGTAGCTCCACCTCCTACAACGACGACATTCAGGGGTCCTTCACTGCCAGAGGCCTTCATCTTCAGGAAGTGATTAAGTAGTCGCTGATGGAAATGATTGGCCTCTGTGACGCTATCGAGCGTAAAACAATGTTCATGCACACCGGGCACAGAGAAATCGTTACTGGCCGAACCTATGGCCAAGACCAGAATGTCATAATCAATAGTCCGTGGTGGAACCACAATGTCACCGTCATCAGCCATTAACGCTTCGAGCCGGATTTGTCTGTTTTCTCGGTCCAGACCGGACAAGGCGCCCAATTGAAACTCGAACCCATGGTTGGCCGCGTGCGCCCGGTAGTCCACTCCGTCCATGTCTACGTCCAACGAACCAGAGGCCACTTCGTGAAACAGGGGCTTCCAGACATGAAACGGATGCTTATCAATCAATAAAACGGAGACAGCCCGCTGTTTGCGAAACTTCCGGCCCAACCGCGTCGCCAATTCCAATCCGCCCGCGCCGCCACCCACAATGACGATCCGTGTCATGCCTTTCATCGGCTCAGCTCCACAATCTCGCCCCTGCGAAAAATCGTCAGGGTTTGCGCTTTTCCATGAGATTCCAGCGCATGGCCAATATCCATCAGACTCTTTACTGGCGTCTCGTCAATGGCCAGAAGAACATCACCCAGAATGAAAGACTGATTACTATCAATTCTCGCGGGTATCAAACCAAACAACGCTGCCGGAGAATCCGGGCTCACACTCAGTACGGCGACGCCCTGCCGCTCAAACCGGCTGGCAAACCACTTATTCACACGCTGATCGGTAGTGAGNCCCAGATCCGGCAAACGATAGCTACCGTCTCGTATAAGTCGCGGCACCACCCTTGCGATGGTATCCACCGGTACAGCAAAGCCAATTCCGGCACTGGCTCCAGAAGGTGAGTATATTGCTGTGTTAATACCGATAAGCCTGCCAGCACTGTCCAGAAGAGGACCACCGGAATTGCCAGGGTTGATCGCGGCATCGGTCTGAATCAGATCGCGAATGGTTTGTCCTGTCTCTTCGCTCAGACTGCGATCCAATGCAGAAATGATCCCGGTGGTCAGGGTATAGTCGAGACCAAACGGGTTGCCGATAGCGTATACCTTTTGCCCTACCCGTAAGTCCCCACTGCTACCCAACGGGATAGGCGCTGGAGCATCCAGTGAAGACTGAACCCGTAGCACCGCCAGATCGTGTTCAGGACTGGCGCCCACCAGTGAGGCGCTGTAAGTTCGATCGTCAGTCAGTCGGATTTGAGCAGCACTGGCCCGTTGAATAACGTGATAATTAGTGACGATATGGCCTTTTGCATCCCAGAAAAATCCAGAACCTGTACCCGCCGGCGCTTCGAATACACTGCGATTCCAGGGATTAACCACTTGGGATAATGTGGTGATAAACACCACCGAACCTCTGGCTCGTAGAAACACTTCTATCGTATTTTGTTCTTCAGCGCCCAACTCACTGCGTGGTACTATCGGGCGGTAATCCAATTCGCGGTGACTCAACCAGTCCTGCCAGCGCGAGCCCAGCCAGAAAGCGGCCAACAACCCAATGAAAAGGTAGACCAGCAGGACTCCATTGATACGTCTCGGCATCAATACCCCTCCTCAGAGGAGTATGCCGAAAAGGCAGCCTGTTGGATTTGATCGGAAACGGCGATGGTTTCCCTGATGGTGGCCAAACATTGATCATCCAGAGTTTCCTCCGCGAGCAACTGTTTGGCGGTATCCTCCAGGATAGATTGATTGAGAGCCAGTACATCGGTAGCCAACTGGAAGGCCTCATCCAACAAGGTGCTCACCGCTGCGGATACCCGTTGCGCCATATCGGGGCCGAAACGCAAACTGGAATCAGCGAGCGAAGGATCAAGAAACTGGGACTTTGGGGCGTCAATGGACAACATACCGATGTCGTCCGACATGCCATATTGGGTCACCATGGCTCTGGCAATGTCGGTGGCTTTGACCAGGTCATCGGCTGCACCGGTAGTCACTTCGCCGAATATCAATTGCTCAGCAGCCCTCCCTGCCAGCAACACGGCAATCCGGTTCTGCAAATCCTTTTTACTCATTAAGTAGCGATCTTCGGAGGGGCGTTGAATGGTGTACCCCAATGCACCGATTCCTCGGGGAATAATGGACACTTTCTGAATCGGCTGCTCCGGGCTGAGTGCCATACCGACCAGGGCATGGCCCATTTCGTGATGAGCGACAATGGCTTTTTCGTGGGGATTGATCAGTCGATTTTTCTTTTCCAGGCCAGCGATGATGCGTTCAATCGCGTTAACAAAATCTTCCATGGAAACGCTTTCGGCACCGCGCCGGGTGGCAAGCAATGCTGACTCGTTAACCAGGTTTGCCAAATCAGCGCCGGTGAATCCTGTTGTGAGCGATGCCACGGCTTCAACACTCACGGTTTTATCCGCTTGGACCTTCTTCATGTGCACCCGCAGTATCTGCTCCCGACCGATTTTATCCGGGCGATCAACTAAAACCTGGCGATCAAAGCGACCGGCTCGCAACAGCGCCGGATCAAGGATCTCGGGGCGATTGGTGGCGGCAAGAATAATCACGCCCTCCGACGGATTGAAGCCATCCAACTCTGTCAACAACTGGTTAAGGGTTTGTTCGCGCTCGTCGTGCCCACCAGACATGGGACCAACACCACGGACACGTCCGAGGGCATCCAACTCATCAATAAATATAATCGCCGGCGCATGGCTTTTTGCCTGTTCAAACAAGTCACGGACGCGTGCGGCACCTACGCCGACAAACATCTCAATAAATTCGGAGCCACTAATTGAGAAAAATGGCACGCCTGCTTCACCGGCAACAGCACGGGCAATCAGCGTTTTTCCGGTACCCGGTGGGCCCACCAGCAACACACCTTTGGGAATATGCGCACCGAGACGACTGTAGCGCTTTGGTTCTTTCAAAAAACTAACCACTTCAACCAACTCTTCCTTGGCTTCGTCAACACCAGCGACATCCTCAAAGTTAACGCCTGTGTCTTTTTCAACTAACACTTTGGCTTTGCTTTTGCCTATATTCATCATCCCGCCCATTCCCTGTTTGTCAGCGAACTTGCGAAACATCAAAAACCACACGAGAAAAAATACCAGTGCCGGTGCAACCCAGCCAATCAACGTAGCCAGCGGTCCACCTGAAATTACCCCTTTGTAATCCACCTTATAGGGGGACAGTTTTTCTGCCAGATCAATATCGACCCTTGGCGTAACAAAGTGATCTTTGCCTTCGATTGGCTCCTTAAAACTGCCACGGATCGTCTGCTGATCAACGACGAGATCCTTCAGCCAGCCCTGTTCCAGGTATCGCTCGAACTCACTGTAGCTGAGTTCCACCTGGCTAGCGGTATGCCCCCAGAAGCTTTGAAACATCACGATCCCCCATAGGGCGACTACCAAATAGATGACGTTCAATTGCTTTTTTTTGTCCATATTTTTGCTCATCAGTGATGGCCGTGGTCGCTTGTGAGGTGCGCCAGGTTGTCGAGTTCACACTCTTCACTGTAATGGATAAAGCCTCGCTTGATCCGGTCCGCTACGCCGGATTTTAGCTTGCCCGGTGATTGATCAATGGCCGCTTCAATCTCTTCAAGGGATACTTGCAAGAGATCATAAGTGACATAGAGAAAGGTCTCTTCAAATAGCAGGGATTCTATTCCCATCAGTGACAGCAGGGATTGTTCCATTACGGCCTTTAGCTCTTCATCAATGGGCTCGGAGAAACCAATGCGACGCTTTTTTAACGCCTTCTGCCCCTTTTGCTTTGGCGACAACCCGTGTTTAGGATCGCCAACAAACAAATGTGGATGCGCTTTAAATCGATCCAGACACTGAGAAGAGCAAAAGTAGTGATCGATGCCTCGATAATTGAACAGCAGAGATCGATCTACTTTTGTCATCTTACATACGGGACAATGTACTGTGAATTCAAGTTTGCTCATTGGCCTCACCCTTCTCTAATGCTCCGCCATCTTCTGATGCTTACTGATAAATAGGGGTTGCGCCAATCGATAACCGATGCTTATTTCATTAGGTTCACTCATGCGTTTTTCCTCCACTTAACAACCTGAAGTTTAAATTTGATCAGCAAGCATCAATGCTGATGTTGGTGCTTACCGTCTTCGTCCAGTAGTCGTTGCCGTCTATTCGAATGCAGGAACCACCTCTCTCCCACTGCGATCAGTAACATCGCGATAAG
>PAJK01000108.1 GCA_002706025.1 Oceanospirillaceae bacterium
AACCGATCAAGACAATATTCCCTTAGGTGGAGTGAGTATTGTAATCAAGGGCTCCACTAAAGGGGTTTCCACCAATTTTGATGGGGAATATGAAATAGAAGCTTCTGAGGGCGATATTCTTGTGTTCTCCTATATTGGCTTTTCCTCACGTGAAATCAGTGTAAAACAAGCAGACGTAATTAACGTTGCCATGATGCAAAGTTCAATGGATTTGAACGAAGTAATCGTTACCGCAACCGGTGCGCGCCGTAAGGTTGAGATGGGAAATTCCATTGCGAATCTCAACGTTGCCGATGACGTAAAGCAGCGGCCGATAAGCAATGTCTCGGACCTACTTCAGGGGCAGGCGACCGGCGTTCAGATTTCAAGTAGTGGAGGTTCTACAGGCATGGGTTCGCGCATTAGGATCAGGGGTTCGAACAGTGCATCCCTTTCCAACGAACCAGTAATTTATGTTGATGGTATTTTGATTAATAACGAGGCAAATTCAATCTCTTTTGAAACAGGTGGGCAATCCCCTTCCCGTTTAAATGATATCAACCCAGAGGATATTGAGTCTATCGAAATCATCAAGGGTCCTTCCGCGGCAACATTATACGGATCTATTGCGGCCAACGGTGTAATTCGTATTACCACTAAAAAAGGTAAACAAGGAGAACCAAGATGGTCTGCATTTTTCGAGAGCGGTTTGGTAGAAGATGTAACAACCTATCCCAAAAACTATCAGGCACTTGACGCAGCAGGCAATCCCGGTTTCAACTTTGAAGCGGCCGAAGGCACTTTTGTCCACAGTACGGTCAATTCTTTTCAGCCCTTGAACGACCCGCGTACCTCGCCTTTTAGAACCGGACAGTCTTATGGCGGTGGGTTGAGCGTATCGGGAGGTTCGGAAGTACTCACCTATTTCCTTTCGGGAAGTCTTACCGACGGTGAAGGCGTGTTGCCCGTCAATAACATAAAAAGAACGAATTTCCGGGGAAATTTCGGAGCCAAGATTACTGATGACCTTAAGGTAAATTTGACCACGGGCTACACCAACAGTAATCTGGAACTTCCCTTGAACGATAATTTTGCCCTCGCATTAATGAGTCAGGGCCTAAATGGTACATCGACCATAGATGTCAACAACGGTTGGGGTGAATTTACACCCGATGAACTGTTTACCATAGACACCCGGCAAATAATCAATCGTTTTACCAGTGGTCTTGAACTCATTTGGCAACCCTCTGAAAAATTGAACCTAAGAGCCTCCGGAGGCCTAGATTTTACATCCCGTTGGGACAGTCAGTTTTTCCCCACGGGTGAAGCCCCTGATTTTCTAAACTACGACGAAGGTGCCCGGTTCTCTAATAGGTTCAACGATTTTGTCTATACTTTGGATGCCGTAGGTTCTTACAAAACAGATCTTTGGGAGGGCATAAATTCCAGAACTTCCCTTGGATTCCAATATTTACAGAATCTTTCGCAAGGCACCTTCGCAACCGGTCTTCAGTTGGTTGCGGGTAGTAATTCTATTGCGGGGGCAGCAGTAACACAAAGTAACGAACAGACCATCGAGTCGCGTACCGTAGGTGTCTTTGTGGAGGAACAGATCGGTTTTAATGACAAATTGTTCGTGACAGGTGCCGTACGGGCCGATCGCGGGAGTTCTTTTGGTGCCTCGTTCAATTCGGTATTTTACCCCAAAGTGAGTGCTTCTTGGCTGATTTCGGAAGAAGAATTTTTCAATGATTCCGACAAATATGGTATAAGCTCGTTACGCCTTAGGGGAGCCTGGGGAGCCTCGGGGGTACAACCCGGTACCAATGATGCGCTGAGGTTTTTCAATCCCATAGCCGCTACACTGGACGGACAAAGTGTTACCGGGGTCACTATTGGCAGCGTTGGAAACTCCGACTTAACCCCAGAGCGGTCAACGGAAGTTGAGTTCGGCTTTGATGCGAAACTATTGTCCGAAAAAATTGGCTTTGAAATGACCTATTTTAATAAACGTACCGAAGATGCTCTTATATTTAGGCAATTGCCCTTATCGCTCGGCGTGGGGGAAGGGCGCTTTGAAAATTTGGGTTCCGTTAAAAACTCGGGTATTGAAATTGGATTGAATACAAGAATCATCGAATCCGATAAGTTTTTCTTTGGGGTGGATTTTGTGGGTTCGTTCATAGATAATGAATTGATAGAATTGGGTGAGGGCATACAACCGGTCATTTTTGGTCAACAACGTCACGTTGAAGGCTTTCCCCTTGGCGGTTACTGGGATGAAACCTATACTTTTAACGATGCCAATGGCGATGGTTTCATTGGGCAGGATGAGATACAAGTTGGGGAAGTAGGGTACTTAGGTACGCCGTTTGCCACTACCGATATTTCATTTACCCCAACACTTAGTTTTTTCGAAAATCAATTTGTGCTAAGAGGACTCCTAAACTACAGGGGTGGTCAAAAACTTTATAACAACACCGGTTCTTGGCGAAACGGGAATAGTAACAACCAAGAACTGAACGATCCCAATGCCTCGCTTGCCGATCAGGCAAGGGCCGTTGCATCAAAATTTTTGGGCACTAATGCTGGGTATATCGAAGATGCTTCGTTTTGGAGGCTTCGTGAAATTTCGTTGACCTATAATGCGCCTGTCACCTTTTCGAGTCAACTTGGTTTTGACCGTATAAGCCTGACGCTTTCCGGGCAAAACTTGGGTGTATGGACCGACTACACGGGACTTGATCCCGAAATAAGTTCTGAGGGGCAAGCCAATTTTACTACTGAGGAATTTCTCAGTCAACCACCCGTGCGTTCTTGGAAAGCAAGGCTAAACCTATCTTTTTAACATTAAAAAATCTAAGAAAATGAGAACATTACTGAAAATAAAAAACAACTATTCCAGATTGATCTTTAATGTCGTTGTTTTGGTTGTACTTACATCGTTGA
This sequence comes from Oceanospirillaceae bacterium, assembly GCA_002706025.1. GTDB lineage: Bacteria > Pseudomonadota > Gammaproteobacteria > Pseudomonadales > Oceanobacteraceae > Venatoribacter. The sequence goes on from PAJK01000108.1 coordinate 2,929, forward strand.
GTATATCTTGCGATTCGGTGGTAGAAGTTACAGATCCTGATATTGTTACACCGGAATCGCTTAATAGCGAAGCCGGTATACAAACCCTGCGCGCGGGTTCTTTGGGAGATCTTGCCGTGGCCATGAGCGGTTCCGCAGCAGGCCATGGGGCTACCACGGGCCTAATCGTTATGAGCGGCCTTATGGCTGATGAGTATAGTTATTCTGGAACCTTCCCCACTAGACGTGAGGCTGATACCCGAAACCTTCAAGATATTAACGGTGACATAAATACAATTTATGGTAACCTGCACAGATCACGAACCGGGGCCGAAACTACTATAGACCTTCTTGCCAATTTCGGCGGAAATCCAGAAGTGGAAAGCGAGATGCAAAGTATCGTTGGGTATGCCTATGTCATGTTCGCAGAAACCTTTTGCGGTGGGGTTCCCTTTAGCAAGGCACCTGCCGACGGAGGTGAATTGATCTATGGCGAGCCTTTGACTACTGAGCAAATGTTTAATGCTGCGGTCGAATGGTTTGATCAAGCCATCACCAACGCCGGCAGCAACGATAAATTGGCCAACCTGGGGCGGTTAGGCAAGGCCCGCTCCCTTTTGGGCCTAGGACAAATTGATGCCGCGGCTGGCGAAGTAGCTGCTGTTCCATCAGATTTTGTTTACAATATTGAACAATCGGACAACAGTCGTAGACAAGAGAACGGTATTTATATAATGACTACTGTTCGCCGTCAGTTTTCTATAGCAGATGGCAAAGGCGGCAATGGTCTAATGTACCGCTCCGCTATGGATCCCCGGACACCTTGGGACGGGGGCACGGAATTTGGACAAGATGATATTACCCTGTATTACAACCAACTCAAATTCAATTCCTCCAGTGTACCCGTGGCCTTGGCCTCAGGAATAGAAGCAAGGTTGATCGAAGCCGAGGCGGCCGCTAGTGCAGATGATGCCCAAACCGTCGAGAATATACATAATGAACTTAGGGCCGCAATAGGTCTATCAGAGTTAGACCTCTCAGGAATTAGTGGCGAAGACCTTTTGCTGGCCCATTTTTCTGAACGTGCCTTTTGGTTGTTCAGTACAGGTCATCGACTTGGAGACCTAAGAAGACTTGTGGATGTTTATGATATGATGTCCTCTAGTGTGTTTCCATGGGGGCCTTATTTCAAGGGAGGGGAATATAATCCCAATCTTAAATTTCTAGTCCCACAGTCAGAATCGAACAACCCCAATTATGTTGGCTGTTTGGATTGAAAATATTTGAAAATGTCATACAAAAAAGAGAGGAGGCTTTTTTGAGCCTCTTTTCTTTTTAAGTTTGCTGAAGGCAAAGTTGTCAATTACATTTTTTATGAAAAACCTGTTAGCGATTCCAAAATTTGAACGTTCTGGAAGCTTCATTTTCTTATGTGCCTTGTTTTTGTTGTCCGGCACCGCTGGCCTTATATTCCAAGTGATTTGGATGTACCGGCTGGGACTTGTTTTCGGGAATGCGGCGTATGCAACAGCTGCAACATTATCCGCTTTTTTTCTCGGATTGGCCCTTGGGGGACGGTTTTTTGGCAAGGCTTCCGCCCGTTTTAAACGTCCACTTCGCTTATATGGCTTTATGGAGCTAGGTATTGCCGTAACGGCACTCTTGTTGGTTCCTGGCCTCCATTTCTACGAAAAGTACTATTCTGATATCGTATCTTTTTTAGGGGTTTCAAGAAGCGTTCTCTTAGTCATCAAGTTTGTATTTGGTATTTCATTACTTTTTTTTCCTTCATTTTTAATGGGAGGCACCTTTCCCGTTTTGGCACAGTACATCGGGAAAAACCGAATTGACCTTTCAAGACGTGGAACGATTTTGTATGCCGTAAATACCTTAGGGGCCGCTCTAGGTGCTTTTGCTGCCGCGTTTTATTTGTTAGCTAGGTACGGGGTCAGTGCAACCTATGGCTTTGCCATGGCCCTGGCTCTTTCCGTAGGGGTTCTGGCGCTTGTTATCGACCGCTTTTATAAGACTCCCCACCCAGCTGCTCTTGAAGCCTTCGATTGGCCTGAAAAGCACGAAAAATCCACTTACGCTACATCCGAATTGGGTTATGGCCAATTCATCACGGTCGCCTTTTTTTCCGGGGCCTTGGCACTAGCGGCCGAAACCTTATGGACTAAAATGTTAGCCCAAGTTTTACAAAATTCGGTCTATTCGTTCGCTGCAATATTGGTAGTGTTCCTTTTATCCCTAGGGCTTGGCGGTATTTTATCCCATGTGCTGGTAAGGCTAAGGGCGCCGTCAACAAAATTTTTGATCTTATTGTTGGCCTCGGCCGCAATTTTGATAGGAATATCTCCAACGGTATTCAGTACTGTGACAAACGGACTTGAGTACCTTGCAGTGAACGCATCTTGGCTTACATATATATGGTCCGTCTTTAAACTAAGCCTAATAGTAATTATGCCTCCAACTATTATTTTAGGTGCCGTGTTTCCCTTTCTGTTGAAAGCGGCCCCTACAATCCATATGCCATCTGGGATAATCGCGGGCAAATTAGTACTCTACAATTCGTTGGGCGGCTTTGTGGGACCGGTAGTGGCAGGTTTTGTTCTATTTGATTTGGTCGGCCTCTGGAATAGTATAAAAATCATTGCTGTTCTGTATGGCATCTTAGCTCTATTGATTGTTTTCCCAGCATCCGGAAAAAAGAAAATTATTCAACTTTTATTACCAGTTGCATTGATTTTCGGAATATTCGTGTTGAAAAACCCACCTCTTGTACAATTGAAAACAGGAGAAAAAGTACTGGATTATTGGCAATCAAGCGACGGTGTCGTCTCTATAATACAATTGGCGGGAAATTTAGAGATGCGATTAGATAATTTTTATGTGCTCGGGGATTCGAAATCGTTTTTGGTCGAGCAAATGCAGGCCCATGTTCCGCTTATGATACATTCAGCACCTAAAAATGTGGCGTTTTTGGGACTGGGTACCGGCATCACGGCAGGTGCCGCGTTTAATCATGATGTAGAAAATGTAGTAGCCGTTGAACTGGTGTCCAACGTGGTTACTGCGGCAAAACGTTATTTTTCACCTTGGACCAATGGACTTTTCAAAGATAAACGGGCGCATATCGTAGCTGACGATGCCAGAAACTTTCTTCTGGGCGCCAATAAGAAATTCGACGTTATTATCGGAGACCTTTTTACCCCGTGGCATGCAGGTACGGGAAGTCTTTACACCCTTGAACATTTTGAACAAGTTAAAAAGCGATTATCGCCCGGTGGCATCTTTGCGCAATGGTTACCGCTATACCAGCTTACACCAGAGAACTTCAATACCATTGCCGCTACATTTGCAGCCGTTTATCCACAAGTGACACTCTGGCGGGCCGATTTTTCCACGGACCGGGCCAGTATCGTACTCGTTGGCCAGGAAGCAGGCTCACAGCTTAACGATAATACCTTACGCAAAAATATTGTCCATGTAGTGGGTAAGCAAATTGACCCGGAAAACAACCACATGGCCGGTCTTTTTTATCTAGGTAACTTGGAGGCCATTAGAAATCGGTTGTCGGGAGTTGAACTGAATACCGATGACAGAAGGTCTGTTGAATTTAAGGCACCTATTCTATCGCAACAAGCCAATTCGGGCAGTGCAAGCTATATTACAGGCAAGGAGTTGGATGATTTGTTGACCTTATTAAATACTAATCTTCCTGCTGGGAAAGACCCCTATCTTTCCAACTTGGCAGAGGAAGAAATTCGATTTGTAAAAGTGGGGGCGCTTTACCATCATTATTTGCGATATGTCAGTACCGGGGAAGAAGATAAGGCAAAAAAAATACGGGAACGGATACAGTTCTTGGCACCGGACTTTTTACATACGGAGACCAAAGCTATTAATGAAAAAAATAAGGGAATACCAACAAACAAGAAATAAAATGAATTGCCAAAAAACAACTGGACCGATCAAGAACTATATGAAACAAGTAAGCAACAAACCATTCTTTTTTTCGATTCCAATAATCATATCCATACTATCTTTTAGTCTTTCCTTTGCGCAACAAGATATCATCGATAAGGCCATAGCGGTTTCGGGAACCGAAAAATTGAAAAATGCAAAGGCTTCATTTGATTTTAGGGATTATCAGTATACATACAAAAGAAACCAAGGGCGATTTGAATACACAAGAATCGGCAAGAAAGGCGATGGCACGGAAATACGGGATGTCTATACCAATAAGGGGCTGGTCCGCTATGTGGCCGATACCTGTACGTCTTCAAACGAATTAGGACTGTCCCGATCCAAAGTTAAGTCATAGTTTCAACTTTTGAATTTGGTGCTCTTTCCTTCTTTTGAGCATCGTTCTTTTCTTTATCAATTTACGGTTTTCCAATATCTTTTTGTCCAATCCAAAATATACGGTTGCAGGGGTCAGGTTGTCCAATGATTCGTGGTATCTCCTGTTGTTGTAATAGTCCACGAACTCTTCCAACCTTTCCTTGAGTTCCCCCGGCATATAGTAGTTGTCCAGTTTGATGATGTTCTTCATCGAACGGTGGTAACGCTCTATCTTGCCCTGCGTCTGTGGATGGTTCGGTTTTCCCCGGATATGCTCCATCTCCCTTTCCTTTATGAACTCCTTCAGTTCGCCACTGATGTAACAGGGCCCGTTGTCCGACAGGAGCCTTGGCATTTGCCCTTTGGGCAGCGATACCTTTTCCAATGCCCTTCCCACTGTTTTCTTCACATCCCCTGCGTTCATCGAGGGACAGAGTTCCCAATGGATAATATATCGGCTGTAATCGTCCAGAATGGTCGAGAGATAGTACCAGCCCCACCCGACGATCTTCAGATAGGTGAAGTCCGTCTGCCACATCTGGTGAACCCTTATGGTCTTGTCCCTGTACTCCTGTGAAGCGGCCATGGTATCAAAAGCAGGGGATGTCACCAGTCCACGTGACTTAAGTATGCGGTAGACACTGCTCTCCGAGATATAGTATTCCCGCTCATCGGTCATCTTACAGGCAAGTCCGCGACAGGATTCCTCCGGGAAGTCCAGGGCCATCTCCACGACCTCCGACCTAATCTTGTCGGGTATCCTGTTCCAATAGGTATTGCGTGCCCTATGGTTGGGCGCAAGTCCGTCAAAGCCACCTTCGAGGTACTTACCGTACCAGTTGTAGAAGGTGCTCTTGTTTATCCCTATTTCCTTCAATGTCCTGTTCACGCCTATTTCAGATGTCTCCACAAGCCTTATGATCTCGTATTTCTCCTGTTGGGTAAATCGCATGTACTTCCTCCATTTTACCCTAAGCCATTGGTACTTTTTTTGAGCACCCGGTTCTGGAGCAACAGTTCGGCCACCGTTTCCTTAAGCTGGGAGTTCTCCCCACGGAGTTCCTTTACTTCACTGGTATTGGCCTCGCGCATGGTGTCACCCATCAGGCGCTTCTTCCCAGCTTCCAGAAAATCCTTGCTCCAACGATAGTACAGTGCCGGGGCAATGCCCTCACGCCTGCAGATGCCGGATACCGATTCCTCGCCCTTGAGACCTTCCAGCACGATACGGATCTTTTCCTCTGCAGAAAACTTCCTCCTTGTATTCCTTTTAATGTCCTTTACGATTGATTCCGTGTTCTTCTTTGTCATTTTAAGTGATTTAAATGGTTAATGAATCCATCTTCAAGGCTAGCCTTGAAGATAACAAAACCATCACTTATCTTTAGACCAAGATCAGTCCACTTTTAGTTGAAGATTTACAGTTACTTTAACAAGGACAAATCCAAACACAGAGATTGCTTATTTTGGTCTAGCCCATATTCCTCTTCTTTTTGATATTGGCTCAAAAATAGCAGATAAATTTAAAATTGAATTCTTTGAGTATAATCGCAATAGTTATAATTGGGATTATTTAGATATAGGAGAAAATAATTTAGAAATAAATCAAAACTGCGTTTCAACAGATAGTCAAATAAAAGAGGCTGTAATAAAAATTGAAATAAGCTACCCAATAAATGATAAATTGATACAAGATGTAGTCTCTGACTTTTCATCTTTTAAATCAATTTCACTAAATCCAGTTAAATTAGATTCAATAAACAACACAACTGAAATAAAAGATATTTCTCAAATATTTAGAGAGTCAGTAGACCAAATAATAAATAAACATCCAGATATCACCTTAATTCACTTATTCTATTCTGGTCCAGTTTCTTTGGCTATAAATTTAGGTCGTAAAATCAGCAAAAGAACAGACCCAAAATTTTTAGTTTATAATTATATGAGCAATGCTAAGCCAAAATATAAATGGGCAATAAACTTAAATGAAGATGACTCTTCGAAAATTCTAATTAATTGATGTACAACCTTAACAGTAAACTAAGTGACTTTTATAATGAAGTTGTAAGACTCAAAGAAGCTGACAGAAATAAACTTAGAGAATATAAAAAGCTAAATATCGATAGATTAAATTCAGGAATTGATTCGATTAATGAAAAAGAAAATAAATCGTATCCACATCCGTCTGTTGTAGAACAAGGCAGTATAGCAATGCACACCGCTAATCGACACGATGATAATGATTATGACATTGACATAGCTATTATATTTCCAAAAGATAAATTGCCATCAAGTGCTTTAAATTCAAGAAAGCTAATAGAGAAAGCATTAAGAGAGAAAACCGGCAATTTTTCAAAACAACCTGAGGCAAGGACAAATGCAGTGACTATATGGTATAGTGAAGGTTATCACGTAGACTTTGCTATCTATAGACAATCAACTGATTTTTTTGGTAATACAATTTATGAACACGCAGGTGCTGATTGGCAAAACAGGAACCCTCAAGATATTACAATTTGGTTTAACAATTTTGTTGCGAATAATAGTCCACAAAAAACAAATGGGGCTACAGTTGAGAATGGACAATTTAGAAGAATTGTTAGACTTCTTAAAAAATTCACAAAATCAAGGGAAAACTGGAGTTTACCAGGAGGTTTGATTATCTCTATTTTAGCATCGGAATGCTATATTCCAGATTATCATAGAGATGATGTTTCATTAGTTAAAACAATTGAATCTATATACAATAGACTTAAGTATAATAACCAAGTTTTTAATCCGACTGATAAATCTTCAGAATTAACTAAAAAAAGCACATATAAGAACGAAGTAAACAGACTTAAAGATAAATTAAAGCAAGCTGTAAAAAAACTTGAAATTTTATCAAGTTCTGATTGTGATGAAGAAAAGGCTTATAGTGCTTGGAAATGGGTTTTCAATTCTGACTTTTGGAAGAAAGAAACAAAAGCATTTAGTTTTTTAGACGAAAGTATTTCTCTTTCTTCAAGTCAAATCAATTTAAATGCTAGTTTACATATTAGTAAAAATGGCTTTCGGTTAAATTCAAATGTTCCAAATGGCTCTATGAAAATTCCAAAGAAAATGTGGCTTAAATTTACTGCAACCACTAGTATTCCTACGCCTTTTAACGTTAAATGGATAGTTGAAAATGAAGGTGATGAAGCAGAAGCTATACCAGACTTAGGTCACGAAACACTAGACGAAAACGTGTATTCAAGTTCTTTTTCACATTGGGAGAGAACGGCATACAAAGGAAAACATAAGTTAATTTGTCAGATAATTAAAAATAACCAAATAATGACATCTGAGAAATTTGAAGTAATAATCAAAAAGTAAAAGCACTATACACAACATTGGTAACCGTTGCACAAGCCCCTGAGAAGCGGACAGGAAACCTGTTTTAAGCCTTTTTTAGGGGCTTTTTATTTTCCCATCAACATTGAGGATTGGGTTTTAGGTCTTTTTCAGGAGCCCCAAAAAGCAAAACAAGGGCACTTTTCAGCAAAGTGGACAAAGCAAGTTGCCCCGCCACACTTTTCACCCTTTTTTGTTCGAACTTCAGGTACTTTTTGAGATTATAGGCGATGGCCGAGAGGTGCATGCATTTGTTGGCCTGTCCCAGTCCTATCGTGTTGACCTTCCGTAGGCCCATGAACTGGGTCAGGGTGCCGAACACGGGTTCCACAGTGCTTTGCCGCTTTCCCTTCATGTACCTTCCCTGTGGACTTTCAACCCGTTGGATGTTGCGCTCGTACTCCGCCCTGAAGTAGGTGACGCTGAACTTCTTTTCCTGTGCGCTCCTGCCCAAACATTGCCTGCGGATTGGGCAGCCCAGACAGACCTTCTTGCCGGCACGGTACTCCTTCTTTTTGGTCCCGGTACGATAATCGTTGAACACCTTGGTGAAGGGGATCGTCTTGCCCTGGGGACATACATAGCGGTCTTCCTCTTCACGGTAGGTGAAACCTTCGGGACCGCCCTTGTAGGTGCCGTGGGGAGGGATGAAGCTTTTAAGGCCGATGGACTCCAGCATCGCATAGTTCTCCCCGCTGCTGTACCCCGTGTCCGCCACGCAGTTCTCCCACAAAAGCCCGTGGTTCCAAAGCCGTTGCTTTACCCGTTTAACGATATCGGGAAGATGTTGGTTGTCCTTCCCATCGGCATGGTAGGCCCTGATGTCCGTGATAACGTGGTGGGCGGTATCCACGCTCAGTTGGCCCAAGTAGTTCAGCTTTCTGGCCTTGCCGGGCTTCACACTGATACGGGCATCCGGATCGGTGGGGCTGTAATGCGTCTTGTTACTGGTATATTTCGAGCCTTTGTTCCCCGCACCGGGGCGTTGGTCCTGGTCCCTGGCCCACTTTTTGTTGCGGCCCTTTACCGCATCGAGTTCCTTATTGTTGGCCGTCACGCTCCGCTGGCCCTTGTCGGACCTGTCGTTCTTGGACTTTCTGTGCGGTTCCTCTTTGTCCATCGAACTGAGCGCACGTACCTTCCTTAGATGCTCGTCCAGATCCTCTTCAGGTACTTTGAGCTCCAGGGTGTCCATACTGGCATTGGCCTTCACGGGGGCCGAATCGATGGCCTGGGTATGCCCGCTGACCATTCCCCTCTCCACGCACATGGACAGTACCTTTGTGAAGACTTCCTCGAACACCGCTTCCGGGAACAGCTGGCGTGTCCTGCTTATCGTACTGTGCCAGGGAAGCTC
>PAJK01000109.1 GCA_002706025.1 Oceanospirillaceae bacterium
AATTGCCACAAAAAAACCGGACAAGAGAGCTTATCCGGATTTTCAGTGGCTGCTCACCATACTTCAAGTCTTAAGTGAACAGCATTGCGGCCTCGCCGGGTTTTTTATTGCATTTCTCTCTGTTCCGGTGGGCGGAGCCCACCAAAAATACAATTCCCAACAGAAATACAATTCCCAGCGGAAAAATCTGCCCATAAAAAAGCCCCTGTAAATAACAGGGGCCTTTCTGCTCGTTACAGCAAGCGGATCTTAATCAACAAGAATCTCAATCCACTACAACAGGTTCACAGCTCACGCCATGGGCGACAACATAAATCATGCCGTCAAAACCGGGCGCGCTGAAGCTGTCAACAGACGCACCATCCAGGTTTTCATAATTATTCAGCAGTAAACTGAATCACTGTATTAACGGAAAGACCATCGCCACACGATCTTTCATACCCTGACTAATCTCAGATTCAAGCTGACTCTGTAAACTATTACTGAGCTCTTCAAGCTCGAGGACCCGGAACCCGAGGCGTTCATAGTAAGGCGCATTCCAGGGAACACTGGCAAAGGTTGTCAGCGTCAGGCGTCGACACCCCTGTGCCTGCGACCATTCAGTAACGGCAGCAATCAAACGACGTCCTAATCCCTGTCGCTGATGATCCGGGTGAACATCCAGCTCCTGCAGAAAACCGTCATCACCTTCAAGCCGCGCGATCGCAAAGCCGACCGGTACCTGACCAGCATCGCAGGCCACCCATAACCGCCCTTCGCTTTGTGCAGCCTTAAGCTGACTAACAGGCACGGAGCCAGAGCGGATTTCTTCAGGAATAATATCCAGCGGAAATTTTGCCGCCGCAGCAATTTCAATCGCTGCCAGCATGGGAATTTGTTCAGGAGTCGCGAGGCTGATGAGATAACTTCTGCGGCTCATTCCGGATGCTGCTCATTAAGAGGTCGGGCATTCACATTTTCTTCCTGTTGTCGCCGTACAGACGACAAAGATGAAGCCAGTATACCTGTTGGTACCGATACCAGACCAAGTCCGACCATCAGTACAATAAATGTAAAAAATCTGCCTCCGGTAGTGACAGGATATATATCGCCATAGCCCACTGTCGTCAGTGTTGCGACAGACCACCAGAGACTATCAAATATGGATCGGAAAACATCAGGCTGAGCTGCATGTTCAAAATGGTAAATACCGACGGCGGAGAGATAAAAAGCGACCATACTGGCCACTGTAAAAAGGATCAATTCTTCTTTGGCCAGTAATAATGCCTTTGTAAAACGTTGCAGTGCTCTGTTGTATCTGGCCAGTTTCAGAATACGCGCAAGACGCAGCATTCTCATCAGACGCAGAGAACGTAAATCTACCGCAAAGGTGAGATAAAACGGAAGAATAGCGAGCAGGTCTATTAAACCATAAAAGCTGAATATAAATTTCAGCCTATTGGCAGACAGCCATACCCTCAGAGCATACTCGATACTGAATATCAGAACGACAGCGATCTCAGAATAATAAAGAAAGGTTTTTAATGAATCGCTCAGATCCGGGATAGTCTCTAACGAAAAGCAAATAACGGAATAGAGAATCAGAACGGAAATTATTATTGAAAATACAGGGCTATCTAAAAAAATTGTTTTGTCATCCCTTTGAGCCATTTATCCCTCTCAGATCTGTTCCAGCACCAATCATCGATCACATATTAGTGGATACAATGATGAATGAAAACCTGCGGTAAATTTTTAACAGAAAGTGATAATCCTGAACAACCGGTGGGCGGAGAACACCCTACGGAAATTTTCAGATCAATATTGGTTTTTAAATTTAACAGCGGCTATGCGTCGGATGACGCCTCCGGCTTATCCGACCTACGCGGGCGAGGATTATGTGCAGAACGACTACCCGACCTACGCTGGTGAGGGTTTTGCCGAGTTAGCTCATTCCATCATTTTTTGGTGGGCGGAGAACAACCGCGCGGATATTTTCAGATCTGCACCGGTTTTTAAATCCAGGAGCGGCTATGCGTCGGATGACGCCTCCGGCTTATCCGACCTACGTTGGTGAGGGTTATGTGCAGAACGCTTATCCGACCTACTTTGGTGAGTAGGGTGGGCTCCGCCCACCAATCCTGGTTTCCTCTGGCTTAAATGTCTTCGCTGCTTAAGCCTTTCTGACCATTAATCCCAGAATCCTTCGTGCAGTTTGGCGCCTTCTTCTTCCATTACCGGGCCAATAATTTCCACTTCGCGCTGGCCGGATTCAAATACGGTACGGCATGGCAGGTCGAGGGTCGGGTTTTCCGGGTGGTTACCGGTAATCTGTTTCAGCGAGTGTTCGCTCAGGCTGTACACCAGTCGGCCAAGGCCTGCCCAGTAAGCAGAGCCAGCACACATAGCACAAGGCTCAGCGGATACATACATGGTGCAGGTTTTCAGAAAGTCCGGACGGTAGGCTTTGCTGGCGCGGGTCATCAGTACACGTTCTGCGTGGCCGGTCATATCCAGGTCTGGCAAATAACCGTTAACCTGTTCCATCAGGATGTTACCTTCACCGTCAACCAGAATGGCGGAAAACGGATGAATACCTTCGTCACGGGCGTCAGCCGCCAGTTCGAAGGTGCGGCGCATAAAGGTTTTATCCTGTTCGGAAAGTTTCTGATCTTCTGTCATCGTGTGTACCATTTATAAAAATTTGTGTTTTTCAGCTTTAGCATATGCCACCTCACTATTTCTGAGTGGCATTCACTGTAATAAAAAAAGCGCCGCTGTTTTTTAGCAGCAGCGCCTGATTGGCTTATTGCCTGACTTTTTCCGGGCTCTTACCCTGCGCTTTCGCGCCATAGGTTTTTTAAGGCTCTGGCCGGTTTATACAAACACCGGCGAGAGCATTTATTTTTTCTTCGGCAGGCTCCATGGGAACAGCCAGGTCTGAATCCAGGTAACGGATTTAAACAGCAGTAAACTGATGATCGCGAGGAAGATCAGTCCGGCAAACGCCTGCGGAATTTTAAAGAAGGATGTAGAGAACTGAATAAAGTAGCCCAGCCCCTCTTCTGCTGCCACGAATTCAGCAACCACAGCACCGATAATGGCCAGCGTGATCGACACCTTCAGACCACTGAAAATATGCGGAATGGCGTAAGGAATACGGATCTGCCAGGTTTCGCGATAGCGCGGTGCACGCAGCGACTGACTCAGTTCCACCAGCTCTTCCGGTGTTTCCAGCATACCGGTTGTGGTTGATACCACTAACGGGAAGAAGGTGATCATGCAGGTAATCAGAACCCGTGATACATCACCGGTACCCATAAGTACGATAATCAGCGGCGCAACGGCGACCACAGGAGTTGCCTGCACCACCACCAATGCCGGATAGATCACCCGTGTCATCAGCTCGGATCGGACCATGGCAATTGCCAGCGGAATGGCAATCACAATAGACAGCACAAAGCCCAGCAGTGCCACGCGCAGGGTTGCCCATAAATGGCTTAACCAGCGGCTGAATTCCACATCAAAGAAGGCTTTAAAAATCGAACTCGGTGACGGCAGAATATAATTCGGCACTTCACCAACACGACAGATCACTTCCCACAATCCGACCAGTGCAATAAAAAAGATCGCCGAGGCATAACGCATCAGCACGGCACGCAGGCGCGGCGGTAACACGTTAGTGGGCTTCGGGTTCATAAATATGTTTCCTGATACGGGCGGTTAATTCGGCAAATTCCGGTGTCTGAATGGTTTGCTCACTGCGTGGACGCGGAATATCAATATCTATTAAATCGAGAACAGTGCCCGGGCGTTGGCTCATAACCAGAACACGGTCGGCCAGCAATACGGCTTCTGAAATCGAGTGTGTAATAAAGAGAACGGTTTTCGGATTTTCGCTCCAGATTCTCAGCAGGTCGAAGCCCATCTGCTCACGCGTCATGGCATCCAGTGCGGAGAACGGTTCGTCCATTAACAGAATATCCGGATTTAATAACAGCGCCCGTACGATACCGGCACGCTGCTGCATACCACCAGACAGCTCGTCCGGCATATGATCAGCAAACTGCGCTAAGCCTGCCATCGCCAGCAGTTCATCCGCACGTTTTTCATCTTTGGCGCTGTAGCGGCCAAATTTATGTTTCAGCGGGAAGAGAACGTTTTTGCGAATGCTCAGCCACGGCAGAAGCGTTGGCTTCTGGAACACAATGCCGACGTCATCGCGGGGTTCCGTCACCTGTTTTTCAAATACACTGACTTTACCGGCACTCGGAATCAGTAAGCCTGACACCATGCGCAATAAAGTCGATTTACCACAGCCGGATGGACCAACCACCGCCACGAATTCGTGGCGGTGAATTTCCAGGTCAATCTGCTGCACAGCCATCGGGCCGCCATCGGGGTTGTAGCAATGCCCAACCCCTTCCATGCGAACGAAAGCACGGTCAGCTGCCTGGGTCATATCATTTCTCCGGCATGAAAGCGCGGTTAACCATGGTTTCTGGATCGGCTTTCGCTGCATCCAGTTTGTTGGCCTTGGCAACCCACTTCCAGGTCATAGCAATACGCTCTTTGGTCAGAGCACCGTAACCGTCGGCATCAGTTGCGCTGTTGTAAACCAGACCGTTAATGCTTTTGATCTGAGCAGCAGCAGTATCCGCGTCAACTTCAGGCACCATGGCGTGAATATCGGTACCGGCTTTGTCCGGGTTGGCGTAAGTAAATTCAACTGCTTCGGCGAAGGCTTTTACAAAACGCTTGGCAACATCAGGACGTTCTTTCAGGAATTTATCGGCAGCCAGCAGAGAGGAGCTGTACAGTTCCAGACCCGCATCAGACCATGGCAGAACCACCAGTTCTTTACCGGCTTCAGCAGCCTGTTTTTCGAACAGTGGTACGTTGGTGGTCCAGGCAATAATAACCGGCACATTACCTGTCATCAGCATTGGTCCCAGTGCACCCGGATCGGTTTTAACCAGAGTCACGGAATCTTCTGTCAGACCGTTTTCTTCCAGCACCAGTGGCAGGAACAGGTTAGAAGAGGTAAATGGTGATGTAGCGACTTTTTTACCGGCCACATCTTTAATGCTGTTAATGCCATTGCCTTTAATGGTGAAGAAAGCGTGCGGTGCCTGAGAGAAATACGCCAGCACTGCAGAGACAGGAACATCATCCTGCGCACGGGCAGCCAGCAGTGCGCCGATGTCCGCAGTACCCACATCAGACTGACCCGTTGCCATTTTGGTTACCGCATCGGTAGAACCACGACCACTGGCAATGCTCACTTCCAGACCGGCTTTTTCAAAGATGCCTTCCTGAATACCAACATATACAGGGGCTTTGTCGCCGCCTGGCAGCCAGTCCAGCTGGAAGGTTACTTTGTCGGCAGCAAGGGTCAGGCTGCTTGCAGTCAGGGCAGCGGCCAGCGCCAGAGGCTTAACGAGTTTGTTTAACATGGGTCTCTCCAGTGTTTTCAAAGTCTGAGTTCTGTTTCAATAAAAACGCACTTAACCAAGTGGTCAGGTTTTTTCTTACAGAGCAATAACCGTTCCCGTTGTGTTGTTTTTTGCCGTTTTATTTTTTTGTTATTCATTTACCCGCAAAGGCACAGTTTCTGAGGCTTCACCGCCACCATGCGTGTGCAGAAAATCGTCAATGGCATGGGCAACTTCAACCGGCTTGCCCACTTGTGGTGCGTGTCCTGTATCAAAAGAGACCACTTGCGCACCAGGTACCCGTTTCTGCATTTCACGCTGGGCAACCAGCGTGACGGATTTATCCTGCGTGGCTTCAATATAAAGGCGCGGCACACGACCGAAATTTTCTTCCGTCCAGCAGGTCATTAATGCCAGTCCACCCAAGGGCTGTGGGCACAGTTGCTGGGCAGCAATGATGGCGGTCTTGTCATCCAGATCCTGGAAAAAAACATTACGTGCGGCGATTAAAGGTACTTCGCTGACGCTGTGATCCTCGTTCCATAATAAAAAAGGATTAATACCGGTTACTTCCGGATGTTCAGCTTCCAGCGTGGCGGTTAAATCGGAAAAGCCCATACCGGAAGGCAGCATCATGCCGGCAATGTAAACCACTGCCTGAATGCGTTCAGGCATTGCTTCTGCCAGTGCGGTGGCCAATACACCCGCACCGGAATGGCTCACAATCACCAGCGGGCCTTCGATATTGGCAATCTGCTCTGACAGATACCAAAGGTAGGTGTCGATATTTACTTCGTTTGCCGGTGTGTTATCCACACCATTGCCCGGCAGATCGATGGCATGAACGCGGTAACCCATTTTGGCGAACTGCGGCGTGATTTTATTCCACACCCAACGTCCGGCCCAGGCACCGTGTATCAGCAACAGATTAGTAGTTAATTTCACGACTTGTCCCATAATCACAAGGATGCCCCGGTTTCCCGCGGGGCACCGGTTATTTCCTCATTTGGTTTTGAATTTCTGCGCTGCTTCAGCGGCCATGTAAAAAATCAGCCATCAGACTTATTTGCCATAAGTGCGCGCATACATTTCGCGGTGATGCTGTTCGACTGTCACCGGCGGGTATTTGGGTTCTTCGCCCGGCTTGCAGCAGCCCGGCAGACAATCCACCAGATAATCACTGTTACCGGCGTGGAAGAACGGAATGGAATAGCGGTCGCCACCGGAGACATTGTTGATCACCCGGTGCAGGGTTGAGCGGTACATGTCGTTAGTCCAACGCGCGAACATATCGCCGAGGTTGATGTTATAAACACCCGGAATCGGCTCCACATCCAGCCACAGCTGGTTTTCGTCGTCCCACACCTGTAAGCCACCGGCATTGTCCTGCAGCAGAATGGTGAGACCACCAAAATCTGTGTGCGCACCAGCACCGCGCTGTGCCGGGTCGGCATCAGCAGGCTGCGGCGGATAATGCAGCAGACGCAGCGTGGTCATCGGGTCCTGACAGTAATCGTCGAAGTAATCTTCTTCCAGCTCCAGCGACAGCGCCAGACCGCGCATCAGGCGCGTGCCCAGCTCAGTCATCTGCTTCAGATATTCTTCCATCACCGGGCGGAATTCAGGCACCTGAGCCGGCCACTGGTTCGGGCCGCAGTTGAACTTACCTGCCAGCACATGGGGGTGATCGGCATCTTTCTGCTGACCCATGTAATAGCCTTCTTTCAGATCCGGCGGACTACCTGGCTCCAGAGTCTGGTTGCCCATCGGCTCATAGCCGCGGTTGGCTGGTGACAGCGCTTTGTCCACCGCCATTTTGTCTTCGGTGCTGAGATCAAAGAAGCGTTTCGCCTGATCAAACACCAGCTGTTGCAGCTGATCATCGATACCGTGATTGCTGATCAGAAAGAAGCCGTTGGCCAGACAGGCGGAGCGGATTTCTTTACCCACGGCCTGGCGCTCAGCGAGGTCTTCAGATGCTAATCCGGAGATATCAATAACCGGCAGCGTGCTGGCTGCGGCGTAACGGGATTCGGTACTGGCGAATGATTTTGTGCGTGGCATGGCTACTGCTCCTCATGACATGCAAGCAGTTAACCTCATCCATACTGTACGCAAAAGAACATAATTTAGAGCATAGTGATGCCGATTCGGCATCACTATGTGGTTTTACTCAAGCACTGATTCAAAGTATTGGGGTAATCCCGGAGGCCAGCGCTTCCTGCTCCTGCTGGCTGCGGCGGGTGATTTCCTCCACCAGCATACGTGCGAAGGCATCCACCGCTACCGGCAGCGAGCGCCCGGCGCGGGTGTATAAACCCAGGTCACTCATCACCGGCTGATTGTTCACAATGGGAATATGAACGAGATCACCGCGCGCCATCTCCTCCTCAATGCCGATACGGGTCTGGAAGGCGATGCCGGTGCCGCGCATGGCCAGCTTCTTCGCCAGCTCCACCGAGCTGGTTTCCACCACCGCCCGGCCCCAGCTTTTGCTGTGACTGATGGCCGGTGCCAGCAGATGATGAATCGACAGATCGGCTTTCGCCAGAATCAGCGGGTGCGCAGCACAGCTGGCAAACGTCAGGCGCTGATGCGTCGCCAACGGATGATCCGGGCGCATAATCGCCCCCAGATGAAAGCGGCCACGAATCAATTGGTGCAGATCACTGTTGCGGATCAGGGCAAAGGCCAGACCGAGATCCGCCTGACCATGAATGATCTGTTCGGGAATGGCGGTAGAACCGAGAATCGATACGCCAACCGATACCTTGGGATACAGGCTGCGCATTTTCTCGATGACGCCGGGCAGCAGATCGACGGTAACGCCCTCCACTGTGGTAATTTCCACATGACCGCTGCGCAGACCCTGCAGGGCGTCCAGTTCTGAGCTGACACGCTCGGTATCCTGCATCACCACCGTCGCGTGACGGGCGAAAATTTCACCGGCAGCCGTCAGTCGCAAACCACCCGGCAGACGCTCAAACAGCGGCATGCCCAGTTCTTCTTCCAGCTTCAGAATCTGGCGGTTTACCGCCGAGGATGCCACGTTCAGGCTGCGGGCGGCTTCGCGGAAAGATCCGCAGCGGCGGACCTTATCAAAATAGAGAATGGCGGGCGCATGAATGCGCAGTTTTCTGTGTTTCACGTCGGTACCTCAGGAGAGGACCTTATCCTGCAGGTAGTCCCGCAACTCGTCAATCAACAGTGGGCGGGCAAAATAGTAGCCCTGGAAGGAATCACAGCCGTAGTCGCGCAGCATCTGCGCCTGTTCTTCACTTTCCACGCCCTCAGCCAGCAGCGTGATCGAACGGTTACGGCCGATAGCAATTATGCTCTGCACCATCTGTTGGGCATTAATATCGTCGAGGATCTGTTCAACAAAGCTGCGGTCAATTTTCAGCTCGTCCACCGGCAGCTTATGCAACAGACTCAGGGAGGAATAACCGGTACCGAAATCATCCATGGAAATACGGATGCCTTTTTCGTGAATGGCAGTAATCAGCTCAACGATCTGCTGCATATCTTCAATGAAGATGCTTTCGGTAATCTCCAGCACGATCAGCACATGCTTCATGCCGGAGCGGTTAATTTCCTGCAGCAACGAAGACAGAAAACCCTCATGCAGAAACTGGCGCACAGAAATATTCACCGACACGGAAAATTCCAGTGCCGTCTCATTCTGTATCGCCGCCATTTCCTGCAGCGAGCGCTGCAGAATAAAGGTACCCAGTTCCGGCATCAGACCAGCCTGCTCCGCCACCGGAATAAACTGATCGGGTGGCACACGCCCGCCCATGGTTTCGTTTTCCCAGCGCACCAGACACTCTACCCCGATAAATTTACCGGTGCTGTCGACCTGCGGCTGATACATCATATAAATTTCGTTATTGATGACCGCCGTGCGCAGCAGGTGTTCAATGGCAATGTTGCGCAGATAGGTATCCTGCATGCGGTCTTCAAAGAAACACACCGGCATACGCTGACGTTTGGCTTCGTACATGCTGATATCGGCTGAACGCAGCAGCTGATCAAGATTACGTCCATCTTCCGGGAAGCGGGCGATACCCATACTGGCCCCGAGCATAAAATGACGCCCGTCGACGGAATATGTATCCGTGACTTCGGCAATCAGATGACGGCCGTTTTCCAGCGTTGTTTTCTCATTCACAAAAGGCGATATCACCACAAAATCATCGCCGCCAAGGCGGAAAACCAGATCGTCTTCGTTGAGGCTTTTACGGATACGGCGGGCAATTTCTTTCAGCACACGGTCACCGCATTCGTGACCAAAGCTGTCGTTAACGCCCTTGAAGTTATTCATGTCGATAAACTGCAACGCCAGCGAATGATTAGGCGGCTCACGCCAGCGATCGTAAATCTGCTGCAGGTTATTGCGGTTGGGCAGGCCGGTCAGGGTATCGTGATTGGCCTGATACAGAAGCTCCTGACGGCGCTTTTCTTCCGTGCTGTGAATCATCCGGAACAGCAGAAACAGGCAGATGTTAAACACGATAAAAGCCGACATATAGATCAGCACATTGCGGCGCACCTCGGCCAGGAAGCGGCTTTCTTCCACTTCCAGCACCAGCCAGTATTCGTAACGCTCATCATAAATGGCAATGCCCATAAGGCTATTGTCGTTACGGTCACGGCGCAGGTAGGAATACGGCTTACCGGCGTAGGGTTTATAGCCCTGCTCAGCATCCCAGTTCAGCGCCGCCAGCAGGCGCTGATACTCACTCTCGTTCATGGCGTAATTGTAATAATCACTGCTGCTGCTTTTACTGCTGTCGACCAGCGGATAGCGGTCACGGCTGCGGATAATTTTAATATCCGCACATTCCGGCAAACCGGGATCACAGGTAAAGGTTTTGCGGAAGGTATCGAGCCAGAAAGAACCACTCATGATCGCAATCAGCTTGCCATCGTTGTCGCGGATCGCTTTGCGGAAGGGCAGAACCACCCCGGCGGATGTTGGTGCATAAGGACGGCCGAGCACCATTTTGTCCTGGGTCATGCTGTACAGAAAAGAATCACGCGCCGCGTTCAGCTGAGTCAGATTCAGCACCAGAGCTTCTTTCAGACCGGAAGAGATAGCGGCTATTTCACCAGTGGGCCAGGTCAGACCGAAGCCGGAGAATAATTCCGGATTCATGCTTTCCAGCCGGTCCAGTTGGCGGGTCATTTTGAGCGGATCATCCATGGCGGCTACCCGCTGACCAAGCACATCCATAATGGTTTCCTGCTGCAGCATCAGGCTGTTGAGATTGCCATACCACTGATCAATCAGATTGGTCTGACGCAGGCGGTAGGTATCTTCCATATCCTGCCACTGGGTCACGGAAGCGCCACCGAGCAGCAACACTGTGCAGCCCAGCAATATGTAATAAATCAGCCAGATATTACGTTTAAACAGCGCCATAGATTATCTCTGAAGTTCCGCTTTCCATATCAGGTTCAGTAGCCGCTCAGGATGGTCATCCCGCCGGTCAGGCGCTCAAAACGTGGAGGGAGTTGCATGGCCGCGCATCAGGGTGACTGATGATCTAACTGTAGATTAAAAGAAAGAGACTGACTACCGACACAGATCAAAGGCGCACACCGACATATCCCGGAAGTAAAGAAAGGGAGGTGAAACCCGGTCAATCAGCGCAAACGCAGCTGAATTGCCGCCAACTGCGGCAATTCAGCAGGCCCGTCAGTCCTGCAGACGCAGGTTGCGGGTGGCGCCATCCAGATGCTCGGCATCGGTTTCGGAACCGAGTTTGATCATCAGACGCAGATCGTTTGGTGAGTCAGCGTGAGCCATGGCGTCTTCGTAGGTGATTTCGCCCTGCTCATACAGTGCATACAGTGCCTGGTCGTAGGTCTGCATGCCCAGCTCGTTGGATTTGGCCATCAGTGGCTTCAGTTCGTGTACTTCACCTTTACGGATCAGATCCTGAGCCAGTGGTGTATTCAACAGCACTTCCACCACTGCGCGACGGGCACGGCCGTCCGGTGTCGGAATCAGCTGCTGAGCAACAATGGCTTTCAGGTTCAGCGATAAATCCATCCACACCTGGCTGTGACGCTCCGGCGGGAAGAAGTGAATCACACGTTCCAGCGCCTGGTTAGCGTTGTTAGCGTGCAGCGTCGCCAGACACAGGTGACCGGTTTCGGCGAAGGTGATGGCGTGTTCCATGGTTTCGGCGGAACGCACCTCACCAATCATGATCACGTCCGGCGCCTGACGCAGACAGTTCTTCAGGGCGATATCAAAGCTTTCCGTATCCAGCCCCACTTCACGCTGGGTAATAATGCAGCCGTCGTGCTGGTGAATAAATTCAATCGGGTCCTCGATGCTGAGGATATGACCCTTACTGTTTTTATTACGGTGACCAATCATGGACGCCAGCGACGTCGATTTACCGGCACCGGTGGCACCAACAAACAGAATCAGACCACGCTTGGCCATGGAGATTTCTTTAATAATGTCTGGCAGACCAAGCTGATCCACACCAGGAATACGCGTTTCGATCCGCCGCAGCACCATGCCGCAGACGTTACGCTGATAAAACGCACTGGCCCGGAATCGCCCGATGCCCGAAGCATTGATGGCGAAGTTGAGTTCTTTCTTCTCTTCAAACTCGTCCTGCTGTTTTGAGTTCATCAGACCCAGCACAACGTCACGGGTCTGCTCAGCTCCCAGCGGCCCTTTGGTTAACGGCATGATTTTACCGTTCACCTTCATCGACGGTGGTACGCCTGCCGTAATAAAGAGGTCAGACGCGCCCTTTTCCACCATCAGGCGCAGGAATTTATCCATCGACATCAGAAGTTCTCCGGTACTTTCGCTTTCTCACGGGCTACTTCGCGGGAAATAATGCCCTTGTTCAATAAGGTTTGCAGCGACTGGTCCATAGTCGTCATGCCGTAAGCCGCACCGGTCTGAATCGCGGAATACATCTGCGCGATTTTATCTTCCCGGATCAGGTTACGGATCGCCGGGGTACCAATCATGATTTCGTGAGCCGCCACCCGGCCACCGCCGTTTTTCTTCAGCAGCGCCTGGGAAATTACCCCCTGCAGGGATTCCGACAGCATAGAACGCACCATGGATTTCTCTTCCGCCGGGAACACGTCGACGATACGGTCGATGGTTTTTGCGGCGGAGCTGGTGTGCAGGGTACCGAATACCACGTGACCGGTTTCTGCAGCGGTCAGCGCCAGACGGATGGTTTCCAGGTCCCGCATCTCACCCACCAGAATCACATCCGGGTCTTCCCGCAGTGCCGAACGCAGTGCTTCGTTGAAGCCCAGGGTATCGCGGTGAACTTCCCGCTGGTTAACCAGGGATTTTTTCGATTCGTGTACGAATTCGATCGGGTCTTCCACGGTGAGGATATGGTCGTACTTGGTTTCGTTGATGTAATCCACCATCGCTGCCAGCGTGGTCGATTTACCGGAACCGGTCGGGCCGGTCACCAGCACGATGCCGCGTGGCACCATGGCCAGGTCTTTAAACACCTGCCCCATGCCCAGCTGATCCATGGTCAGGACTTTGGAAGGAATGGTCCGGAATACCGCACCGGCACCACGGTTATGGTTAAAGGCGTTCACACGGAAACGCGCAACACCCGGCACTTCGAACGAGAAATCCGTTTCCAGAAATTCTTCAAAGTCCTTACGCTGCTTATCGTTCATGATGTCGTAGACCAGACCATGAACTTCCTTGTGACCAAGCGCCGGCAGATTGATACGGCGCACATCGCCGTCTACCCGGATCATAGGTGGCAGATCAGCAGACAAGTGCAGATCCGACGCCCCTTGCTTGGCACTGAAGGCAAGCAGTTCAGTAATATCCATAACCTCTCCTCGATGACAACAGACCCTGTATATACGGGCCACAAGTCTTTATATTATCAGCATTCCTGCAGTGTAAATGCGCTGCATGTCAAAAATCCCCTGCGGGCAGTATCATCCAGCACACTCTGGCCACACCGCCCGGCATCCGCCCAGCGCACATTCCGACATGGATATTAGCGGGCCAGAGGATTAATGAGCAATGCAGTTCATGGGCCATAGCTTACAAACTGAGCGGTTTCTGTACCGCATGCAGTGACTTTCCGCCCTGACACTGAACCAGCAACCGGCAGCGCCTGCTCTAACGGCCTGCCCAACCGAGCGGCTGAGATGTCCACGATTCAGCAACACTACCAATCAGTTACCCAGCGACTGCAGCAGGCCTGTGCCGATTGCGGGCGTGATCCGGCCAGCGTACGTCTGCTGGCGGTCAGCAAAACCAAACCCGCCGACATGGTGGAAGCCGTATATAACCTCGGCCAGCGTGCCTTTGGTGAGAACTACGTGCAGGACGGCATGGATAAAATCACGGCGTTATCGCATCTTGATGACATCGAATGGCATTTTATTGGCCCGCTGCAGTCCAATAAATCGCGCATCGTGGCGGAGCACTTTCACTGGCTGGAAACCCTCGACCGTGAAAAAATCGCCCGTCGTCTGCACGAGCAGCGCCCGCACACTATGCCGCCGCTGAACGTCCTGCTGCAGGTGAACATCAGCGGTGAAGAACAGAAGAGCGGCGTACTGCCCGCCGACGTTGAAGCTCTGGCGCAAAGCATCGCCAGCCTCGACCGTCTGCAGCTGCGCGGCCTGATGTGCATTCCGGAGCACACTGACGACAACGAGGTTCTGGCTGAGCAGTTCCGCGCCATGAAAGCGCTGTCGCAACAGCTGCAGCAACAACATCCGCAGGCGGATGTACTGTCGATGGGGATGTCCGGCGATCTTGAGCTGGCCATCGCCTGTGGCTCCACCGAAGTGCGGATTGGCACCGATATTTTTGGTGCGCGGGATTATCCGGCCAGCAAATCCTGAAAATTTGATCCAGACTGAATACAGAGTTTATAAGCTGTACATTAACCAGCAGCACAGTCAGCAAAACGAAATTTACAACGCAGAGACACGGCGCCACGCACAGCGGGCCCGGTTTAAGAACAGGTAAGGAACAGGTATGACACAACTCGCATTTATCGGCGGCGGCAACATGGCCACCAGCATCATCGGTGGTCTGGTTAAACAGGGCGACATCAGCGCCGCCTCCATTAATGTTTCCGACCCGGGTGCGGAACAGCGCGAAAAGCTCAACACCAGCTTTGGCGTTAACACCTTTGAAGACAACCTGGCCGCCATCGCCGATGCCGAAGTCGTGATTCTGGCGGTGAAACCTCAGGTCATGAAAGACGTCCTGCTGCCGCTGAAAAGCACACTGGAAGCACGCCAGCCGCTGGTGATTTCCATCGCTGCCGGTATCAGCATGACTTCTCTGAGCAGCTGGACCGGCTGTAAAGCCATCGTCCGCTGCATGCCAAATACTCCGGCACTGCTGGGCGAAGGTGCAACCGGTCTGTTTGCATCCGATGACGTGCATCTGGATCAGCGCAATCTGGCCGACGCCCTGCTGCGCGCTGCCGGTATTACCGTGTGGGTCAAAGAAGAAGCCGAGCTGGATGCTGTGATTGCCGTCTCCGGCAGTGGCCCGGCCTATTACTTCCTGATGATGGAAGCCATGATCAGCGCCGGTCAGAAACTCGGCCTGAGTGAAGAAACGGCAACCAAACTGACGCTGAAAACCGCTCTCGGTGCAGCACGTATGGCACTGGAAGCGGATGTTGATCCGGCAGAACTGCGCCGCCGTGTGACCTCCCCAGGCGGTACAACACAGCAGGCGATCGCCACCTTCGAAGGTGCGCACATGCGCGATATGGTGGAAGCTGCCATGCGTGCCGCCTACGACCGTGGCGCTGAGCTGAGCAAAGAACTGGGCGACGACTGACAAAAAACAACGCGGTTTTTCCTCAGACCACTGGAAAAGCCGCCACCGCGCCTATATGTTTCATTCTGCCCGCTGCGAAAAGCGGGTTTACCGAATCAGCTAACACGGAGTGATCATGTCGCCGTTATCGCAAGTTGGATTATTACTGATCAATACCATCGGCAGTATGGTGCTGTTGATCGTTATGCTGCGCTTTATGTTGCAGCTGGTACGTGCCGACTTCTACAACCCTATTTCCCAGTTCATTGTTAAATTCACCAACCCGATTCTGGTGCCTCTGCGCCGTGTTATTCCGGGTCTGGGTGGGCTGGATATTTCTTCCCTGCTGCTGGCCTACGTGGTTCAGATTCTGACCATGGCAGCGATCATTCTGGTGGCTGGCTATGCCGTGCCCTGGCCGAACCTGTTTATCTGGGCACTGATCGGCATCTTCTCTCTGATGCTGAACGTGTACTTCTGGGGCCTGATCGTGGTGGTCATTGCCTCCTGGATTGCACCGAATTCCTACAACCCGGCGCTGATTCTGATTAATCAGATTCTGGAACCGGTTATCCGCCCTATCCGTTCTAAAATGCCGGATCTGGGTGGTCTGGATATTTCTCCGATCATTGTGTTCCTGCTGATTCAGATTATTGAAATCGTTGCCCTGCGCCCACTGGCACAGATGGCAGGCGTTCCTGCTGGTCTGATCTTCGGCCTGTGAGCAGCTGCTCGCAATGGACAGACGGGGATCTTATCCTCGTCTGTCACCTCCAGCCCAAAGCCTCCAAATCCGAATTCGCCGGACGCCACGGCGATGCCATTAAAGTGCGCATTCAGGCGCCTCCCGTCGACGGCAAAGCCAATGCCGAACTGATTAAATTTCTCGCCAAACAATTTGCCGTCAGCAAAAGCGCGATCAACATCATCAGCGGTGAGCTGAATCGCCATAAACGGGTCAAAATCACCAGCCCGGAAAAGATCCCTGAGGCGCTTAACGGGCTCCTCGAACAATGAATCACCTGGCAGAAGTCCTGCTGCCTGTCGCCCTGCTGATTGCTGCTGGCTTTTTTATGCGCCGCTATCACTTCCCGGGCAGCGATACGCAAACGTCGGATGCTTTCTGGAAAGGCGCGGAAAACCTTAACTACTCGTTTTTATTTCCTGCCCTGCTGTTCGTCAGCCTGGCCTCCGCGCCATTAAACGGCAGCAATATAGGCACACTGTATTACGCCGCCGCCAGCAGCCTCGGGCTGGGATTTATACTGCTGGTGCTTGCAAGGTTTATCCGCCACTGGCCAGCAGCCCGGTTCGGAGTGTATCTGCAGGGCATACTGCGCTTTAACACCTACATTGGCCTGGCCGTGGCCGGTGCTATTTACGCTAACGAAGGCCTGCAAACCGCTGCCATCGTACTGTCTGTATTAGTGCCGGTGGTCAACGTTATGTCGGTATGGGCACTGCTGTCCGATGGCGAAACCCATCCACTGGCATTATTAAAACCCTTAGCCAAAAACCCTCTGATTCTCGCCTGCCTGGCAGGCCTTGCCCTCAACTTCAGTGGCTTTGGTCTGTGGCCCGGAATCCAGCGCCTGCTGGAATTACTCGCCCACGCCAGCTTACCTCTGGGCCTGCTGACCGTGGGGGCAGCACTGAATATCAAAGCCATGCGCCACGAAATAACCCCCCTGCTCAGCAACAGCCTGCTGCGCTTATTGGCTATGCCCATGCTGGCATTTGCCGTTGCCCGGGTGTTTAACTTACCCACACTGGAAACCTTCGTATTGGTGCTGTTTTTCTCACTGCCCACAGCCCCCACCTCATTTGTATTAACACGTAAATTAAACGGCGAAGCAGAATTAATGGCAGGCGTGATAACGCTGCAGACTATTCTGTCGGCGCTGACGCTGACGGTCGTGCTGGCTGTGTTGTAAGAAAAGAGAACCAAAGCAATGATTGCAGGAGCGACTTCAGTCGTGAACGAGGCATATAGCAGCTCTTGCTACACAGAAAATTTCCTTCTTTCACGCTGCTTTTATTTTTCATCCCAATCAGAGAAATATTCAATCAGGAAATCAATCGCCATGCGGGTGCGTAAAGGCATAAAACGCTTATCCAGATAAACAATCCAGCTGCTGGCACCGACTCCCCAATAGGGTTGTAACACCGGCTTCAACCGACCGCTTTCTACCGCCTCGGTAAAATTATCCTGCGGCAAATAGGCGATGCCGAATCCCTTCTCACAGGCTTCAACAATGACATTGGTATTGTTACTGGCCCAACGTCCTTTCACTTTCACGCTGCAGGATTCTTCTCCGTCACTGAACTTCCAGGTGTCGTTATTCGAAATAATACAATCGTGATTTTTCAGATCACCCGGGTGTTCTGGCTCGCCATGCTGTTGCAGGTATTTTTCTGATGCAACGGCCATCATTGAGCGGCTGAGTAATTTGCGTGCAATCAGACTGGAGTCAGACAGCTCCCCATAGCGGATAGCGAAATCCACATCGTCATCGATAAAATTCACAAAGCGGCTGTTAAAGTCGATATCCACGGTCAGTTCTGCGTGATCCTGCGCAAACGCCATTAAAGCCGGTGCCAGATGATGTTCAGCAAAGCCGCCAGCCGCACTCACCCGCAATGTGCCGGTGAGCTTAACCTGCTCCTGATTCACCTCTTCATTCGCCTGCTGCAAACCGATCAGCAGGTCTTTGGCATGCTGGTAGTAAATGGCGCCGTTAGGGGTCAGATTAACCTGCCGCGTACTGCGTACCAGTAACGCACAGCCCAGTCGTTCCTCCAGCCTGCTGAGCTGCCGGGAGACATGACTGGTACTGCATTTCAGATGCTTGGCGGCCGCCGTAAAGCCCTTTCTTTCTGCTATCGCGACGAACTCAACCAGCCCTTCAAAGCTTTCCATCAAACGGCTCCTTACTATTGCTATATAACAATAGTATTTACCCGATCACCGGGATTATCAAACTATCTGGGACATTCTAAAGTGGCAGCCATCGTTAAACAGCCCATCGTTAAACAGCCTGGGGCCAAACAGAGGAATAACCATGAAAAAGATACTTATCCCCGTTACTAATCACGCAAAACTTGGCGACACCGACCAGGACAACGGCACCTATGCACCCGAGCTGACGCACGCTCTGCACGTCTTTATCGAACAGGGTATCGACTACGATATCGCCTCCATACACGGCGGTAAGGTGCCGGTTTATGGTACCGATATCGAAGGTGACGAGGTTAACGCCAGCGTACTGGCCAGCGAAGATGTGCAGAATCGTCTTAATAACAGCCTGCCGGTATCGGCGGTAAACATCGAAGATTACGACGCCATTTTTTACCCGGGCGGATTCGGCTTGCTGTCGGATTTAGCCAACAATCAGGACTTCGCCAGACTGGCGGCCAACCACTATGAGGGTGGCGGCATGATTGGCGCTGTGTGTCACGGCCCCGGAGCGCTGCTGCCGATCACCTTAAGCAACGGCGAAGCATTACTGGCCGACAAATCAGTCACCGGCTTTACCCGTGAAGAAGAGATCGACTACGGAACAATTGAGAACATTCCGTTCCTGCTGGAAGAAGCACTGACACGCAAAGCAGCGCGCTTCAGCAAAGTTAAGCCGTGGGAAGATTTCATCATAGAAGATGGCCGCTTGATCACAGGTCAGAATCCGACCAGTGCCCATAGCGTGGCTCAAGCGATGGTCAAACAGCTCGGATTGTAATTGCCTGATGTGTAAAGGCCTGACGTGTAACCGACAGGCCAGTAACCGTCAGAAGGCTCTGCTCCCTGATGGACAGAGCCAGTTTTTATACCAGCCGATCCACTTGTAGTAGTTCAGACCCGATCTGACAGTCGCCCGTTTTAAGCTGGTGCCTGTCAGGTTACATCTGGGTTAAATTCTTTTCTGCCCAGATACGTTTTCCATCCAGTAAAGTGTCCATTGGTGTTCGGCCGCAGCACATCTTACCTTGATGGGTTCGTTCATTGTTGTAATATTCCAGCCACTCGTCCAGATCTTTCTGTAGCTCATCCAGAGACAGATATAGTTTTTTCCTGAAAGCGACCTGATAAAACTCCTGTAAAATCGTCTTGTTGAACCGCTCACAGATACCATTTGTCTGCGGCGATTTAACTTTCGTTTTGGTGTGGTCGATATCGTTAATGGCCAGGTACAGCTGGTAATCATGCTGCTCTGGTTTGCCGCAATATTCCGTGCCTCTGTCGGTTAAAATACGCAGCATAGGGAGCTCCTGAGAAGCGAAGAACGGCAGAACTTTATCATTCAGGGTATCTGCCGCAGTGATCGGTGTTTTCGTCGTATACAGCTTGGCAAAGGCAAATTTGCTGTAAGTATCCACGAAGGTTTGTTGATAGATACGGCCAACACCTTTCATATTGCCTACGTAGAAGGTGTCCTGTGAGCCCAGGTAGCCCGGATGGTGCGTTTCT
>PAJK01000110.1 GCA_002706025.1 Oceanospirillaceae bacterium
AACGACCGAGGAAAACACTCGACTACCTGACACCTTTGGAGAAGCTGCAAAGCATATTTGCGTTGACCGGTTGAACTCACCTCAGTTTATTTTTATGGACAGCCAGAGTGTGCAGCATAGCGTCATACCTCGAAGATTCTGCTGCGGTAATATCAAGGTAATATGACACTTATATGACATTCCAATGAATGGTGAAAAATACGCTCACGGGTCAAATAAGCTCATTGTTTCAGCATCAATATTTGTAATTTCCTGCTTTTTCAGCGGAACCGGAGAACAGTTCCCGGCAAAAATAACCCGCGTAGGGGTTAATTAAGATCAAAACCACAATAAAACGCCGCTACCTGCCGGGATATCCGCCGCCCTGACGACTGGCTGTCACATAACAGAAATATTCTCTGCCTACCTTCGCCGCAGCTTTTCCTCAACCGGAGTTAGAACAATGAAATTTCGAATGAAACCACTGGCTGCCGTGGTGGCTTTTACAGCGGCAGGTTTGACCATGCCAGCCATCGCCGATGGAATCCTTGAAGGCCGTGTGAGCGATGTTCAGAACGAAACTGTTTATACAGGTGCTGTAGTCCGCATCGATGAACTGAACCGTGAAGTACTGGCCGGTAAAGGTGGCCGCTTCCGTATGCCGAGCCTGACTGCAGGTGAATACACCCTGCAGGTGATTGTCGGCGGCAAACTGATCGACAGCCGCACCATTACCGTAGCGGATAAAGAAGTGAAGAATCTGGACATCGTGCTGAATAATGCCGAAGAGCCAGTGGAAGAAATTCTGGTTGTCGGTCAGGCGGCACAGCTTCAGCGTGGCCTTGACCGTCAGCGCTACGCCGACAACACCATCAGTGTGATCAACGCTGATGCCATCGGCCAGCTGCCGGATACCAACGCCGCCGAAGCGCTGCAGCGTGTACCGGGTATTTCTATTGAACGTGATCAGGGCGAAGGCCGTTTTGTCCGTGTCCGTGGTATCAGCCCGGATCTGAACTCAGTCACTGTGAACGGCACTCAGCTGCCAGCACCGGAAGCCGGCCGTCGTGCAGTAGCGCTGGACGTAATGCCATCCGATCTGATCAGTGCCTTAGTCGTTACCAAAACTCTGACCCCGGATATGGATGCCAACGCCATCGGCGGTTCCATTGAAGTAGAAAGCCTGTCGGCCCTGGACCGTGAAGGTGCTTTTTATACTCTGCGCGCCGGTGCCAGCTACGATGAACAGACCGATCAGACCAGCCCTAATTACGGCATTTCCGGTGGTAATACCTTCCTGCTCGGCAACGGCCAGCGCCTCGGGGTTGCCGGTGCATTCAGCTATAACGACCGTAAATTCGGTTCTGAAAACGTTGAAACCGGTGCTCACTGGGATGAAGGCAGCCTGGAAGAGTTTGAAATCCGTGATTACGATATCGAGCGTAAGCGTATTGGTGCCGCATTAAACTTCGATCTGGAAATCGACGCCAGCAACCGTCTGTACCTGCGCAACCTGTACAGCTCCTTCAAAGATTTTGAAACCCGCCAGGCGTCAGTCATCGAGTTTGCCAACGCACAGACACCAGGCGCCAGCGGTGATGCGGAAGTTGCGCGCGAACTGAAAGATCGTGAAGAGAAGCAAACCATTCTGTCCACCACCTTTGGCGGCGAACACTTTATCCAGGACTGGACGGTGGAATACGCCCTAGGTTACAGCAAATCCGAAGAAGAGAATCCGGGTGGCCTCAGTGGTGCCGCATTTACTGGCGAATTCTCAGATATGGGCTTCAGCAACAGCCGCAAACCACGTCTGAGTGCTCCGGCGTCTTACTATGATGCATCGTCTTACGAAATTGACGAAGTTGAATACGAAGAAACCTTAACTGACGATACTCAGTCCAGCCTGCGTTTCGATATTACCCGTGATCTGTTTATTGCCGATTACCCATCTCAGGTTAAATTCGGTGGTAAATACAAGACCCGTGAAAAAACCAACGATGAAGACGTTTTCGTTTATGAAGACTTCAACGGCGAAACACTGGACAACTTCTCAACCAGCGTTGATTACGATCTGAGCGAATACGGCCCGGGGATTTCACCATCTGCCATCTACTCTCTGATTGATGGTATGGACAAAGCAGAAGCTCTGGAAAATGCCGGTGCAGATTCGCGCATCGCCGACTACACAGTGAACGAAGACATTACCGCCGCCTACGTGATGGCCAATGCCGAAATTAATGATCTGTTTATTCTGGCAGGTATCCGTTACGAGCACACCAAGCACGACTTTGATGGTATGCAATACAATGACGATGACGAATCCTATAACCGCTACAAAGACGACAACTCATACAGCCACGTACTGCCAAATATTCAGGCACGTTACAAGCTGACCGAGGACACTCAGGTTCGTGCGGCATGGACCAATTCCGTTGTACGCCCGACGTTTGAACAGATGGCACCTTCCCTGTCTTCCGAAGGCGACGAAGCAGAAGCCGGTAACCCGCAACTGGATGCTATGACAGCGGCTAACTTCGATCTGGGTATCGAGCACTACACAGGTACTGCTGGTGCTGTATCAGCCTCCGTGTTCTACAAAGATATCGACGACTTTATCTTCCAGGCCGACATCCGTGAAAACGCCGGTTACGAAGAATACACAGGCGGCGTGGAAAGTTACGACAACGGTAAAAGCGCAAGCCTGACCGGTGTAGAACTGTCAGCATCACAAAAAATGGAAATGCTGCCGGCACCGTTTGATGGCCTGCTGATTTCTGCCAACGCGACTTACACCGATTCTGAAGCAGAACTGCAGGGCGGCCGTAAAATTGATCTGCCAAGCCAGTCTGAGCTGACCGGTAACCTGGTCATCGGCTATGAGAAAAATGGTCTGAGCCTGCGTCTGGCCAGCAACTACAAATCTGAGTACCTGATGGAAGTCGGCAACCTGGACGATGATCTGGAAGACGTATATCAGTCCTCTCAGACTCAGCTGGATTTCAGTGCCGCTTACGACATCACTCAACAGCTGAAGGTTAACTTTGATATCGCCAATATCACTGACGAGCCTTACTACACCTACCAGCGCAGCAGCAAATACAACGCACAGTATGAAGATTACGGCCCGACTTACCGTCTCGGTCTGACCTTCACCAACTTCTGATCACTGTTCTGTGTACTTATGCCGGGTGACTTCACCCGGCCTTTTTCTGCCAGCCAATTTAGTTCTTATTATGAAAAATAAACCGTTCAATACGCCTATAAAGGTCGCCGCCCTGTTACCGCTGCTGACATTGGCAGCCTGTGCTGACCTCGGTATTAAATCGTCTTCTTCTGACAACTCTGAAAACCTGCTGATGCAGCAGCAGCCAATGGAAGCTGAACAGGCTGCCTTTATCAACGGCCAATGGTTATCAGTGCATCCTGACGGCAACATGCTGCTCACTGCGGCCGATGGTCAACAACAGACTCTGGACATCAGCGCGGAATACATCAGTGAGCGCAATGTCGATGGTCAGCCACTGTTCATCAGCGTCGATGCATCAGCAAACCGACTGGTCAGCTACAGCGTCCGGGATGGCAAAATCAGCGACATCCATTATGGACAGCCACTGCCTTACCCAATGGAAGGCATCTGTCTGTATCAGCCATCCGCCAGCGAACTTAACCTGTTTGTTATGGATGAAAACCAGATGGCTCACCAATTGTTGCTGAGCATGTCTGGCAACACACTGAAACACAGCGAAATCCGCCAGTTTCCGCTGCCACCACAGAGTGAATACTGCGTCGTTGATGATGAAACTGACCAGCTGTTCGTCAGCGAAGAAAATATTGGTGTCTGGGCATACAACGCCCGTGCGGAAAGTGAAGTCTCACGTAAGCCGGTCGATCTGGTTCAACCCTGGGGGCAGCTGCAGGACAATGCCGGTCCACTGGCGATTGCCAACGGTCAGCTTCTTATTGGTGAACTGGGCAGTAACTTACTGCACAGCTACCGCATCGAAAGTAGCAAATACAGCGCCACGTTCAGCTGGCAGCTGCCACAGAACATTGCCATCGACAGCCTCACGGCCAGCATGGATGGCAGCCATATCGCCTTGCTGGATGACAACTCCTCAGCGCTCTATTCTGCTCAGCTGCAGTTGCCAGAACGTGCAGCAACCGCGCAGCGTATAGCACAACTGTCGCCATCGGCGGAAACCACGCCGGTCGCCAGCGCCGGCGATGCGGCAGATGATCCGGCCATCTGGGTAAATAAAAAAATTCCGGCTGACAGCCTTGTTCTGGGAACGGATAAACAGCATGGCCTCTATGTTTATGACCTGCACGGAAATCAGGTACAGGAATTAAACGCCGGCCGCGTTAATAACGTTGATGTTCGCCAGGGATTCACCTTTAAAGGTAAGACCATGGATATTGCCGCCGCCAGCCAGCGCGACCGTAATTCCATTGCGCTGTTTGCCATTAATCCTGCCAGCGGATTACTGACCGCAGCCGGTGAGGTAGCAACAGACCTGAGCGATATTTACGGCATGTGCATGTACAAAAATCCGCACGGTGAATTCTTTGTATTTGTGAATGACAAAGACGGACGCTTCGAGCAATGGCAGCTGCTGGACGCCGCCAGCGGCTGGTCAGGCAAGAAAGTACGTGAGTTTGCAGTAGCCACTCAGCCCGAAGGCTGTGCCGCGGACGATGCTGAACAGCGTCTGTTTATTGGTGAAGAGGATGTTGCCGTATGGACCTTAGCAGCCGACGCTGATGCATCTGCAGAAATGACCATGGTGTCACCGGTATCAGAAATACTGGTGGATGATATTGAAGGTATGGATGTTTATCGCAAAGGCGATAAGGCGTATCTGATTGTGTCCAGCCAGGGTAATGACAGTTATGTGGTGTATCAGGCGGAAGCACCGTATACGTATATTGGCCGGTTCCGCATTGGTATTAATGCGGAGAAAAGCATCGATGGTGCTTCAGAAACCGATGGTCTGACCGTTTCCTCTGCAGACCTGGGTGATGAATATCCCCATGGAATGCTGGTCGTGCAGGATGGCCGCAACATGCTGCCAGACGATGCACAGAACTTTAAATACGTTGACTGGGACGATATCCGTCAGCTGTTTAATCTGTAATCCATTTCTTTTCTTCTCTCTGTTTCATTTAGTCTTGCCCTGCATCTTGCAGGGCTTTTTTTGTCCGCTATCCGACAAAAGCAAAAAGGCTTAACTGAATTTGGTACATGTTTTGTCCGGCCGGCTTTTACGCCTGCTGCTGAACAGGCTGAATTTCCACCCTTCTGGAAAATTTCACACCGGTAATATTCAAACCTGTTGTAATTCACGCACCTTAACAGCTCCGCTTTCCGTTCCATTTACTCACATAATAATTTTTTATTTATCACCTCAGCGGTAAATTACCCGCAAAAATCTTCGCTTTGTAAAAATTGTTCGCCCCATAAAAACAGAAAATGACAAATCTATGCCTAAAGTCGGATTGTTGATTGATGGACGAAAACCTAACTTGCACAGCCCCTTTAATGCAGTCAGGGATAACCATGAACAACAACAACGAAAAAAGTTACCAGTCTCAGCACAAACCATCTTCTGAGTTCAGCAGTCGCACGGACTATCTGTCCAATGAGCTGAAAATTATGTCACCACGGCGCTGGAAGATTAATTTACCCGGCCGTGACTATCGTTTTGAGTTTGAAGATATGGTGCCAGCCATGGCAGCAACCATCGGTAAAATTGTGATGGTCGCCGCTGTCGTTGGTGCATACGCAGGCACGCTGGGCCTGTCTCCGGAATTTGTGATCGAAAACGCACGCTTCGAAATGCTGATCGCTGCGGTGCTGTTCGTTATTCTGATTTCCGGTTTTATCAACCCGACCGCGAACCTTGCAGGTACCCATGGTCCGTTAATTCCACTGATCCCACTGATCGTGGCATCCGGCGGACACCCGTTGGCCCTTGGTGTGTTAATCGGCGTGTTCGGCTTTATTCTCGGCATATCGCACGGTGGCAGTATGCTGGCCAAACTTACCAGTAAAGGGGTATGTGGTGGCCTGCTGATTTATCTTGGCTTTATCGGCGTGACCGGACAGGTGAAAAAAATGTTCGCCTGGGCTGAAAGCTTTGACATGGCATACATTGCCTTTGTGGTCATCATTGCCACCATCATAATGTACGCCTGGCTGGAGCACATTCAGAAGCGCTGGCTGGCGATTCCACTGGGTGCTGCACTGGCTGCTGTGATTTCTTTCACGCTGGGCGCACCGTTTGAATTTACCACTCAACCGGGTATTCCGAATCTGGATCCTTCCTACTGGTGGGGTGAAGATACGGGTTGGAAAATGGGTCTCCCAGGTATTCAGGAATTCATTGCCGTCGCACCATTTGCTGTACTGGCGGTAGCCATGTGGTCACCGGATTTTCTGGGTCACCGTGTATTCCAGGAACTGAGCTATCCGAAAAATACCGACAAAGTGTTGATGAATATCGATGACACCATGGTTGCAGCATCTGCCCGTCAGGCGG
Source organism: Oceanospirillaceae bacterium (assembly GCA_002706025.1). Taxonomy (GTDB): domain Bacteria; phylum Pseudomonadota; class Gammaproteobacteria; order Pseudomonadales; family Oceanobacteraceae; genus Venatoribacter. Next base: position 6,519 of record PAJK01000110.1, read on the forward strand.
TTGGTAGTCTGTTAGGTGGCGGTAACCTGGCATCCTCATGGGGTACCTACATTGTTCCGGCAGCCATCGCCATGCGTCCAATCCCGGCTGGTGCCATCCTCACTGGTGTATTTTGTGTCGTGGCCGCTCTGTGGGGTTATCCGATGGATCTCGCGATCTGGCAACCTGTACTGAGTGTGGCTCTGATCGTTGGTGTATTCCTGCCGCTGCTGGAAGCCGGCATGCAGATGACCCGTGAAGGTAAAACCACTCAGTCTGCAGCGATCGTTGTATTCTCGTCGGCACTGGTTAACCCGGTATTTGGCTGGTCTCTGACCATGCTGCTGGATAACCTGGGGCTAATCGGCTGTAAAGAGCGCGGTAAAGAACTGGGTCATGCTGGTCGCTGGGTTATCCCTGGCATCACCTTCCTGATTCTGTGCGCCATTATGGCTGCCATTGGTATGTTCCCAGGCGTACCGGCTCTGATGGAATCTTTCCGTCAGCTGTAAGCCATTCTGTCTGAACACAAAAAAGCCCTGATTTTCAGGGCTTTTTTGTGCCTGATGATCCGGTCCGTCAGCCGGCTTTTCTGCCTGCCACAGGTATTTTCTGCAGCGCCAGTCCGGCAAGAATCAAGGCCAGCCCCAGAGGGGTAGAAAGAGCCACCTCTTCGCCCAGCAGCTGACTGATAAACACCAGCGACAGAAACGGGCTGAGAAATATCAGTGAGCTGATTGCCGCGGTACGCTGTGTCAGATTCATCGCCTGCTGCCACAACAGGAAGGTCAGCCCCATTTCAAAAATTCCCACGTACACAGCGGCAGCGACTGATTGCTGCGTCTGTGCATTCGCCCATTGCGGCACGTCATCCACCAACAGAGTGATCACCAGCAACAGCGGTACGGCGAGAGTAAAGCCCGACCACAATGTGCGCCCGGCATCTGCCTGATCGCCCTGACGACTGTCACGGGTATTCAGAATCCAGTACAAAGCCCATAACAGCGTGCTCAGCAAGGCCAGTAAAACACCGCTAAGCGAATCAAATGTCAGGCCCAGCACATCGCCACGGGTGGCGATCACCAGCACGCCGCAATAAGCCAGCAATAAAGCCACGGCATCCGGCCAGCGCAGTTTCTGCCCTAATAACGGCACCGCCAGCAGGCTCATAGTGATCGCCCAGGTGTAATTAATCGCCTGCGCCTGCTGTGCCGGCAACAGATCATAAGCCTGTAACAGAATCAGGTAGTAGCAGACGGGATTAATTAAGGCGCGGCGCAACGCCACCGGCCAGTTGCTGCGCAGCTCCTGTGCAGCCAATACCAATTGCTTTTTAAACAGCAATACCAGCGAGAGAAAGCCCCAGGACACGGCCACGGCAATCAGCAGCATCCAGCGCGGAGTTAAGCCAGCCAGAGCGAACTTAAACGCCGTCGCCACCGTTGACCAGAACAATACGGCCAGCAGTGCATAAACGACGGCGGTTTTTTCGGGGGTAAGGGAGGTTCTGATGGTCGTTTTTATCCGCCGCTCAGCAGCGCCTTGATTTCGTCATCGTCCGGAATCGTCATGCTGGAATTGGAGCTGACGATACGCCCTTCACGATTGATCAGATATTTGTAGAAATTCCATTTGGGTGCCACATCCTGACGGGCGACTTCCTGAAACAATGGATGTGCGTCTGACCCTTTCACCGGCACGGTGGACAGCATGGTGAACGTCACACCAAAGTTTTCGAAACAGATGCCAGCCGCTTCAGCTTCATCATCGGCTTCCTGATTGAAGGAATCCGACGATACCCCGATCACCACCAGCCCCTGATCTTTGTATTTCTCGTGGATGGCTTCCAGGTCGGCAAACTGACCGGTGAAGCCACAGTGGCTGGCCGTATTCACCAGCATCACCGGCTGTCCGTGGGTCACTTCACACAGGTCCAGCACTTTGGCGCTGTGCAGCTTTTTCATTTTGTGCTGAAAGATCGCCGGGCAGCCATTGGCGTCTGCCACTTTAAGCTCAACCGGCGCGGCGGAGCAGCTGCTGACACCAAACAGCATTGTGCCAAGGGCGACAACCGGCAGTAAGGGTCTGGCAAAGGATGCAGAGATACGAGACATAACAGACTCCTGCTTTACGGGCTGGCGGCCACGGGGAAAATCGCCCGTGTCCGCTGCGGATCAGAAAGAATCAGCGTTTTCGCTGTCGTTGCACTACTTTACTCAGATTGAGCGTCAATGACGACTGCCTTTACCGTCCTGACACTGTCAGCCGCCGTTGAGCAGCCTCAGATCATAGCGTCGCGCAGTGCGTCGTCGAGATCCTGAGGCTCAACCATCAGTGCCTGTTCTTTCAGGTTCGGAAACACCACCAGCCAGGTTTCGTCACTGATCAGGCCTGGCGTCCAACGCTCCAGCCAGACATCCAGCGGGACACTCTTAGGTGTGCAGTCATCCCAGTCGCCCTGCGCCCATTCCGCAGCGTAATCCGGGTGTGGCCAGACCGGCAGCGCATTATCGCCTTCGGAGGTCACAGTCACCCAGCCTTCTTCATTGGCCAGACTCCAGATTTCACCGTGGGCGACCACTTTTTCGATAAAGTGACGGTAGCGCTGTTCATCGGTGAGTTTGAGGGCCGCCTGATGGCTTTTTGGGGATAACGGATAAGACATGGAGTGTACCTGTGGGCAAACGCAGAAAAGGGGCGCGATTCTATCTGTGTTAGCGCCGGAATCACACGGTTTAAACCGGCCTGTGGCTGACTTTTTTCCTGATAACAGGAATAGCAGCCATTCCATCCGGTTTATACCGCTGCCGAGGCTGTAGTCTGAAGCCCTAAGGTTTATAATCCGCCGCTTCCGAATTTATCCGCCCACCGATGCGGGCACCATTTACTGAAAGCTGGAGAAAGATATGAGCTTTTATCGCGACGAAATCAAAAACGCCATCCGAACCGTAGCCAACTGGCCGGAAGAAGGCGTCATGTTCCGCGATATCATGCCCCTGCTGCAGAACCGTAACGTGTTCCGCAAACTCATCGACAGCTATGTCCATCGCTATCAGGACCTGAAACTGGATGCCGTCGCTGCCATTGATGCCCGCGGTTTTATCCTTGGCGCCCCGCTGGCCTATGAACTGGGCCTGAGTCTGGTGCCGGTGCGCAAAAAAGGCAAACTGCCCTTTGATACCGTCACCGCCAGTTACGATCTGGAGTACGGCAGCGCCACCATCGAACTGCACACCGACGCCTTCAAAGCCGGCGACCGCGTACTGGTGATGGACGATCTGATCGCCACCGGCGGCACCATGCTGGCCGCCTGCCATCTGGTCAGAGAGCTGCAGGCAGAGGTTGTTGAATGCGCAGCGATTATTGATCTGCCCGACCTGGGCGGCAGCAAAAAGCTGCGCGATGCCGGTTTTGACGTATACGCCATTTGCGAATTCGACGGACATTAATTCATGGCACTGAAGCATTTTGTTACCCATCAGATCAGCAAAGACGTTAAAGATCCGGCGGCGTCACTGAATTCCAGCGAACACGATGCTGATCTGGAAAGTGAAGCCGTCGCGCACTTTTATGCCCAGACCGCCGCTCAGCTGAAGTCTGTCTTTACCCAGCGCTCGGGAAAACGCTATGGCGTTTTCCATCCTGAAATCACTCAGGTGCGTGCGCTGGTACAGGACTGGCAACAGGAACGCGAAAGCTTTATGTCCATGACCCGTCGTATCAGCAAGCATTTCGTCAACAGTCTGGATAATACCGAGCTGGCGATTGAGGGCTACCTGGCCTTTTTCCTCGATCAGTTAGCTGACGATGATCGCCTGTATATGTTTCATCTGCGCCGCAAAACCAGCGTCGCGGTTAATCCGGATATGACGTTAACGGAAACCAGCTATCTGGATTTTTCTAACACGGGCTTTGGAGTACTGCTGAATCTGACCGACTGGGCTGCAGACGACGACAGTAAATATCTGACTTTCAGCTTCGGCCGTGGTGATAAACCGCTGCAGAACCATTTTGCCGAATGCATCGGCTTTACCGACACTCTGAACACCGCCGAAGAAACCGAAGCGTTTCTGGAAATTGTCGACGAGTTTTCTCACACCCTGCCCGCCGATCAGGGCTTTGAATACAAAGCCAAAGTGGTGGATTACTGTATCGAGCAGGATATGCGTGGTGAGCCTGTGGTGTTCGAAGAGCTGGCCGACTTTATGGCCACTCAGGTAAAAACCGATGCGGGTAAAGACTTCTCACATTACATCGTTGATAAGCAGAAAGAACGCCAGCAGAAAGCACCGGAAGGACTGACGCCTGAGCAGCTGGCTGCTCAGGGGCACGACACCCGCGTAGTAGCCGATGCCATTAAGACCGAGCTGATTCCGGACCGGAAAAAACTGAAAGGTTTTATCCGCTTCACAGGCAAGAACAAAGACCTGAGCCTGAGCTTTTCTGCCAGCCTGCTGGATAAAGAAGAAGTAGTATTTGATGCGGTCAGCAACGAGCTGCGCATTAAAAAAGTACCGGAATCTCTGCTGAAACAACTCAAGCAGTAAAAGCGCGGCAAAGCAGACGGGGTTACCGCACTGGCGTCCTATTCGGACGCCAGCTGATCAGAACTGATGCCGGCGCTGAGCAGATCGCGGATCGAGCGCCCGGTACGATCAACAATATAAACCGCAGAACGTTCGTTGTAGGCCAGCAAAGCGCCGCGCACAAACTCCCACTTTCCGCTGACACTGCGTTTTAATTCCTGATCTTTCAACTGAGCCAGCGTCTCATCAAATGACTTCACATACTGCGCGATACCGTTGTCCGGGTCGGTGTGCACACCAAACAGGCTCATATTAAAAGAAACATAAGCAGCCACCACCCGTTCCAGATTATCCAGTAACAAAACTATGGTCTGCTCTTCACCGCTGAAGCCGCTATCGGCCGGGCGGTTCTCTTCCAGCACGTGGTACAGAGCCTCCTGACGCAGCTTCACTTCCGTTGCCAGCCCGGCTTCGTCGCCATTAATTGCCGCTTGTTGTTTTTCCTGCAGGAACTGCCGGGATAACTGCCACTGTTCCTGCAGCTCCGGCCACTCAGCACCCAACTCTGCAGCCAGAGCATCGCCCTGACGGATGACAGATGCCAGACGCTCGACCGCGCCGCCGGTTCCCTGATTCAGGGCGATTAAACTGAATTCCGTCGTGCTGCGATAAGCCATCAGTTCCAGCATCTGGCGCTTTTGTAACAGATCGGCGGATGGTTCTGTCTGAGATAGTTCTGCCTGAACAGGCGTGGTCAAAAACATGGTGAGCAGCAATGCGGACGCGACTGCCTGCAGTGCTCCTCCCTTCAACTTCCATGACAACAGAGATTTCATCGGTGACCCCCGGCGATTCAGCATGTGATCGCTTTTTAATTATTCTGCTAAAAACAATACTTTTATTCGCACCATGGTACCAGCTTCCAATCAGGCCAGAGTCCCGTGCCGGAAGATGTATACGTCAGGTCGCAGGCTAACGCTTCAGGGCAATGCAAACACCCTGTATGATCAACATAACCTCATTATTAAGACTTATTATGCCTGCCAACAATCGAGCCAATCCCCACACAAAATGGCAACACAGTCATGAATTTAATTCAGAACACCAGACAGGTGAACGCAACACTCTGTATGTGCTGATTCTGACCGCAGTCACCATGGTGGCAGAAATTGTCGCAGGCGCCTGGTACGGTTCCATGGCGCTGCTGGCCGACGGCTGGCACATGGCAACGCATGTCGCCGCATTTATGATTACCCTGTTCGCCTATCGCTATGCACGTAATAACGCATCCAATCCGGCCTACAGTTTTGGCACAGGTAAAGTAAATATTCTCGGCGGGTTTGCCAGTGCGATTGCCCTCGCCGTGGTCGCGCTGCTGATGATCGTGGAATCCGTTGTGCGCCTGTTTGACCCCCAACAGATTCAGTTTGATCAGGCGATCTGGGTTGCCGTACTGGGATTAACCGTCAATCTGGTCAGCGCCCTGCTGCTGAAAGACCACCACCATCATGATCACGGACACGGACACGGACACGGACACGGACACGGACACCACCATGGTCATCACCACGGGCATGAACATAAGCACGACCACGACCACGACCACGACCACGACCACGACCACGACCACGATGATCATCATCATGACCATCACGATGTAAACCTGCGCGCGGCTTATATGCACGTCCTGGCTGACGCACTGACCTCGGTGTTAGCCATTGCCGCCCTGCTGGCAGGTAAATACGCCGGACTGAATTGGCTGGACCCGTTAATGGGTATTGTTGGCGCGGTGATTATTACCCGCTGGGGTTGGGGACTGGTGCTGCAGACCGCACCGGTATTACTCGACGCCAGCATAGATGCCGGAGTGAAACAGCGCGTCGAACAGCTCATAGAGAGCGACGGAAGCTCAAGCATCAGCGACCTTCATATCTGGAAAGTCAGCAGTCAGCACTATGCGGCGATGGTTACTGTGATTTCCCATCAGGGCAAATCCAGTCTCGACTACCGACAACAGCTGAGTGCGTTCCCGCAGCTGGCCCATGTCACGGTGGAAACCATTGAATGCGATGACAGTCGCTGTGCATTCAACGGCAGTGGTGATGACAGCATTAACTGAACCAGCAACCAGACCAACACCCCAAAACAGCAACGGATACTGACAGAGGTAATCGCATGGCCTTACCGCCGGAACATCAACAGGACGATGCTCAGAGAAACGACTGGCGCCAGGGAAATTCCGGTGACTCTGATCCGGCGAAAACAACAGCGCTGGTCGCCTATCTGTGCCTGATTGCCGGTTATTTCACCGGTATTTTTTGGCTGATCGGCGGTATCTGGATCATTGTTAAGCGATCCGATTTCAACGGTCACCCGTTACTCGGCCACTTCGACAACATCATCAGCGTGTTCTGGTGGGGAATGGGACTGAGCGTCATCGGCGTGGCGCTGGCACCGGTCATCGTCGGCTATTTTATTCTGCTCGGGGTTTTCGTCTGGTCGGTATTCCGCATTATTAAAGGTCTGGCGTTACTGACCTCAGATAAGCCCTACCCTTAACGCCTGCGCCTGGCTCAGCTCTTTTTGCCAGCGCCTTCCGCCAGACGTTTCACCACCCGTGAGGCGGCAACAAAGCCGAAGGTGCCGGTGACCATAGTCGCCGAGCCAAATCCTGACGCGCAATCCAGCCGCGTACTTTCGCCTTCCGTTGGTTTGGCCTGACACACAGTGCCATCCGCTTGCGGATAGACCAGCTGCTCGGATGAAAAGACACAGGGAATGGAATAATTGCGTGACGGATTACGGGAGAAATTGTATTCCCGGCGTAACAACGAACGCACCTTGCGCGCCAGCGGATCGTTGAAGGTTTTGTTCAGATCACCGATCTGAATCTGCGTCGGATCAATCTGACCGCCGGCGGCACCCGTCGTCACGATACGGATTTTCTGGCGTTTACAGTGAGCGATCAGTGCCGCTTTGCTCTTCACGCTGTCGATGCAGTCGATGACATAGTCAAAGCCGCTGTGAATCAGCTCACTCATGTTCTTCTCAGTCACGAAAGCCATGACCGCATCGACCTGACAGTCCGGGTTAATCCCGCGTAAACGCTCCGCTACCGCATCGGTTTTTAATTGGCCCACAGTGCTGTTCAGGGCGTGAATCTGCCGGTTGGTATTGGTCACGCAGATAT
>PAJK01000111.1 GCA_002706025.1 Oceanospirillaceae bacterium
CAGATCGACCCGGTCGGTAATCACCACAATCCGGCATTGCTTCAGGTCATCATGCAGAATCAGGGTCTTGCTCAGGAATACCATGGTCAGCGACTTGCCAGACCCGGTGGTATGCCAGATAACCCCGCCTTCACGGGCACCTGATGGCTTGCGGGTATTAATACGATCAATCAGCGCCTTAATACCAAACACCTGCTGGTAACGTGCCACTATCTTGCCTGCTTTTTTATCGAACAGAGTGAAGTAGCGCACCATCTCGAACAGACGCAGTGGGCTTAGCAGGCTGATCAGCAGTTCGTCCTGTCCGGTCACGGCCAGCTCGCCAGCGGCAATCAAACCTTCATACCAGTCGCGGTCGGCAGCCTTACGGTGAGCAAACAACCGATCCAGCTGTGAATCTGTCAGTTTGCGATTTTTGATGGCGAACTTTTCAGGCTCGGTCAGTACTTCCTCGCGCCAGGCCGCCCAGAACTTATCCGGGGTTTCACAGGTGCCATAACGGCCTTCGTAGCCATTAATCGACAGCAACAACTGGCTGTAAGCAAACAGGTGTGGGATTTCATCCGGGCGCTGGTTTCGCAGACACTGGGAAATACCTTCAGCCACCGTTGGGCCACTGCCAGAGCCAGAGCGACCATCCGGGCGTTTGGCCTCAATCACTACCAGTGGAATACCGTTCACGAAGCAGACGATGTCGGGGCGTCTGTTCTCCACACCACCGGACCGGGTCACGGTGAACTCTTCGGTAAAGGTAAAGCTATTGTTATCCAGATTCTGCCAGTCGATCAGCGCCACCGTCGGGTTGGCTTTTTTGCCGTCGATAAATTCCGTGACAGAAATGCCATACATCAGATGGTTGTACATCTTCTCGTTGGCATTACGCAGACCTTCGTTCAGCGCCGGGCTGCACACTTCCGTAATCAGGTTATCAACCGATTTGGCAGACAGCGCATGTTCTTTACCGGCAAACACAAATCGACGCTTTTGCAGCTCGGCCCGCAACACATCCCGCAGCACCACCTGATCGTACTTGCCACCACGGGCCGCTAGTGCCTGCTCGGGCGACAGAAACGACCAGCCAATATTGGCCAGCAGGGCCAAGGCCGGGAGCTTGGCGCTGTATTCTTCCTGGAATTTAGGGGCGGTGTGGGTGGTCATTCAGTGTCCTTTCTGTTCTTTTTCAAACGCTCTTGTAACTTCTCTAGCTCAACCAGTTCCGCAGCATCAGTTGCTTTTGCTTCTGCGGATTTTCGTTGCTGATCAAACTGCTCGTAACGCTGATTGGCAATCTGCTCCATTTGTACCCGGCTGATCTGCCCAGCGTTATTCAGTAGCGGTTGCTCGTTGAACTCCATAAAGCTGTCGACATATTTACGCCAGTCATCCAGCTTCAGGTGTTGCTTGCTTTTGGCCCTGAACTCGGCAAATTCGAAAAACATACTGACCAGCCGATTCAGCTGTTCCAGTTCATCCGCTTGCAGGTAGTTTTTGGCCACCACAACATCCGCCTTGAGAACTCTTCTACCCTTGAAGCTGGTCAGGTTCATGTTGGGCATATCCGGGTTCGCTCGCTCGACAATCAACTCCGCCGCAGTATGGCCGGTAACGGCATAGAACAACTTGTTCTGCACTTCAGCAAATAACAGCCCGGTGTCCTTTTCACGAGACCGGTAGTCTTCAGCCAGAGTGAACAGGTCGCGAACTTTCTGATAGAAGCGCTTCTCCGACGATCGAATGTCGCGTATGCGCTCCAGCAACTCATCGAAGTAATCCCATTTCGGATCTTTCAGGCGCTCGTCATCCATCACGAAGCCCTTGGTCAGATACTCTCCAAGCGTACGGGTCGCCCATTGCCGAAACTGGGTTCCACGAGTGGAGCGAACCCGGTAGCCAACTGCGATGATCATAGGCAGGGCGTACATCTGGATGCGGCGTTTGACCTGCCGCTGCCCCTCAGTTTGAACTGTCAAGTTTTCCTTGACGGTTGCTTCTTGTACAAGCTCCCCTTCATCCAGAATGTTCTGAACGTGAAGACTGATATTCTGCTTGCTGGTCTGATACAGCTCAGCCATTTCAAGCTGGGTTAACCAAACCTGACCTCCCAACTCGCGTAATACGAGTTGGGATTGGCCATCGTCGGTGGTATAGAGGATCAGGTCGTTATCCATTAATCACCTCACAGCCGATCAAAGATCGAGCCTTTGTGCGGGTAGTACAGCTTTTCGTAGAAACGGGTGGCGTATTCGTCCGTCATCCCGGCGATAAAGTCGCAGATAGCGCGCATCTGTTCGACTTCGTTTTTCGCAAGCTTGTAGCGTTTCTGGCCATCTGCAGGCAGCAAGCGTTCGGGGTCTGACTTGAGCGCATCAAACAGCTCCATCACCAGCTTTTGGCCTTTGAACTCCAGTTGCTGCACGTTCGGGCTTTTGATCACCTTAACCAGTACCAGATTTTTGATGCTTTCCATTAATTGCTCGGTAGCTTCATCCATCTTCGCATTCAACTTGATCAAAGATGTTTCTGCGCCCGGCACTCCAGAATCGGTTACGTAAGTGCTGGTAATAAACTTATGTACCAGTCCGCCAATGGCTTTTTTGCGCATATGGCTTCGCCCGAAGAGCTCTTGGGTGGTCTCGTCGTAGTTCCGGCCACAGTCTGTAAACAGCGCCTGTGTTGACTCAAAGTGCTCGTTCCAGTCGGCTTGGGTAACCATACCCAAAGCAATGGCATCTTCCAGATCATGCAGGCTGTAGGAAATATCATCGGCCAGCTCCATGATGGAGGTATCAAGTCCTTTGTATCTGGTCTTGCGATGCTTGCCTTCGCCTTTCGGAAAGGCCTCTGTGAACGCTGCTTTTTCTGCCGGGGTTAACGGCTTCAGAATGAAATCGACGATTTCTTTTTCGTCATCCAGATAGCACTTGGGCGGGTGCTGTTCCTTGGCTTTGCACAACCAGCGCTGCTCAGGCACTTTGCCATAGGCATCCAATTGCACTGTCTGACTGTATGCAGCCGGATACTTCAGAATTCCCAGCAGCATACGGCGGGTTGGGTTCATGCCGTTCTTTTCGGTGTATTTATCCAGCTTCGAGAGAATACGCAGGGTCTGACCATTGCCTTCAAAGCCGCCGTGGTCGCGCATGCACACGTTCAGCGCCACTTCGCCGCCGTGACCGAACGGTGGATGGCCAATATCGTGGGCCAGGCAGATGGTGTTCATTAATGCAGAACGTGGCAGCGCTGCCATGATTTCGGTGTCGACCGCATGCTTGCTTTTCAGCCAGCGCAAAATGCCAGTACCAATCTGTGCGACTTCCATCGAGTGGGTCAGGCGGGTTCGGTAAAAATCACTTTCACCGAGCCCCAGTACCTGAGTTTTCGACTGCAAACGACGAAATGCAGCCGAGTGAATCAGGCGGGCGTAGTCCCGCTCCCACTCGTTACGAACATCGTTTTCGGAATAGGGAGCGCTTGCAATGTAACGCTCTTCCCAGATTTTCATTGTCATAACAACCTCCCTGTTTAGTTAATTTGAACCCGACGCTTGCCCGTGAGCAGTTGCTGCATCAAGGCTTTTTTCTCTTGTTTCAGGTGATCGAGCTGCTGTTGCAGGGTGGTGATTTCCTGATCGGCAGCGGAGAGAACGGCAGCGATTTTTTGTTGTTCAGCCATATCGACAGGGACTTTAAAATCTTGCTCTTTCAGCTCTCTCATATGGCGGCTGTACCCCAGATTAGGAATATCAGTGTGGCAAAGTAGGTAGTAGCCAAACTTCTTATCCAGAAATTCTTTTGTATTAAGTACCTGCGTTCCATCTGCTCCGGGGCAAAACTCGAAGTCCACCCATTTTAAGCAACGAGTGTGGTCGCCAAAGACAATCACAGGGACATTGGTGTAGCAGTCGTCATTGTCGCAATATCCGGCTATCAATTGCTTACCTTGGTCAACCACCGGCACTGAACCAGAATCCAAATAGTCAGATGATTTAACTTGCGCAGATTTCTTATTTGCTACTTTGAATGAATCGTCAAAAGTCAGAAATTTCCACTCCCCCTCAAACCTTTCCCCATTCTGATCCAGCAGGCGTTGCTTGCCGGTGAGCAGTTGTTGCATCAGGGCTTTTTTCTGCTGCTGGCTGCTGGCGAGCAGTTGTTCGGTGGTGGTGATGGCCTTGTCCCAGGTGGAGAGGATTTGGGCAATTTTCTTTTGTTCGGGGAGCGGAGGTGTAAGTATCAATAAAGGCTTAAGAACTTGCAGATTGATATTCTTCTGCGCGTTCTGTGTTGATTGAGTATCGAGGTCTGCTTTTCTGGTTTCCAGATGCTTCTTGAGCCAGTAAACATCAGCAACATCTTTGTATGGCTGAATTGCGACAACACTATCAGGACAAGCTACTTCAAACACAGTAATCGCAGTATCACCAATGTTGGCAGCAATAGTTATTAGTATTGTATCTTTTGGGAATACCTTACTGACCCCTACACCAGCTTCGTTTAAGGTTTGTGAAAAACCATTGAGATAGGTGCCCGAGGAAGTCACATCACCGGTTTGTACAAAAGGCATGTGTCCGCCATAGTAGCGCGGATCGTTTCTAGGTCTTGCAGAAAACTTTCCTCTTTCGACCAAGGCTAGTTCATCTAGAGTGTGCTCATACCAACCCTTAGGCACCATATCCCAACGCCTCCAGATGCTTAGCCATCACGATTTCCATAGAAAGCGCTGTAATCATCTTACTCATCAGCATCATCCTTTAATCCAAGCGTCTCGGGGTTCTTAAGCGACTTTTTGTCGGCAGACGCGAGTCGGCGTTCGACTTTTTTGACATCTTCGGCTGGCGGCAGCTCTTCCGGGCGGATACCCCGGTTGATCAGTGTCTGGCGCACGGCTTCGTTGTTGGTGACATGCTCCTTGGAGATCTGCTGCTCGCGGTTCATATTCTGCGCACGGGCGTTATGAATGGTGATCTCGGTGGCAAAGTCTTTCGCCTTGAGGATGATGGTCGGGGCAAAGTCTGCCAGCGGACGGTTGTCGGGCACCTGCCACTGGGCTTTCATGGCTTTGGTATTGCGTCCGAACAGTGCGGAGTCGCCTTTGCTGCGGATCAGTGCGAAGTTGTCGTTGCCACCGGTCTGCTCAAAAATCACGCTGGAGAGCTCTTTCTCCGTGGCGGAGAGCTTCTGACGTGCAAGCACGCGTTCTGCTTCGAGCAGACGTTGTTCAATCAGCTCTGCCTTGCGGGTCTGCATGGCAAAGTAGGTCTGGGCAAACGCCACCTGCTGCTTGCGGGAGTCGCCGTTCTGGGCGATCAGGTAGCAGGCATAGCGGGTAAGCATAACGTCGTCGATTTCGCGCTGACTGCCCGAGCCCAACTCGACCATTTTCCCGACGTCGGCAAAATGGTCAGAGACCGTATGCCCACTAACTTCGCAGGCTGTTTTGGCTTTTGAGATCACACTGGTGAAGTTGTCCCACTTGCCGTAGCCCAGTAAGTGCTGAACATCCCGGGCCAGCCAGTATTCCACTCCCTCCTCTGTGCGCTGAGAGTGGCCTTCAAACATGGCTGTCAGTGATTGAATTTGTTGCGGTTCCATTGCCTATCCTCCTTTACTTACTCTGATAACCCAGCTCGGCCAGGTAGCTTTCCATCTCATGCTCGATGGTTGCCAGCTGCGCCTGAAGTTGCTGACGTTCAGCACGCACGGCCATCAGGTCGATTTCTTCCTCTTCTTCAAAGGTATCGACATAGCGCGGGATGTTGAGGTTGTAGTCGTTATCGACGATCTCTTTCAGGCTGGCGACGTAGGCGTATTTCTCTTCGTCTTTGCCGGCGAAGTAGGTATCGACAATCTTGCGGATATTCTCGTCGCTGAGCAGGTTCTGGTTTTTACCGGCTTTGAACTCGCGGCTGGCGTCGATAAACATCACGCTGTCATCACTTTTCTCCTTTTTGAAGATCAGGATGGCCGCAGGGATGCCCGTGCCGTAGAAGAGTTTCTCTGGCAGGCCAATCACGGCATCGAGCAGGTTTTCGTCAATCAGCTTCTGACGGATTGTGCCTTCTGTGCTTCCCCGGAACAGAACACCGTGTGGCACAACTACGCCCATACGGCCAGAGCCGGGTTTCAGGGTTTCGATCATGTGCAGGATAAAGGCGTAGTCACCTTTGGTTTTCGGCGGCACACCACGACGGAAGCGGCTGAACTTGTCGTGTTCGGCTTCGTCGTGGCCCCATTTATCCAGGCTGAATGGTGGGTTGGCAGTAACAATGTCGAACAGCATCAGGTCGCCGTTTTTATCCAGCAGTTTGGGGTTGCGGATGGTGTCGCCCCATTCAATCTTGTGGTTGTCTTCACCGTGCAGAAACATGTTCATTTTTGCCAGCGACCAGGTGGAGCCAATGGCTTCTTGCCCATACAGGGCGTATTGCTTACTGCCGTGGTTGGCTACGACTTTGCGGCCACACTTCATTAACAGTGAGCCGGAGCCGCAAGCGGGGTCGCAGATGCTGTCACCTGGTTGCGGGTCTAACAGCTCGGCGATCAGATCGCTGACTTCTGGCGGGGTGTAGAACTCACCGGCTTTCTGGCCACCTGAAGCGGCGAAGTTTTTGATCAGGTATTCGTAGGCGTTACCAATGACGTCCAGTGTGCCGACACGGCTTGGCTTGAGGTTGAGGTCGTCTTTGGCGAAGTCTTCCATCAGGTGACGCAGGATGGTGTTCTTCTGCTTCTCTTCACCCAGGCGGTCGGTGTTGAAGGAAATGTCCTGGAACACGCTCTTGCCGGCGTCTTTCAGCTTGGTGCCGTTGGCTTCTTCAATGGCGTGCAGTGCCTGGTCTATGCGTTCACCGTTCCCCGGTTCGTGACGACGCTCATACAGAACATAGAAGCTGGCTTCTTTCGGCAGTACAAAGCGCTCGTTCTTCATCATCTCGTCGATCAGCTCTGGCTCATCACCGTACTCGGCTTTGTAGCCGTCGTAGTGATCCTGCCAGACGTCAGAGATGTACTTGAGGAACAGCATGGTGAGGATAAAGTCTTTGTAGGTATCGGCGCTGATGGTACCTCGGAAGGTATCGCAGGCGTTCCACAGGGCTTTGTTGATGGCGTCCTGGCTGATCTGGTCGATGGTGCTCATAGTCAATTTTTCTCCTTCAGCAGTTGCTGATACATGCCTTGCAGCATGGCTTCACGATTTTTCAACAAGGCTTGAGTCAGCTGTTGTTCCTGTTCCCACAAGCGGTTCAGCTGCAGGATTTTGTGTTGGGTTTCCAGGCTGGGGATTGGCAGAGGCAACTCGACCAGATCCCTTTTCTTCAGCATCGGCATACTGGAGCCAGCACTGCCCATACGCAGAAAATTTTGCGCCGCAGTCTGGTTAAGCGACCAACCAATAAACTCGGTTAATACGCGATCATCCTTCGAGCGTATAACCAACAACTGGCTGCTTGCCACGACGGGTAACTCTTCTACTTCGTCTGAAACGGCGGGCCAGTAGAAGGCTCTCAGAAATTCGCCTCGGGACGGCAGCAGAACACAATCTGGCTCGGCAAACTGACTGGATTTCCCCTGCCACTGAAAGGCGGGGAAATCCGTCGCACTCACCAGGCGGCTACCAGTATCGTCCCACAGTTTGCGCAGCTCTTTGATCTGGGCAACCCGAGCGTTACCAAGCTCGGGTTTCACTTCTTCGATCTTTTCACGGAAGGTGTAGCCGATACGGATATCGGCCACGTCTCCGAGTTGGATGGTTTTATTCATACAGACCACCTGCTGCCGTTCTCATCGTTACCCGCCTTGATGCAGTAGCGGCGCGACGCTACGTCGAGTGTGCGCCGCTTTCTGGTCAATTCATTGTTGGGAGCCAGCAGCGTGATTCCTTCATCTGTACCTGCCTGATCGGCTGGGGTCTCGATGGCATCGGCCCACCCCAGACGCAATGCTTCTGAGGCAAACCATTCTTTTACTGGTTTGGTCAGATTTTTCTGGGTATGACTTGTGTACTTGTTGAACAAACTCAAGATTCTCTTTTTAGAGCAAAACGCCACTTGAGTGCCATGGGCAAGCTTGTCTGGTGTTGGGAACACAAATTTCTCCCGGGTAGTGGACGTTACTGACAGTTCGGCAGGGCGGCTTTGCAGACCGCTCGCCATCAGCATCGACCTTCCTCCAGTGTCTTTCCGGCAAGATCGCTCTTGCGGTAGCCCGTTGTAGTTCTGAATGGCGGTTTTATAGACGTGCATTCCCAGTAAAGATAATGAGCAACTGGCTCATTGTTCTGGTCGAATTCATGAAACTCTTGGTAGTCGTCTTCTTGCCACGAGCCTTTTGAGTAGCTTTTGATGAGCCTCAGACTATGCCCGGCAGGCAAGGTGATGTGTTGAGAAAGTGAGTAGTTCTGATATTCTTGGGTCATTGAGTCTCCTGTGTGATTGGCGTCGCATTGTGAATTCAAATCCGGTAGCAAGTTGGCGCTTGCTGCCGGACTCTTCTTTTTCATCGACTTGCATGTCGAATCCTTACTAAAAAATCACTAATATCTCTCTATGACTTTTCAGTGTGGTTACGGTAGCTCATTCTTAACGCATGAGTCAATTATTTATTTTGCATATATGTGCCTACTGTATTTTGGACAGTACGCGTGCGGCCCATTTTGCAATCGAACCAGAGTCCAGAAGGTCTTTGTTTTCAGGTGAACTTGTGGGATGAATGATTCTTTGCACTTCATCGTTGGGAAAGAGTGAATCAAGGTATTTTGTCGGCCACTTAAGCGACTCTTTCACGATTCTTTTCGCTAACTGATCGTAAATTTCCGGCCAGTCGAAAGCTTCCTGCGGATGCCTTACCAGTAATGTTGAAAGACGACTGGCGTTGCCTTGGGTGTCTACCTCCATCAAAGTAAACCGGGAGTTACCAGAAGAAAGTGTTTGGATCGACCAGCACCGTGGATTGCCGTCAGCCAGCAGGTATTTTGAACGACCTTTGAGTTCAGGAAGCTTGCGGATCTGTGAGGACGTCTTTTTACAACCATTGGACTCAAGCGCCTTCACCATGGCATCAAATGCCTGAAATCGCCCCGCGTAGTTTTTTGCATCATCACTTTGGTCATCCATTCCATCAATTCCGGCAGCTTGCAGTTGACCAATTCTGCTACCTTCATCAGTACTCACGTCAGTGATGATGTCGACGGGTTCTTCATCAGAGGCATCTTCCTTTTTCCCTCCGGATGATCGCTTTTTGTCCTTGCCGTTACGCGAAGTATGCGCCGGATTTTGGTACGTCCGGACGACTTTTGGGCTGTCCAATACCAGTTCCTGAGCCCCAGAAGCTTCCGGTAACTCATCATCGTCAATTTCGAAGTCTTCCTGCCCGAAAGCTGTTGCTTCAGTTGCTGTACCTTTGCCCTGAGAAATCGAACGCGCAAATTCCGGATCGTAGAAGTGAACTTTGCCAGGGTGATTGGTTTGCAGGCCTTCCAAACCATAAATTTCAAACACAAACATGGTCGACGTTTTCTTGTCGAACTGGCCCCGAACGCCAAGACGAACCGAGTTTAGAGGAGGAGGTGTAAACCTGAATGGCCACACCCGATAACGACCAATATTTTCTCCGTCTTCCATCTGGAATTTCGAGATGGATTCAAATGACCGCCTGATGTCAGGATCGAGAATAACCGAGGCCAATGCCCTTCTCAGCTCATGATCACCACGTACAAATTTCGGGAGTGTGCAGCTGGGCAAGAGGTTAATTTGAATCTCATTTGGCTGATCCAGCACTTGGATATCAAACTCTTCAGTCAGGCTACCTGGATGCATCGCCATCCGGCACAGGTAGGGCTCGTACAAAAACAGGGCTCTGGCCAGTTCCAGTTGGGGCAGGTAAAACTTAGTTCCCTCATGTTCAAATCGAAAACACCACTGCTCGCGATCCTGTCGCTGAGACATACCAGCTAGAGGGCAATCTCCAATTCTAACCGCCTCCCAGAGGTCGTTAGCCATCACGCATTCCAGCTTGTATCCACCAAGAACTGGGGGCTCTGTGGCATTCAGCATGCGTCGTCGAGCCAACAGAGGAAGTTGGGAAATCTTAAGTGATTGTTTGCCTTGCTCAGGCTCAAGCTGGATATTGATTTTCCAGTCTTTGCCGTCAATCGGCCTGTAAATGTTGCCAATGGCCTTGATCAGGCTGTTATCCCTGATTCCTTTGATCTTCGGAATTCCTTTGCTCATCCTGCTCTCTTATCAGTGATTCCAAATATATTCTGGCAGCTGAGGTCAGCCGCTCTTCACTCAGGCCTGCGTCCCGCAAAAGTCGCCACCGGGGTGGACGGTCGAATGTTTGTCTTAGTTGGTTAGATTCGTTCTGCAATCTCCTTATTTGATGGGCGTCAACAGACTCGGCTAGCTGGTGAAGAAAGGAGTTAGTCCGGGGCAATCGATGGAGGTTTTTCTCTACCGATGGCTGGTGCTTCATCTGTTTTAGCCAGAAGCTTTTTGAACGTCGTGGCCCCGTGTTCTGGCTAGTTACAAAAGAGACGATTTCCTGTAGTTGTTGATAGTGACTATCATCCCGCCTCTCCCAGTTGATCCGGTCTGTGCTTTGTTGCAACCGTGGTCGTTTGAGGGCCTGATTAACTCCCATCAGCCAGCAGTATTCTGATCGATACAGCCTGGCATAGAGTGCTGGATTGCCCTGCCTCGCAGCTTTGGGTCCGTATGACACCAACAGCTGAAGCCACTGTTGCTGGTCGCTGTTGAGGATCATTTCATGAGGAGCGCCCTCTCTGATTGCCTGTTTCACTACGCTCCTCTCCGGCAACGAGCGAACCTCATCCAGAATGTCTGAAACTTTCCAGTCCCCTTCATATAGCGCGCCCCGGACAACCAGGTGTTGCAAGTAGCTGAAGACCTTACGATGGCTTCGGAAAATGCCCCTCAGCCAGCCATCCTCATCGGTATTAACCGTCAATCCGATCGAGCGGAGGAAGGACGGCGACCAATAGGTTTCGATTCGATGCGAGACCTCTGCATGATCAATCTGGTGCGTCCCTCTTAACAGACCAAACCGTTCTGCTAAAGCTCGGTAGTAACTTGTCCACTGATAAAAGGATGGAGACCTGTCAGGCTTCAGGATCAGTATCTCAGCTACTTTTTCAGCGATCATTCGGTCTTTGTCAGGCGCGGATTTTTGGGGAAACATCGGACACGTGTCCGGTGTCGCTGGCCAGAATTGGTGGCGCTCTTTCTGTGGTCTGACGAAATTGCTGTTCAACAACACGCCATGCAGAGGGCAGCATGTCATTCCCGGTGCTTGCCAGGATCGCTCCCAGAAATACTCACCGTATTGCTGCCGTTGCTGCAGAAGGCATGCTGGGCAATAGCGTATATGCCCCGGTGTTTTGACGATGGAGGCAGCGACGCCCATCGCGAGATGAACAGCCCCCTGAGACTGTTCAGCCATCCATTGCAGACATCTCTGCCGACGATCCTCCGGGACGAATGGGCTGTAAAGCGGGAACAGCGTATGACGATACGCCAAGGTTTCGAGCGAAAAATGCTCCGGTAACTGTTGCAGCACGGAAGACAAATGATTAGGTAAATCCAGCGTTGCAATAACCCGGCGGTTACCCTCAAAAACTTCGTTCAGCAGCTGTTTTGGACTGGTTAAACCATGACGAATTCCGGCTCTGGCAATAGTGCTGTAAATCAGCTCATTCGGGTATGGGACCGGAAAATTCAGCATGGCTACTCCTGATTACATTGAGCCAGCCAGCTGTCTGTATCAAACATCAGCCCGGCATCTGCAAGCGCGCCATAAAGTTCATCTTCGTTGGCTGCCTGAGAGTGCATAAACCGTAAATCGTCAGAATCAAGGGTATGCCAGTCTGCCTGTTTGATGCGCTTTGCCTGACTTTTAGGGGCTGACGATGTGGTGGCAGAGCTTTCTGACTGATACCACCCATGAATGATGGGCATCAGGTCCCGAATCATCAGTTTTGGGTGCTCTTCAAATGCACGAAGCACCAGAGGTTCGAGCAGGTCTGACTCATATCCCATAGCAACGAGCATGTTAAATAACCTGATGGCCTGTTCATTACCGGCGAATTTTGTCGCTGCAGAGATTTTATCTTTGACTGAGTCCAATAAATTGCTGAGTTCCAGAATCTTCTGATCTACGGCCGGGACCGTCAGATCGGAATAACGTGCTATTTTATTCGGATCTCTGGAGCGAAGGGCATCAATCATAGGGTGAATGGGTTTTAACTCGTCCTGATAAACTGACTTCATAATTGCCGGGGTGATTCGCTCCGTTCCATTCACGACGGCACGGATTTGGGACAAAACAAACAGCTTGATCACCACATCCATGATTCCCTGAGAGAGATCGAACCACAGGTCTCTGAGCTCTTCTGAGATGGCATCCGATGCTTTGGTCAGCCACTGATATTGCCAAAGCTTGTTGGTAAACGCTCCCCACTCAGATCGATTGATATCCACGCCAGTATCAGGCCTGGTCAGTGGTTCCCAAAGAATGGAACCAAACCCTGCACCACGCCGTGCCGAGCGCAAATCCATTTCAAAAATAGGGCGAGCTTTGGGCGTACCAACCATCACGACGGGGACAGAAATTTCGTTCACCAGAGTGACGAAAAAATTAAGCATTTTCTCCGCCCCGCCGGATGCTCTCAGGCTCAAATGCTGTATTTCATCAATGACCAGCAAACCAATCGCATGGGTATTGGCGACCTGAGACATCAGGGCAATCAGTGTCTCTACACCATGGCGCTTTTCGACGTAGCGTCGAACGTAGTTGGTTCCCAACCGGGCATCGATCTCCCGAAAGAAGTTATGGCAAAGATTCTTGAGGGAGCCATCATGGGGGCAGTCAATTTTCAGAAAAACAATCTGAGTGAAATTGTGTTGAGGATGGTAAATCAGTTGAGGGTAAGTATTCAGAATGCGATTCAGAGAGCTGGTTTTTCCGGAGCCCGAACAGCCGATAAACGCCAGACTCTTTGCGGTAGACTCCACGTGATCAAATCGAAATGAAGTGAGATCCCCAGTCATGATGCGTTCGTAGCCATTCTGGATATGGGCAGCATGATTGCCATTGGCCAGGTTACGGCCTATGTACCCCTGACGTAGCATGACAGACAACTTTGACTCCAGGTCAATGTGCCGAGCGAGTGGCTGAAAAAAACGGTCCAATAGCTGGGATATGGCATGAATACGGACATGGCCATCCAGATAAATATCCATATCGCTGCGCTCGATATTTCCACCAAGCGCTTGCCTCAAGTTTTTACGCTCAAGTAGCGGAGGGAGTGCTTCGATAAATGGATTGCCTGCGTATGCCGCCAGTCCAGTATCAACATATCTTGCCTCAACCATTCCGGGAGGTAACGTCATTCATCATCTCCAAACAGGTCATCGAGAAAATCCGGAAAACCACCGTCTTCTGGCTTATCGTGTAAATAGGTAACATCGGCTTTCTGTTTCAAGCCATGATCAGACTGGGGTTTCAGCTTCTGGCGCTCCTGATCACGTTCATGAATACGATTATGTTTAATACCGCGGACTTGCTCATCTTTGCTGGCAGTTTTATCCCGAGGAGCAGACCTAACCGCATTTTTGATAGTTTCTTCAATCATGTTCTCCAGCTTTCTCTTGCTGACCTCGTCGTCCACTTTGGCTTTGGCTACCGCTTTACGTTGTTTCTGTTTACTTGCCCACAACTCCCACATAGTTCTCCCCCTGAACTGACGAGAGCGATCAGACAGCGAACAAACCCAGTATTCTGATGATCTTTTTTCAGGGAACAGATAGACTTGGCCTGCATCTGCAGGATCGTAAGCCGCTTCCAGTTTCACACGCCCCAAAGAGGAATCCCGGTGCAACCAGCCAGACTTCAGTAGCTCTGGTGAGGTGTAATATTCTCCGAAGCAGTTAATCCCCAGATTTGAGACCGTAACTTTCTGACGAGGCAGAAGGGCGATTCGAATCAGATCTGATGGGACATTTCGCAAACGTCCGCTGCGATTGCGAATCCCCCACCTCCAAATCTCAATTGGGGTAGGAACAAGATCATCAGGCATGTCCGCTGAACGATCGTATTTATCAAGTACTGCATTCAGATTCCTGCGCAGAATCGCCCCGACAATGACCTTGCTGAATTCACGTAATGTTAGCGTTGCATCCAGACGATAGTCTTTACCACCGCGCTTTTTCACCGTGGTGGCCGTTACGACACCTGGCGCAAACGGTTTGAAATCAGCCTGTAAGGTTCGGAAATACCGTTCAACGATGCCTTTCGCATCACCGCCATAGGGACGGGTGTTCTCAATGCGCACACCAAATGCATTCTCCAGTGATTCGATTTGATGACCCAATAATTCCCCCCGGTCTGCCAACAACGCATCCGGGATACCAACCGTCGGCCAGTCCTCTGGCTGGATTTCAAAGTCATAGCTATGACATAGCTCGACTTTATTGGTCATCGCGAGATTCAGCGCTTGCAGCGCCGTAACATACGAGGGTGATTCAAGGCCGATGTAAAAGCCTGCAACCATCCGGCTGAACACATCCACGACAACATAAAGAGTCGGCCGACCGATAATTCGCTGCCGATCAGCAGACAGCAGATACACATCCGCAATGGTCGCATCAATCTCGTAGCGGCTGCCCGGCCCTGAAACACCTGCAGTCGCCGTACCGATCAAAGGCCTCAGGTCTTTCTGGTAGGTAATTTTGTTTGCTTTCAAGCGGACTCTTTCGGGCTTTGAGTATTCTCGTTCCCAGAAATACCGAAGCTGTGCAAGGGAAGGATAATCTGAGGATGCAACATCTGGCCTGGTCAACTGAAACATGTCGCAGAACCGTCGATGTACGTATGGCAATGAAACGCCCTTGTCATTCGAGTAATGCCGGTCAATGACGATACGAAACATGCGCTCAACAGCAGCATCAACAGCGAACCCCGTACCTGGTGATATAGACCGGGGCCGTCCCAGCTTTTTGGTCGATTCTTTGCGTTGCCCTTTGCCTCCAGAGTTTCGGTAATCGGGCAAGAGAGCATTCGGCACACAGCCCCGCTGCCAGTATTGACGGAGCAATTTATATAGCGTTTTTTTCGGGCATCCAGTCTCGTCACATCGCTCTTGAACCAGTTTCCCCCGCTCCATTCGAAAATAGAGACCAGAGCGAGGCAGCAGTGGAGCAATGAGCGACATCCTTTCATCCCGAATGACCTGAGCCTTACTGCCTTCAATAACCTGTTCATTGAAAAGGTAAGCGTAGGGGTCGCTCATTAATTTGAGCTTTTCTTCGTGGACCAGCTCTTCAATTTCAGCTATTCGGATAACTTCAGGAAATGCCTTCTCAGAATCCAGATTTATCCAGATTAGATGAGGAGCCGAAAAATCCAGCACCCTGTAACGATGGTCCTCGTACTGGATGACATCATTGATTCTCAGCATAGCTGTACCTCAGATGTTCAATGGCAGACGCTTTCCGAGGCACTGAGATATCACCCGCGCAGAGCGACTCCCATGGAGTGTGCATATCAAAGCGAAGTACACGGAGTGCGCAGAGAGCACGAAGGCGTGCCAACGACGATCCAGCTTCAAGGGAATATTTCTGATCAATCAACATAGCGACGTCAGGAAGCCGGGTTGTCGGGTGTGAAGATAGGTAGTTATTCAAAACAGGAATCGCCGCGAGTAATACATCCAGAGATTCAGTCAGATTTGCTGCAGGATGTAAGAAAGCGAGATTCCTGACAAATGCAGCTGGTAACTGTCTCTCGGTAACCAGGCTCCACTCAATCCCTTTTTGTTGCCAATACCTCTGTTCTATTCGCAGTTTCTCGAGTGTCCTTGGATTCGTCAAAGACTCAAGCGGCTTGACCTGGATCGCCAGCTTTCTTACCGGGCCCATTGAAGACGGCTGAATATCGACCAGAAAGTCAGACGACATGACCTGGATCTGACCCGATACAGAAGGATGACGAATACCGAGTTCTTCGGCGATACCAAGCGTCTCTTCAACATCCAAAGGAAACTGTTCCCGAATGTCCCGAACGCAGGGATTCCATTCAAGCAAGAGAAATGTGGAGAACTCTAAATCGGAGAGCAGGTGATGGGTGCGCCGCGTCAGGTGACCCAACACCCGATGAACGCGCCCTTCGGAAGGGACGTCTCTAACTGTAAGCCAAGGCAAGTAGTCTGGTCCGCTTCCGGAGCCACGACCTTGCTTGATCCAATTGAGCGTGCGCTTGTCCAGCTTTGAATTGGTCATTCCATGAGCACCTGTGGAGTTAGGATGACTTTGCCACAGGTGTTCTTAGTTACCAACTTTTTTTCTTAGTTACCAACTTTATTAGTTAGTTACCAACTTTATTTCGATACTACACCTCTCAATATTTATTACTTGAATATTACTCCACCGTCACCGACTTCGCCAGATTCCGCGGCTGATCCACGTCGGTACCTTTAATAATCGCCACGTGATAGCTCAGCAGCTGCAGCGGCAGTGTGTAAAGTATTGGTGCTGTGATGTCGGCGCAGTGCGGTACATCCATGACCTGCATATTTTCTTCGGCGCGGATATCGGCTTTTTCATCGGCGAAGATATAAAGCTCACCGCCACGGGCGCGCACTTCTTCAATATTGGATTTTAATTTTTCCACCAGATCATTCTGTGGTGCGACAACCACAATCGGCATTTCAGCGTCGATCAGTGCCAGTGGTCCATGCTTCAGTTCGCCGGCGGCGTAGGCTTCAGCATGAATGTAGGAAATTTCTTTTAACTTCAGCGCACCTTCCATGGCAATCGGATACTGATCCCCACGGCCTAAAAACAGCGCGTGATTTTTTTCTGCAAAATATTCCGCCAGGGTTTCGATGGCGTCGTTCATTTTCAGTGCTTTTTCAATAACGGCTGGCAGTTGTGTCAGCGCATCGGCAATGCGTTTTTCCTGTTTGCTGTCCATACCTTTGCCTTTACCCAGCGCGGCAGTGAGCAACAGCAGGGCAACCAGCTGAGTGGTGAAGGCTTTGGTGGAGGCTACGCCGATTTCGGCACCGGCGCGGGTCATCAGCGCCATATCGGATTCGCGTACCAGTGATGAGCCGGGTACGTTACAGATGGTCAGTGAGCGGCTGAAACCCAGCTCCTTGGCCAGACGCAGAGCGGCCAGGGTATCGGCGGTTTCACCGCTCTGGGAAATGGTCACCAGCAGGCTGTTGGGGCGCACGACCGAGCGGCGATAACGGAATTCCGAGGCAATTTCGACATTACAGGCAACACCGGCAATATCTTCAATCCAGTAACGGGCGGTCATGCCGGCGTGATAACTGGTACCGCAGGCAATGATCTGCACCTGATCGATATCGGACAGATCGCCCAGCACTTCCAGGTTGAGCTGGCCATTAAACAGGCGGCCTTCCAGGGTGTTGATGATGGCCTGTGGCTGCTCGTAAATTTCTTTCAGCATGTAATGGCGGAATTCGCCTTTATCGCCGGCGTCGTGCTCGACGGTACTTTCCTGCGGGGTGCGTTCTACCGGCTGGTTCTGTTCATCAAACACGTTGACTTCCAGACGGGTGATTTCGGCAACGTCACCTTCTTCAAGAAAGGCGAATTTGCGTGTTACCGGCAGCAGGGCCAGCTGATCGGAGGCGACGAAGTGCTCACCGATACCAAAACCAATCACCAGCGGGCTGCCGGAGCGGGCGACGATCATACGTTCTGGCTGAGTACGGTCGATCACCACCATGCCGTAAGCACCGTGCAACAGAGAGCGGGCGGCCATGACCGCAGACAGCAGGGAGTCAGTGCTCTTCAGTTCACGCTGCACCAGGTGAGCGATAACTTCGGTGTCGGTCTGGGATGTGAAGACATAACCCTGAGCCTTGAGCGCATCGCGCAGGGCTTCGTGATTTTCGATGATGCCGTTATGCACCACGGCAATATCGCCGGAAACATGTGGATGGGCGTTGGCTTCTGACGGTTCACCATGGGTGGCCCAGCGGGTATGGGCGATACCGGTACCGCCGGCCATCGGCTGCTGCGCTACTGCATCGGCCAGAGCCTGAACTTTGCCCAGTCGACGCTGGCGCAGCAGTTGCGAATCCGGGCTGATGATCGCCAGACCGGCGGAGTCATAGCCGCGGTATTCCAGACGTTTCAGACCTTCCAGCAGAATATCTGCCACATCCCTTTGTGCTACTGCACCGACAATTCCACACATACGCTTCTCCGGTTCAGGTCGTGGCGATAATGACGCGCACGCCCTGTTGTTCAATTTGTTGTTGCTGTTCGCTGCTCAGACGGTCGTCGGTGATCAGAACACTGACTGATGACCAGGGCAATTCCAGGTTGGGTATACGCCGCCCGACTTTATCGGCTTCGGCCATGACCACAACTTCCCGGGCGGCTTCCGCCATCACCCGGCTTAAGCCCAGTAATTCGTTAAAGGTGGTGGTGCCGCGTTCCAGATCGATACCATCACAGCCGATAAACAGCTGGTCAAAGTCATAGGAGCGGATCACCTGTTCGGCAATCTGGCCCTGAAAAGATTCCGAATGGGTATCCCAGGTTCCGCCACTCATCAGTAATGTCGGCTCATTTTCCAGCTCGCGGATGGCATGTGCCACGGCCAGCGAGTTGGTCATCACCACCAGACCGCGCTTGCTCTGCAGCTGGGGGATCAGCGCCGCTGTGGTGGTGCCGAAATCAATGATGATGCGGTTATGGTCTCGGATCACAGCGGCGGCCGCGCGGGCGATCATTTGCTTTCGTTCCGAAACTTCTTCTTTGCTCTGGCTGTTATCGGTCAGTTCCGCCGGTAATGGCACGGCGCCACCGTAACGGCGCAGCAGCAGGCCGCTGCGTTCCAGCTCTGCCAGATCTTTGCGAATGGTGACTTCGGAGGTATCCAGTGCTTTCGCCAGTGCATCGACCTGCACCTGACCTTCCAGGTTCAGGGTTTCAAGAATGCTGTGACGGCGCTGCAGGGTATTGCGTTTGGGCATGGATGATCAGATCAGGGGCGCAGATGCGGTTAAATGGATTATCTTTCGAAACGAAAGTTATTTGAAAGGAATTTAGCAAAACGAAAGCAAAAAGCAATAATATGACAGAAATATTGCAGCCGGTGCACGTCAGACTGGCCGTGAATGCCTGAATGCCTGAATGGATGGTGAGGTTGGTTGTCAGGCTGGTCTTAAGGCTGGTTGTCGTGCAGAGAAGGGCGGCATCCGCTGATGGGGAAAGCCGAAGCCTGAGATCAGGCTCCGGTATTAACCCGTAGTGCTCAGCCTTCCGCCAGCTGGCATTGGTTGCGCCCACTTTCTTTGGCTTTGTAGAGGGCTTTGTCGGCACGTTCAAACACCACGTCCGGCGATTCCAGTGCGCGGAATTCGCTGATACCGAATGACATGGTGACCGGAACCCGCTCCTTGCGGAAGTTGAACGGGCTCTGTTCGATCTTAGTGCGCAGCTTTTCCGCTGCCGTCCAGGCATCCGCGCCATTGGTTTCCGGCATCAGGATCACGAACTCTTCACCGCCGAAGCGGGCGATAAAATCGATATCACGCAGATGTTTGCGCAGGGTGCGGGCGATCAGGGTCAGTACCCGGTCGCCGGCCAGGTGGCCATAGTTATCGTTGATTTTTTTAAAGTGATCGACGTCGGCCACGATTAACGCCAGATTGCCGCCGTAGCGATGACGACGCACCAGCTCTTCTTCCAGGCGGCCCTGATAGGCATCGCGGTTTGGCAGGCCGGTGAGCGGGTCGTGGGTCGCTTTGCGCTTCTGTTCTTCGATGGCCAGGCGACTTTCTTTGACCTCGGCTTCCATCTCATTCAGCCGTTCCTGCAGTAGTTTGAGCTTGGCTTCCAGTTTCTGTTCGCGTTCTTCTTCATCCTGCTGATACTTCTCCATGGCCTGCAAGATCATGGTCAGATGGTCGCGCACACTGGTGCCCAGTTCGCCGAGATCGCCGGAACCGGTGACCACTGAGCGGATATCGGCAATCTGCTCACGTACCATGCTGTCGAGATCCACACGGGCGCGGCGGCGTTCGCTCTGGCTCATACTGGCTTCACTGACCAGTGTCTGGATAGCTTTCAGGCGCTGATCCAGGCTCTGCAGAAATTGCTCTAGCTCGGTCTGGCTGTTGCCCAGACACTGCAGCAGGAAGTCGGTAGCATCTTCCAGAAGGGGTACCAGCTCGTACCAGTTCAGACCTTTCTGCAGGCGGGTTTTCAGCCCTTCGGACTGATAGTTGAGGCGTTCCGGAATAACCAGCTGACCGAGCAGGTTGAGCAGGGTCTCGGTGACTTCGGAGGCAATATGCGAGAAACCTGGTTCTGCTTCATCTTCCGCCGGGGTTTCATTTTCAGCCGTGTCATCGGCGTCGCTGCCACCGTCTTCCGTGGGTTTGAACCAGCGCTGCCACCATTTGCTGGAACGCGCAGCATCGTAGCCTTCGAGGGTAGCGATTTCACCAATCACCTGAATCCAGCTCTGCAGCTGGGTGGTATAGCCGGACCAGGTTTCCAGTTCTTTTACCGCGTCTTTGCGCACCTGACGGATACGTTTCATTAATGGGCGTGGTAGCGGACAACGGCCGAGTTTGTCGGCGGCATCGGACAGCTGGCCGAGCAGCACTTCAGCCTGAGCGGCGCTGGAGGACTCAAAGCGTTTGACTGCCGTCTCGAGCTCATCCATCACCCGGCTCATACCTTTGCCACCGGGTTTGATGGCTTCGCGCAGTTCATTCAGGGATTTATCGACGTTGCCGGACTGACCTTCGGCCAGCAGCGATACCACCACCAGACCGCGGCGCATCTGATCGTGTTGTTCTTCGGCGGTGGTTTTCAGTTTTTCATGCTGATCCAGCAAATCCAGATATTTGTCACGCCAGCGGCGTGCAGATGTTGACCCGGCTCCCTCGGTCATCAGGTACTCCAGCGATAGAAAGGTGACTTAACGGAAGTATAGATAAGTGCAGGGAATCTGCCGGGTGTTGAACGTGTAGATCAGTGCGCCGGATCAATAATGTGTGGCCATTCAATTTCGGCGGCGATGGGCAGGTGGTCGGAGTGCGGCTGATTGATTACCGCTGTGCGCAGCAGGCGGATGCTGTTGCTGAGAAAGATATGATCGAGACCGCGTTTGGGTTGCCAGCTGGGGTAGGTAGGCAGTACCCGTGGCGCATGCAGATTCAGCTGTTGCAACGGGCTTTGCTGCAGCAGGACTGAAGCTTCCTGATTGAGGTCGCCCATGATGATCAGGTTAGGGCGGTCGCTGACCAGGTTGCAGAGATAATCCAGCTGACTGAACTGAGCCTTGCGGCTCAGCGCGAGATGAGTCACGGCGATGGTGAGGCCACTGCTCATATCACCCAGTTGCATCACCATCAGACCGCGGCCCGGCAACAGACCGGGTAACGGATAATTGGTGATGCGGGCGGCGGGAAAGCGGCTGAGCAGACCATTGCTGTGGCGGGCGATACCACCAAGATTGCGGTTAATCTGCTGATACCAGTATGGGAAGCCGGCGGCATCGGCGAGATGCTCCACCTGATTACATTGACCACTGCGGAAACTGCCGCCATCGGCTTCCTGCAGCGCAACGATATCGAATCCACGCAGCATGGCTGCAATGTCAGTGAGTGATTGCTGACGGCGTTTATTGGGCAGAACATGCTGCCAGCTTTTCAGCAGATACTGGTGATAGGCGCTGGTCTGTATACCGACCTGCATATTAAAGGAGAGGAGTCTCAGAGAGTGTGCGGCCCTGGGGGCCGCAACAAATTCCTGCAGAGTGCAGAATCCGGGCATGGCGGGTAATTACTTACCTGCCAGGGCGGCGCGCTCTTTTTCGATCAGGAAGTCAGCAACTTTCAGCATCTGTGGCTGGCCACCGGCAGAGGTTGCGTCGATTACGTATTTGCCCTGTACGATCAGCGCCGGAACACCGGAGATCTGGAACGCACGGATACGCTGGTCACCCTGTTTCATACGCGATTTAACCGCGAAAGAGTCATAGGCTTTGTCGAAGTCTTCAGCGCTGATACCGGCTTTTTCTACCAGAAAGTCGCGCTGCTCATCACGGCTCAGCAGACGCTGACGGTCAACATGGATGGCTTTGAAGATGTCGTCGTGTACTTTTTTCTCAACACCCAGTACGTCTGCTACATGGAACAGCTGAGCGTGAACAACCCAGGCACGGCCAAACATGGCAGGTACACCCTGGAAATCGACATCCGCAGCCAGCTGCTCTTTCCATGGTTTGATGATGGATTCCAGATGGAAACAGTGTGGGCAGCCATACCAAAAGGCTTCTTCGACGTGCACTTTGCCATCGGCCAGCACAGTGACAGGCTCAGCCAGAACCTTGTATTCCTTGCCGGCAGTGTATTCTTCTGCGTGTACTGCGGCTGCGGCCATCAGTAGCGCGCCTGCGATCCATTTGCTCACCTGTGCGAACATCAGCGACTCCGTAATTGATATGTGATTCGAATCAGAATTAAGTAGAGCGCATTCTTGCATAAAGGTTCTGCAAGGCCCACTGCTTAGGGTAGGGAATTGTCAATCTCATCTGAACAGAGAGATCCGGCGCACAAAAAAAGCGGCCGGAGCCGCTTTTTTCAGACGCTTTTCAGACGCTTGTCAGCAGCTGCTTAACGCAGACCCTGAATATAAGAAGCAACCGCTTCAATTTCAGTCGCGTGCAGACGGTAAGCGATATCACGCATCATGCGGGTGTCGCCATCGTTGGTACGCTGATTCATGCTGAAAGCAGTCAGCTGAGTCTTGGTGTATTCAGCATGCTGACCAGCCAGGCGAGGGAAGCCAGCTGTGTCGATGCCTTTGCCGTCAGGACCGTGACAGGCCAGACATGCCGGAATGCCTTTTTCGGCGATACCACCACGGTAGATGGTTTGACCCAGTTCAACCAGTTCCTGCTGAGCACCAGCGCCAGTTGGAGTCTGGGAGCTGAAGTAAGCAGCCAGATCAGCAATGTCAGCGTCGCTCAGAGCAGACACGAAAGGCGCCATGGTCGGTACGTTACGGCGACCATCACGAATATCAGAGATCTGCTTGATCAGATAACGTTCACCCTGTCCGGCGATTTTCGGGAAGGTAGGTGCCAGACTGTTACCATCGGCATTGTGACATGCGGCACAGGTGACAGATTTTGCTTTGCCGGCTTCAGCGTCGCCAGCGTGAGCAACGGACATCAGTCCGGCAGAAACGATCAGGCTAATCAACAGGTTTTTCATCATCAGGTCCAGGTTGTATGTGAATTCTTCTACTTAGGCCGTGCCTTACTTAGGCGTGGACATGTAAGTGATCAGTTCTTTGTACTGCTCAGCGGTACAGTCCATGCACATACCACGTGGAGGCATCGCATTCAGACCGTTGGTTACGCTGGTTACCAGGGTATCCATGCCTTTCGCCAGGCGTGGTTCCCATGCGGCTTTGTCGAATGCTTTAGGCGCACCGGCAACACCCATGCCGTGACATACGCCACAGGCCTGCTGGTATTTAGCAGCCGGATCGAAAGCATTAACGTTAGCGCTCGCAGCGATAGCAGCAACGGTAGCCATCATCATCAGTTTTTTCATGTTGTGATTCTCTCTCTTGCTTGTTTTTTGAGGGTTCAAAACAGCTTAGCCCCGGAACCACTGCCCTGTGATATGATGGGTCCGTCTTCCAAAGGCCGAGCATTATATAACATTAATTTCCGGACGGTCATTACGTTTACCCTATGATAGCGCAGGAATCATTGACTTATACCAACACTCAGTTCGTTAAGAGTGCAGCAAAACTCAGCCAGTGCCCGACGGATATTGAGCGGGAAGTGGCCTTTGCCGGGCGTTCCAACGCCGGTAAATCCAGTGCGCTGAACCGTTTAACCGGGAATAAAAAACTGGCCCGTACCAGTAAAACCCCCGGCCGTACGCAACTGATTAACTATTTCCAGATCGGTGAGCGCCCGCTGGCGCTGGTCGATTTGCCAGGCTATGGCTTCGCCAAAGTGCCGCTGGCGGTGAAAAACGAGTGGCAGAAAGAGCTCGGTAACTACCTGCAGAAGCGTGATGCGCTGGTGGGGCTGGTGCTGTTGATGGACATCCGCCATCCGCTCAAGGATTTCGACCGTCTGATTCTGG
>PAJK01000112.1 GCA_002706025.1 Oceanospirillaceae bacterium
CCTGTCAACACGCCCTTTTTGATACCGAATTCTAACCCTATCTCCAATCTTAATGCTCGTCTTATACTCTGCGGGCTGATCCTTAAACCATCCTTCAACATCCATATAAGCTACATATAAATTTGTTAAGTTCCTGTTGTTCACACGGGTATCAGATTCTTCCACTTTAATCACTTTACCCTCAGTGTATTCGTTAGCCACCAGATCAACGTACAAGCCCTTAATTAATAAATAAAGAATAAATAAAATCACCAACTCGCCCAAAAAGCCTAAGTATGGGTTAAAAAATTTATACTTATTCATATTATCAACAACACTCATACGGCTATCCCACTGCCAATCGGGAAAACCAACATCCCACAACTCACTTGCACCAAGAATAAAGGCGTATAGAAACGCAACAATCGGGATAATTCTAATCATGCTCAACTCATAATATAAATTTTAGCTTTCGATATTTTACTCGCACCATAATCAACGACTTTTGTATTATATTTTTCAACTACTGTGCTTAATTTCTTTAAGTTCGTAGATCGCTCTGTAATATCTACAGCTTTTCCTATAGTCACCTGCCCTGCAAAAAATGTTTCTACTTTCATACCAACCATCGATGCAGCAGCAAATCCGTTCATCAACTCAGTTTTTTGACCAAATACGCAAGATGAATCATTCGCTGTTTTAAAAAAGCTTTCATTTCCAGTTAGCGTTGCTTTTTTATCAGAGGTCATTTCTATCAAACTAATCTCTTTCGCGGCTGTGCAAGTAGCCGTATAGCTCCCTGCAGCGATTATGGTTTCAGTTTTATCTCCTGCTAAGTTTTGAATAACTTCCGACTTTTGACCATTTATTGTTATAGAAACATCTCCTGTAATATTATCAAAAACATTACCTGTAATATTTTTCTTTATTTCACCATAATAAGTCTCAGTCGTATTACCCTTCCTCTGGAAGGTGTAGTCCCCATCATGGCCTTCGGAATGGACGCCTTCTATGTATTGGTATGTGTCACCAAAGTTCTGAGTAACAAGGGCTTCATCAGACCATCCCGATGGCAAGGAAGTACCTTTCTTACCATTTTTCGAGGCGTCTAAGCTGGCATTGTTTTCAACATAGCGTCCACCATAGTTAAAGGTCGAGTGAATACCACTCTGCTCTGCTCCCTGCGCCCATGTTGAATGCGTACCGGTTTGATAATAGTAAGTGTTTCCGAAATCTTTTCTGACAATCCCAGCCTTCCTTTCATCTTTAAGGCCATCATCAAATATACCGTGCGTTACTTTTTTCTCATCGTCGAGAATCTTTCCACTGAGATCATAAGACTGTTTCACATGCCATGGATTTTGATCAGCAACAACATGATTCTCTTCAAACTTTGCGCCAAAGTTAAAGTCTGCATTTCGACCGTACTTGAAATTTGTACCAAGCACTCTTGTATATTCATCGCCATATCGCTCATAGATATGGTCGTACCCCGGTACATAGTTACTATTCTCTACATTGAGGGTTCCATCGGGATTCAACCGCGGAATCATATGCTGAGATGAATAACTTTTAGCCTCATCAGGATCGATAACTGCACTTATATAGAGAGCCTGCTTAGATTTAAGCGCTTCCATATACAGTGTCCCATCCGTCCGAATAGACGCATGATGTGGGCGTTCGTTATTAACCGGGTAACGCAGTGACTGTGAGTTTTCCAGTGCGCTTTCAATGTATGGCCGATCGGGGTTGCCGTCGACGAATGCGATCTGAACTTCGGTGCCTGGGGTCAATGGCATATCAAAGTGGTTGGTATGTGCAGTGTGGCTGGCGCGACGCATCCAGCAGGATACTTTAGGGTCTTCGCCTTTTAAGAAGTCAAAGATGACCTGGTAATGACCAGACGCATCGCGTTGTGCGATGCCGCTGTTTTCTTCTGCGGAATACACCCGTGCTGTGGTTGAGATTGCCCGGGGCTTATTGTCGCGTTCGTATTTAGGGCGGAATACGATTTCTTTTGGAATCGCGGTAAAGGTGGCTTCGTAATAGTTACCGCCTTCGCCATCGTCTGCACGATGGCTGTTGTCCAGGTTGGATGCCTGGTGCTGCACGCTGGTAATCAGGATTTCTTCCTGGCCGCCATCCGGTGTGCTTACCAGCAGTGAGAAACCCGGCGCCAGGCAGGGAATGCCGGATGTTCCATGGTATTTGACAGACTGGCACTGGTATTCGTCGAGACGGATTTTAGCAATGGTATCCGCCTCGTCTTTGTCGTCACAACCTTCGCTGACAAGGTGAACACAGTTCTTTTCGTCAACTTCACCGGCGGTGCCTTCAAAATGCAGGCTTGCCTGTTCCGGGTTAATCTCAGATACGATCACCCCAGCCGGTACGGCATGGAAGGATTTACGCAGTGTACGCACAGTATTAAAGCTGGTGTTCTTATTGTTGCTCAGATCCAGCTTAGCTTCAGCGATCAGACCCGGCTCGCAATGCTCATCATCAGCAAAGACCATTTTGCCATTCTGGGTATGATCGAAGTAGTAATAGATCCCCCAGTGACTGGCCAGTCGTGAGATAAATGAGAAGTTGGATTCAGCATACTGGCAGACAAAGGCCTTCTGCGGGTAGTCCGCGGTCAGGCTCATACCGTAATCGACCTGAAGGTCCTTGCTTAACTCTTCTTCCAGAATTTCATTTGCCTTCATGCCGACATAGATGTCGTAAGACAGATTGCGGGTCTGACGGGAGATGGTCGGCACCAGGCTTGCCCGGTAATATTTGTGGGTGGCGGAGCCGTGATATTCTTCTTCGATAGACTCCAGCATGCCGGTCACGCGGTAGTCGATCTCCTCTTCACCAACCGGGCCTGCGATGTTGAGTGACGCGTTTTCTGTCAGGATGCCGATAAAGTCGATATCAGCAACATCTTCGAGCTTAACTTTCAACATCAGGTCGAATTTGAACAGTTTCGACAACTCTTCCCGGCCGCTGTAGTTCACCAGAGTGAACTGGCTTTGGTAACTGTCGGTCGAGAACGAAAAAAGAATATCTGCCATTTTTAAAAATCCTTATTTTTACAACATCCGTCGTAATTCATAGATCGTCGAATTCGCCGTTAATCCCTAACGACTTCCCACTCAAGTGCATCGCCCAGAGTTCGGCTGGTCTCGAGATTGTTCGTGAAGTAATAATCGCCGTTAGTGGGTCCGCTTCCGTTAGGGTTAAAATAGTGAAACAGCACGTTATTCCGGAATGACCATGCATCGAACGAGTCGTATCCGGAGCCTGACTCTGGTCGTAACATTGCCTCAGCTACCAAATCACTCGAGAAGCGGGATAAGCAATAGTCTTCACCCAGATAGGTGGAGTAAATACAGCGCGAATCAGTTTCGATATTGTATGACCAGTAGAAGCGGTCATCGGTGTCACAGGTTTCCAAAGACGGGTAATAATTTCCATTAGTGTCAGCAACTTCAGGTCTTGAAAGACAGACTGTCTGGCCTCCCTGAATGGTGCGTAAACGGAATTTGGCAGGAAAGCTGCGTACATACAAAGCATAAGCCGTTCGGGTTCCCGCAACAGTCAAGGCGGAAAGTGGCAATACCGCCGTAGTACCATCGGCAATGTTTACCGCAAACACCCCGTCAACGCTCCCTTCGCTAAAATGAGGCGTACGGCTGATCAGGTAAGACGTAGATGGCGAGCTGATGCCGCCATTTTCCAGCCAGTAACGGATGATGTAATTGTTACCGAACAGTGAATAAACCGGAGTGGATTGGCCATCAACGGTTGAGCCCAAGGGCGCAACATATTCTGTCAGCAACATCAGCTCTTTCAGGGTTGGCAGGCGATAGCCTGCCACTGAGTCTCTGCCCGCGACTGTTGTATCCGGAGCGCTGTTTGCTGTTGAAAAGTTTAATAAACTTTCGAGAGTTGCCACGTGACTTTCCACGTTAATTACAGAAAATCGGGCCCATTGAAGAGTGTTTACTCCGTCAATCAAGTAACAACTGATATTCATAATATCGGCAGTTACACGATCTTCGTTCTCCTCAGGGTAATATACACCTCGATTGCAATCTACAACCTCCGACGCTGAAGGTATTTCAGCCAAAACCGAGTTATAAATTAAAACAGAGGAAATGAGAAATAATACTTTCCTACATATTTTGGTAAGCATAAAAATTCCTTTTTTATAATTCCATTATCAGTATATAAGAACCGCGCCAACACTTTCCGAGTCATTCAAACTAAAGGCACTATCCATAACTCCAAAAACACCCGTTGCAGTACTGTAATCACGATGATGAGCAATCCCCAAAGTTGATCCGTCACGGCTTAAGCGCGGCCAATAGCTTACGAATGGATTGTCATAACTCGGGCTTTGAATATAGGTTGACTGCTGCCATTCATTGCCCTTGTTTTCAAAAATGTAAAAAGAACCTCCGTTTGGTGTTGAGATGCTCTCATCATTAGTGCCGGGCAAAATACCAACCTCATCGGTTTGATCACCATATGCTGACACCGCCAGAATATCACCATCCCCACTCAAACTGATTCCAAAGCCAAAATTATCTCCATCCGATGCATTACTGGCTTTCAGATAGGCTTGTTTCGTCCATGTTGTTCCTGATCTTGTATAGATAAACACCGCACCGACATCGCTTCCAGCTTCATTTTCCTGATCACCGTTAATATCGCGCGCCCGACTCGTATCGCAATATGCACCGGTTGCCAATACAGTGGCATCGCTATTCAAAGCGACCGATCCACCGAAACAACCATTCACTTTCAGATAATCAGACTGCAGAAATGTATAGTCACCCCAATTGCCATTATTATTTTCGTAAATGTACACAGCCCCTGATCTTGACATATCGTTATCAGATTCGTCTCCGGTTACACCACTGTCTACACCATTAGCACCAACAGCCAAGTATCTTCCATCTGGTGTTAAATCAATACTTTTGCCAAATACATCTGAAGCGTCCTGATAATCAGGCTTCAGATACGCTTTTTGCGACCAAGTACCGGAAATTTTCTCAAAAAGGTAAACCGAACCTGCATAGGTACCAACGTTATCACCCGCTTTGTTGTAGGGATCTTTCAGCGCACCAATAGCAACCAACGAACCATCATCACTGATATCAATATCGGCACCAAAGCCATCAGTTTCACTGGCGTTATTTTCCTCTGACGTTAATATTCCTGTTAGCGTCCAGCTACCAGCGACCAATTGATAAACATAGGCTTCAATACCGGTATTACCATACCCGGCAGCACCCACAGCAATGGTGCTTCCATCAGCGGTCATGGCGACCGAAGAGCCAAACCAGGCATTTTCAGTTACTGTCGGCGCTTTAATATAAGCGGTCTGTGTCCACTGCCCTGCATCATCTTTATCAAACACATACACAGCACCGGAGTCAGATACACTGTTATCCGATTCAGATACACCGTTGCCATCTTCTTTCGGTGCGCCATAGACCATGCGGCTGGCATCCGAGTTAAACGCTGGACGGAATGCGTGAAGATAATCAGCTGAATTCGTATAACCGTCATCCTCCTCTGCATTACTGGCCTTAAAGTAGCCTACCCCGGCGTTGATATCAGCCGCATCGCCTGCGGTATTGGTGACGTTCATTGTCGTTGATGATGTACAGCCAACATCATTGCAGCTTTCAATTATGTAGCTGGCACTGTGGCGCAGAAAAACGGGCATTTCAAAACTGGCGCTTTGTTGTGCAAAGCCGTCTGCATTGGCGGCTGTGGTCTGGGTGATATTGCTGCCCAGTTGAGAGAAGCCAGACTGGCCATCAGGGTTTTCCAGGATACGGTAGTAGTCGGTATCGGCCACTTCCTGCCAGGAAAAGGTAAAGGTTTTTATCGCGCTGACGGTTAACTGTGGCGATACGGCAGAAGGCGCAGATGGTTCCGGTGTGGACGAACCACCACCGCCGCCGCCACCTCCACCACCGCAGGCGACAATCGCTGCGGTCGCCAGAGATACACAACCGAACTTAAGAGATGCTTTGATCTTATGGTCTGTCATGATGATATTCCTGAGTTAATTCTGTAAATTCTTGCGCTTCAGGTTCTTACCTTACGTCGCCTTTGCGCAGCGGGTATTTCTACCCGTTGCGCGATTTTCTGCTTTTAATCCAACCACTATTTATTAGGGCAGATTTTCAACTTCTATATCTGATCCATCTGTCGGAGAAATAGTACAGGTAACTG
Organism: Oceanospirillaceae bacterium; assembly: GCA_002706025.1. Taxonomy (GTDB): domain Bacteria; phylum Pseudomonadota; class Gammaproteobacteria; order Pseudomonadales; family Oceanobacteraceae; genus Venatoribacter. Next base: position 6,220 of record PAJK01000112.1, read on the forward strand.
CACCTGTCGCTGTATTCACCAGATAGTACCCTTCTGTCATCAGTACAGGATCTGTATCACTGCACTGGGTTGACGTCAGATACGATGTGTCATTAAAAAATGCGTTTTGGCCCAGCTTCTGATATTCCATTAAGGAAAGTACCTCTATCAAAGACGGTGTGAAGGCATTGACTGACATGGCTCCACAGGTTCCTGAGGTATTCCAGATAAGGCCGGTGTAGTTATCCTGAACGCAGCCATACACTTCTGGAGCGGTTAAGTTACCTGCAACGAGAGTATTCAGTATGGGAGCACCAGCTGCAGTGAAATAGGTGTAGCGATTTTCCATATATCCTGCACGTGCATATTCTTTATCCGCCGATGGCGCGGATGAGTCAGAACAGCTGTCCAGACTGCCATCGTCCTGAATACATTGACTGATGCCAGTACCCGTAATGTTTTGATTTTCGTTATCCAGGAACAGTAACGGAGATGGCACATAACCGTCACCAAATACATCACCATCGGCTACAGACAGGTTAACCAGCAGCCATTGATTCAGTGTTTGCAGGTTGTCCTGTGCCGCGGTGACTGTAAAGGATAACGTCGATCCTGATGATTCCGCGATCCCGAACGTAAGTCCTGATTCAACGTAGTCTGAAATCAGTTGCTCAGGGTCACCGATTTCGGAAGGCCTGATGAAACATTCCATATCGGAGTAATCTGCTGAAACATTGGCAGTCGAATAGCCACTGCAGTCGATATCTTCAATGTCCATGGTAACGGTCAGTTGAGTATCACTATGGAACTGGTAATTGCCGGACAGATTAATCGTAAAATCTCCACCCTCGGCAACATAGCCCGAGACAGTGACAGTGAACACATCATTGTCTGTAATAACTATCGTCTGATCATCTGGCAGTGCGATGAAACTACTGACGGAATCCATAAAACTGCCATCGACACTTGCTTTAAAGGTAATACAGGTAGTTTCATTTAATTCAATCAGGCTATCGTCAGTAGCCGTCACCGGAGAAAAAGACGCCTGAGTAACGGCTGTGCCTAATTCAATAGTTCCTAATTTAGCTGTACCGAGGTTGGTATCTGATGAAGCAGCCGTTCTTACCGTACAGGACGTCACATCTGACAGTTTAAATGTCACTGCGGGCAAGTTGCTCGCTGTTTTTTCTCCGTCCCAGTTCAGAGAATAAATGATGGATCCCCCTTCACCGATGGTGACGGTATTACCAGAGGATGTTCCACCGGATGACGACACGCTTATATCCAGAACATCATCATTTTCAATGATAAATGATGCCGTTCCTAATTCAGCGCCCGCTGTAACCGCAGGATTTAAGTAAGCACCATTGCTGTCAGCCGATAATGCTAAGGTGTAAGTAACTACTTCATCTGGCTCGACCAGCGAATCACCTAAAACTTGCAGGCTATAATCGATGCTGACCGGACTTGACTCGCCCCTCAGATCAACAGTAAGCGGCGATGAACCAAGCCCTGATATAAAGTCACCGCTTTCCTCATCTCCACAGTCACCGCCACCAACCGCTGCACAGGCAACGGAAAGCACAAGACTGAAGTCATTCACGTTATCGGCTATTTGTTGCCCCGGAGTTAACGCCAGCGTCAATGTTGCCGCAACGAAGCTACCCGAATTTCTTTCCAGTGCAGAGCTGCTACTCAGCGATATAGCCGGAGTTAAATAGTCATCATTAACTATGGTGTAACTGAAGCTTTTAAGCGTCGAGGAATCAAAATCCGGATCGACATAATTGCTGATATTGGTGCCGTCCAGACTGAGCGTCAGCGTTACAACTTCGTCCGGCTCTGTGATGGTGTCACCCAGAATCGTCAGGGTAATGGTCTTTTCTGCAGTTGATCCGCTGAGATCAAATTCACTGTCTGAAAGACTGTAATCCGTGTCCAGGCCACCCGGTGTGCCACAACCGGTTGACTCATCCACCTGACAGGTGTCGGTGATTGTCAGATCCAGATCCACGTTACTTGCAATAGCAGCGCCCAGATTGATGTTAATATCGACATCATTACTTCCGCTGCCTTCATTACCGCTCGAATTTGTGCTGGTAATGGCCGGATTAATAAAGTCATCGTTCTCAATGGTGATGTTGAGCGATTTGCCGTCCACTTCACTGTGATTAAAGATAAAGTCTTCGCTGCCAGCACTTAAGGCAAGTGTCAGTGTGCCGGTTTCATCCGGCTCAACGATGCTATCGTCGGTAAAGGTCAGCTCTATTGCTGCGCTTCCGATGTTCAAAGTCGTCAGGTCAATCAGATCACCTGCCGTAATCGAATAGTCCGTACCGGATGTTGCACAGGCTGACGTTGTATCCGCACAGCTGCTCAGACTTGCAGCCAGAGTTACGGAAAAGCCTGAAAAATCTGCACCGCTGTGCAGGTTGTTGCCAGCACTGTCTACCGTTGTCAGGCTAATGGTGTAAACACTGAGGGCTCCCGCTGACTCTTCTGCGGATATTTCACTATTCACCACTGCAGGTCCTGATGACAGGTTTACCCTCACCAACTCGTCATTGAGAATGGTACCGCTGGCGTCAGCATTTGCAGAGTAAGAACCAATACTGGTTGCAGGACTGCAGCTCGTCGCATCGCCACTGGCGCAAACACGGAGCGCCATTGGGTAATCCCCCGGAGCGCTGCTATAAACGCTGGCCTTAAAGCGGACGACAAGTTGTGCTGTTTCATTCTGTTCGACTACTGAATCGTCAACGATCAGGGAGCCAAGGAGATGCTCTGTGGTATCACTGAGTGCAAGTTCGGTTAAGCCCGAGACATCTACAGCTGCCGCCAGTGAAGCAAAAACCTCAAGAGCATCTGACGAGTCAGCCGGATCAAGCGGTGCGTAATCACTTTCATTGGTATCACCAAAGATGCGCGCATACTCCACAGCAGTATTCGCTGCCAGTGTCTGGCGAATACGGTAAACCGTAGCAGCATTGGTATCCGTGCTGCCGCTCTGTGCTGCCTGGCTGCCGGCATCAGCCAGTTCTTCATAGGCGCTGAAGCCAATGATATCGACGTAGCTGATGTCGTTATTCTTTACCGTCAGATCGAGATCATTCGATTGCTCAGTACCAGCCACGGCGGAGAAATCAGCAGAGCTTAATGTCGCCTGCAGCGTGACGGTTTCATCACACTCAACCAGATCGTCGTTCTCTGGCGTAAAGCGCACACGGTAGCGGCTTGCTCCTTCCGCAAAGGTGCCTGAGTGCTGTAATTCATATTCGTCTTCTTCAAGCAGAACGCCGCTGGCAGTCCAGTTACAGGAAGCCGCTGTACTGACTGCTGTGATATTGATCGCATAATTCTGCAGTGCCGAGCTGGCACCTGAACCACCCAGTACCAGATAAAGATGATATGGCTCTGACTCGGTAACATCCGCACCGTTTGCCGATGGATCATCACTGATTGCTGTCGCCAGGCAATGATCTGTTCCGGCAAACGAGCCGTCTTCACAGATATTGATATTGCCGCTTACATCAGCCAAAGGATCCGAAGCGCTCTCATCTCCGTCGTCGTTAACGCGCGCCCAGCGTACTGAGGGCAGGTCGTCGTCGATTATGGTGAAGGTGTAAATAATCAGCTCACCGTTCTGGCGCTGCAGCTCGTTGCCGCTTTCATCAAAGATCTGCAGGTAAAATTCTTCATTACCTTCTGTGACGTCATCGCCGTTCAGGGTGAAGGAGATCTGATTTTCCCCGCTGCTGATGCCGTCACCAACACGTATTGTGCCGGACGTGATAACAGAATCACCGGCCGGGGAGATGAAATCATCAAGCGCTGCTTTGTTATTGCCACTGCCTTCTACAAACAGGCTATAGCGGAAATCCTGAGCATTACCGTTCTGCCCCTCAGGGTAGGTAACGGTGATCGTCTGCGGATTGTTGGTGTCGCCTTCAACAATTGCCAGAGAGTCATTCACTCCCCCTGTTACTGTTACGTCAAAATCCGGGGATTCATTATCGCGGATCAGTACATAGGTAAAACCAAACTGTGCGCCTTCATCATTCGAAAGAAGGAAGCCAAGCACCTCCGTACCTTCGAGTTCGGAGTCATCCCGAATGCGGATCGTCGCGGTATATTCCCGTGGTGACGAAGAACCACCGGTTTCAGGCAGAATGGTAATAACTCCTGATGTCGGATCGAAGTCGTCTTCATCTGCCAGGGCCGCTTCATCGGGATACTCATAACTGTCGAGCGCGATCAGCTGATAGGTTAAATCAAAGGCTTCTGTGACTGAGCCGGCGAAATCCGGATGTAATGTAAATGTCACATCAAACTGGTTGTAGCCTTCACTGTCCCGTGCGGAAAAATTCTCAGAAACCGCAATTGGCCGGCCAGCATTAATTTCGAAGGTAGGAACATTTCCGGAACCCGGAACATCATCGGTACGGATATACGCCGTTGCGCTTTGTTCCATACCCGACGCATGTGTGACTGATAACGTCACCGCCTCATCCGGCTCGACATCAGTATCACCAAAAACAGTCACGGTTACGGTTTTTGTTAATTCGCCACGGGTAAAGACGACCTCTTCATTAACAGGACGGTAATCTTCATCCGCTGTCGCAATGCCATTACCAGTTTGACTGACAGTCGCAGCGTTAAGAACAAAGTCATCTATCGTACTTTCGGATAGTGTGATGGTGTAAACCAGATTGGAGGTACCGTTATCCACTTCTGTGACGTCTGTCGCAGTTACGGTATAAGAAGGAAAATCGTCGTTAACAATTTTTCCGTAAAGTCTTGTCAACTCTTGTCCATTTTCGTCGGTAATTAAGACACCAAAATCTTCATCACCTTCGATACGCTCATCGCCCAACACTTCAACGATAATGGCGTATTCTGTCCCTTCTTCAACGGTGTACTCTCCGACTAAGGGCACGAAATCACTTTCTTCGACGGCCCCTAAGTCAAAAGTATTATATTTAATTAATCCGCTAATTTGCGCCACGAACGGCAGTGTGACCTGACTTGTACCGGAATCTCCTTCTAATATTTCCGGCTGGCCTTCGCCAATTACCGATGGATCATCGGTGACGCTGCCACCACCAGAACCACCACACGAAGAAATCGTGAACGAAATCAATAGATAAGAAATTAATTTTGAAAAATGTGGCAACCTCATTACAACTTCCTTATTTGAGTGCTCTTCCTAGTCGCGGCGATTATACGCGTCGAACTTTCGAAATCCATTAAAACACAACTGAATTAACTGTTGACAATAACCCGCTCACACTTTGATACTCCTCGCTCTCCTGAGAAGCCTGAAATTACAGGCAGATTACCAGTGAACTATATGGATATAGAAAAATGGCGGAACAGTCACACCCATTTTCAGCGTTAGGAACAGAGCCCGTACCAGGAGAGAGCCCTGCCGGTATAAATGCCAAGTACGAACCAGACTATGAACTTCTGGAAGCCGAACTGGCAAAACTCGAATCCATCACATCTGAAAAAGTCGACTGGGAAACAGTAAAAAATCTTTCTTCCCGTTTGCTATCAGACACGACAAAAGATTTTTCTGTCGCATCTTATCTTGCCTATGCATTAACAGAGACCGAAGGCTATGCCGGTATGCGCGCTGGTCTGGGCATTCTGGAAAATATGCAGAAAAATTTCTGGGAAAATGGTTTTCCGCCGGTTAAGCGTCTGCGTGGACGCAAAAGTGCGGTGGAATGGCTTTCAGAAAAATCCAATAACTATATGACGCTGCATCCACCGGTAAATGGTGACGCTGAAAACATTGTGGCCTGTGCCGACTTACTGCGCAGCCTGGACATTGAGCTGGCGGATAAGATGGAATCATCAGCGCCGGATGTCAGAGAATTTAACAGCAGCCTTAAAAATGCGAAGAAAGCGGCTGAATTTGAACTGAAAAGCAAAGAGCCTGCTCCCGCTGCCGCGCCCGCCGCCACTCAGCCTGCGGAGACTCAGCCAGCTCAGGCTGCGGCGCAATCAGCTTCACAACCCGCTGCAGTGCAGCAAACAGCGCCTGCGGAGCAGCCAGTACAACAACCTGTACCGGCGCCAGCTGCTCAGGCAACTCAACAAGCCCCACAACAAGCCCCACAACAAGCACCTCAACAAGTACCCCAGCAAGCAGCGCCTCAATCAGCGCCTGCGCAGGCATCTTCGTCAGCAAAATCCGCCGATGCTGCCATCAGTGTTGAGGTCGGTGATCTCGGTTCAGACTCAGATGCCAAGAAGGCGTATCGCCAGATTCAGGAAGGTCTGCGCAAACTGGCTGATTTTCATGCTCAGCAGAAACCATCAGATCCGCGCCGTTACCGTTACTCTCGTTCTGCACTGTGGGACTCCATCGATAAGCTCCCGCCGAACAAAGATGGCAAAACCCAGCTGCCTAAACCACCGGCAGACAAGCTTAAAAAGCTTTCCGATCTGTTTGAACAGGGCGAATTTCTTGAGGTTGTGACCCAGGCTGAGTCATCTGCGGCCAAAATGCCCTACTGGTTTGACGGCACGCGCTTAATAGTGAATTCTCTTGAAGCTCTTGGCGCTGAATATCAGAAAGCCAAAGATGCACTGCTTGAAGAGCTGACAGGTTTTATTAACCGCGTTCCCAAAATTCTCGAGCTTCAATACAGCGACGGCACCCCTTTCGCTGATGACCAGACGCGGTTCTGGCTTTCTACCCAAATGAATCCGGGTGGCGCTTCCGGCGGCACCGATGCTGGCGACAAATTATCTGAAGTAACCGCTGAGGCCGAAAAACTGGCTGCCTCAGGCAAACTTCAGGATGCACTGACATTGCTTAACAGCGACTTTAATCCGCTCAATGAACGGGATAAATACCGGGTGAAACTGGCCAGCGCAGAACTGATCTCTGCCGCAGGTCAGACCGATGTTGCCATTCCGTTACTGCAACAGCTTATCGAGCGGGTGGAAAAAACCTCGGTGTCAGAATGGGAATCGGATTTTGTTGCGCGCGCCTACGACATTCTTATTAAAGCGTACGGTCGCAGTGACGACGAAAATCAGGATACAGAAGAAGGTCGTTCAGATGCCTTCAAACGTCTTTGCTGGCTGGACCCGGTAACGGCAACCAGCCTCTAAATCAGACAGTCAATCAGGGAGAAGCTCATGGCTAGCAATGGCAGTGTCGCGCCGAAAGAACGCATTAACATTTCTTACAAGTCCAATACTGGCGGTGCATCGGAAGATGTTGAGCTGCCGCTGAAAATGCTCATCGTTGATGACTTTACCGGTCGCGAAAGTGATGAAGTTATCGAAGATCGCGAGCCGGTTAACATTAATAAAGACAACTTTAATGATGTAATCAAAAGTCACAATCTTTCGATGAGCTTTTCAGTACCGAATAAGCTGAAAGATGAAGGTGATGACATCAATGTCGACCTTAAGGTGGATTCCCTTGCGGGTTTCGGTCCGGCTAAGATTGCTGAACAGGTTCCGGAACTGGCCAGCCTGATGGAACTGCGTCGCGCTCTGCAGGCGTTAAAAGGCCCTCTGGGTAACGTGCCGGCGTTCCGTAAAACCATCCAGGCCATTCTGGAAAATGAAGAAACACGCAGCCAGATCATGAAAGAACTGGGCCTCGACAAGGAGTAATGTATGACGACTGCAACTGAAAACAGCGAAGTTAATCTGGCTGCCGAAGCCGGTGAATCCCTGCTTGACCAGGTGATGCAGGAAACACGCATGTCTCCTGGCGACGATGGTTTTGATACTGCCCGTCGTGGTGTAGAAGCCTTTATCTCTGACCTGCTGAAAAGCAACACCAAGGTGGATAAGGTCGAGAAGAAGCTCGTTGACGATATGATTTCCGCCATCGACGAGAAAATCAGCGCGCAGCTGGATGAAATTGTTCACGCTGGGGAATTCAAGAAAGTAGAAAGCGCCTGGCGTGGTCTGCATTTCCTGGTGAAGCGCACTGATTTCAAACAGAACATCATGGTTGAAATGATGAGCGCCAGCAAAAGCGAGATGATCGAAGACTTCGAAGATTCTCCGGATGTTACCCGCTCAGGCCTGTACAAGCATGTGTATTCTGCGGAATACGGCCAGTTCGGTGGTAAGCCTTACGGTGTCATTATTTCTGGCTACGCGATTGACCCGACTGCGCAGGACATCAAACTTCTGCAGGATCTGGCATCTGTCAGCGCCATGTCGCACGCACCATTTATTGCGTCTGCCGGTCCGAAATTCTTTGGTCTGGAAAGTTTCCAGGGTCTTCCTTCGTTGAAAGATCTGGAATCTATTTTTGAAGGTCCGCAATACGCTAAATGGCAGGGCTTCCGTGAATCGGATGATGCCCGTAACGTTGGTCTGACTGCGCCACGTTTCATGTTGCGTTCGCCATACGGCGAAGACAATCAGGTTAAAGAGTTTAATTATCAGGAAGGTATTAACCAGGATCTGGAAAAACTGTGCTGGGGCAGTGCATCCTATGCATTCGCGGCAAACATGTCGCGCTCATTTGCTGAATACCGCTGGTGTCCGAACGTTATCGGTCCTCAGAGTGGTGGTGAGGTTCTGGATCTGCCGGTTTATCGCTATCTCGAAAATGGCGAAACCCGTGTTCACAGTCCGACCGAAGTTATGCTGTCTGATCGCCAGGAATTTGAACTGGCAGAACAGGGCTTTATTGGTCTGGTAGCGCGTAAAGGAACTGACAACGCTACATTCTTCTCAGCAAACAGCGCACAGAAACCGAAATTTTTCGGTAACAGTCCTGAAGCAAAACAGGCTGAAACTAATTACAAGTTGGGAACGGAACTTCCATACCTGTTTATGATTGATCGTCTTGCGCATTACATCAAAGTACTGCAGCGCGAACATATTGGTAGCTGGAAAACCCGTAATGATCTTGATCGTGAACTTAATTCATGGGTTCGCCAGTATGTGGCCGATCAGGATAACCCGCCGGCAGAGGTTCGCAGCCGTAAACCTCTGCGTGAAGCAAGTATCGTTGTGACCGACGATGAAGGAAATCCGGGCTTCTATCGCGTAGAGATGAACGTGAGACCTCATTTCAAATATATGGGATCAAGTTTCACACTTTCTCTGGCAGGAAAACTGGATAAAGAGTGATGCAGTGTGAAGTTGATGGCACAGGTCTGTGGCATCACTCTCCCTGTGAAAGTATTAATTAAGGAGAATACAAATGGCAATTCCTGCTTATATGATTATTGAAGGACAAAATCAGGGTGAAATCAGTTCTGGTGCTCTGAGCGAGGATTCTGTTGGTACCGCTACCCAGGATGGTCACGAAGACGAGATCATGATTCAGGCGTTCTACCACCACGTTCCACGCGGCACGAATGAGCAGACTGGTCAGATCACCAGCATGCCATCTATGCGTCCTATGCAGATCACTAAAATGATCGACAAAGCGACTCCGCTGCTGCACAACGCACTGACCACCGGTGAACAGCTGGACATTACCATCAACTGGTACCGCATCTCCGCCAGCGGCGAAGAAGAGCTGTATTACGTAATGGAAATGGAAAAAGCCGTACTGGTTGACATTGAAACTGTACTGCCAAGCATCGGCGATCCGACTCAGGCTCACCTGGGTCACATGGAAATTCTGCACATCAACCCAGGTTCTATCACCTGGACTCATGATGCTGCAGGTACCGAGGGCGCATACAGCTTCGGTTCTACTGCTGCCTGATGACGGCAATAACCTGCACCGCCCGGTGCAGGTTTTTTTATTGCAGGATGCATCGTGAAATTTATCAGCTTATTTTTTTCGCTGTTTTTGCTGGCCTCGTGTGCCAGCAAAACTGTTTTGGAGGTCGCACCGGAAGACTGGTCTTATAAAGACCGGGCTATTCATATTCATGCCTCCGCACCTACTGATCTGAACTCCATCAGTGGGCGTCCACATTCTTTGATGATTGGTGTTTTTCAGTTAAGTGATCCCAATACATTCCGTGGACTTGCCGAAACCCGTGAAGGCGCTGTAAAGCTCCTGAACGAAGGTCGCGTTGATGACACCATCTCTCAGTTCAACCGTCTGATCATGCAACCCGGAGAGGATAAAGTAACAGCCTATCCTCGTGCTCAGGGTTCTATGTACGTCGGTATTATTTCCGGCTATTTCGGTTTAAGCACAGAACTGGACGTACATATTTTCGATATACCGGTTAAACCAGCAAAACGTGGCGCTGTTGATCTCGTGCTGTCTGCAACCGGGCTTATTGCTGACGAAGCAAAGGCAATTCCGGATGAAATGTTCATCGATTTATCTCTCGGCCGTAAAAGTACGCGCGAGATTAATCTGGTGAATCCGGAAGATACAAAATTCTTTTAAAAGGCCTGGTGGTTAAAGGGGAAGACATGCCAAAGGTTAAATCTGTTTTCTGGCGTCAGGGAATGTTCCTGCAGCCGCAACATTTTCAGTATGCTGAGCTGAGTCAGGAAGAAAAGCTGAGCCAGGTTCGTTATATGAGCCGCCCCTGGTTCTGGGGTGTGCGCGATCTCAGCCTTGCCAATGAAGCGCTGGCGATCCGCCAGATTGAAGTCGAAAGCGGCTCTTTTGTGTTTCAGGATGGTGCTATTGCGACCATTAATGAGAACGCTTCGATTCAGAGCCGGTCGCTGGAAAATATTGAAGTTGATCCGGAACGTCCGATGGACGTTTACATCGGTCTGCGCAAATTGAGCCAGATTGATCCGAACGTCACCATTATTCATAACAACACCGACGTTGCTGGCGTCAGCACCCGTTATTACACGGACGCGGCTCCGGTTGCAGTGGATGATGTTTACCTGAACGATCAGCAGGCAGAGCTGCAGCCGCTGGTATATAAACTCAAGATTATTCTTCCACACGAGCTTGAAGATTATGCTGATTATCATGTGATTCCGGTGGCCCGTATTGCACTGGATGGTGAGAAGCTGATCTTTATGAAAAGTTTCATTCCCCCTCTGATTAATCTTGAAGCTTCAGCCTCTGCGCTGAGTATTGTCAAAGAACTGCGTGATGAGCTGAGTGGTCGTGCATTCCAGCTGAGCAGTATTGCCAATGCCTCTGCCAGTCAGAACTTTGATCCGAACATGCTGCGCTATCGTCTGGGTCTGCAGGCGCTTTCGCGTTACGTTCCGCGTTTTTATCACATGTCAGAAACACCTTCGGTGTCACCATGGGATGTTTATGGCTTTATGCGCGAACTGGTGGGTGAAGTCAGTATTTTCTCGCGCAGTATTAACTTCCTCGGCGAGAACAAAGATGGCGAATCTCTGTTACCTGCCTATGAGCACACCAACCTCTGGGATTGCTTTAACGCCGCCCGCACGCTGATCACTCAGCTGCTGAATGAGATTTCGGTTGGCCCGCAGTTTCTGGTGGAATTTGAGCGTAACGACACGCGCTTTACTGTGGATATTCCGGCTGAGTTCTTCGAAGATCAGGTCGATTTCTATCTGATTCTGAATACCGAAGCACCATGGTCTGATCACTCTCAGTCGTTCCTGACGACGGCCAAACTGGCGGAAGCCGACATGATCGACATTCTGATCGAGCGCTCACTGCCTGGTATTGGTGTACTGCATATGCCAGGGCCACCACCGGGTCTGCCGAAGAAAAACTTCGCCAACTATGCCCGCATTGATATTCATGATGAAAAATGGAATCAGGTTATCAACAAGAAGAGCCTGGGTCTGATGTGGGACGAAGCGCCGGAAGATCTGAAGATCGAACTGGTTATTCTGAGAAAATAAGGGGCATAGCATGAGACTGGTAGATTACTACATGGAAGCTCTGCTTGCCGCCCGCTCTGTAAGTCAGTCATTGAGCGCTGATGATCCGGTATCGGCAGAAGAGCTGAAGAACAAGTTCGTCAACCTGATCAGCAGTGCGCAGGTAAATGCTGCGTCTGCAGGTGTGGATGAAGCGGTTCGGCAAAAGGCCCTGTTCCCCGTTGTGGCTTTTATCGACGAGCTGATTCTTACCTCACCATGGCCGGGCAAGCTGGCATGGAAGAACGATTCGCTGCAACGTCATTATTTTGAAACCACCAATGCCGGTAGTGAATTTTATGAGCAGCTAAACCTGCTCAACCGTCAGGGAAGCGATGCGGATATCCGCGAAATTTATCTGATGTGTCTGGGCCTGGGTTTTAAAGGCCGTTACTTCATGCCGGAAGACAGACCCAAAATCGAAGAAGCCCGTGGCTACAACATGTCGATCATGCTGCCGGAAGATTCGGTATCGCGCATGGATAAATCGACTCTGTTCAGCGCCGCTTACCAAAAGGACATGCGTGAAAATAAGCTGATGCGCAGCCGCTTCAATCTGATCCCGGTATTTACCGCGATTCCTTTTGTTGCCGTGATTGCCACCTTCCTGTTTTACGCGCTGCAGATTGATAGTTGGGTTTCCAACATTGTTGGGTTAGTGAGCTGATATGAAAACCTTTCTGAAATTCCTCTTATGGACCTTTGTTGTCCTGCTGATTTCAGCAGTGGTTATGAGCGTAACCTATCTGCTGGAGCGTCCGTTAACGGACGGTCTGTACGCACTGGCTGCCATTTTTGGTATCTGGATTGCGATTATTATTATCCGCAAAATCATTATCCGTCTGCGCGCCAGGGCGCAGGTACGTAATATTCTGAGCAAAGGCTCTGGCGAAGAAGTCGTTGATGATCTGGGCATGACACCAACCGAGCTGTCACGTTCCCTGCGTCATGGCTGGAAGCGCACCGTACGCGCGCTGAAACGCTCACAGCTGAAGTTTCAGGGTGATCCCCTGTACGTACTGCCGTGGTACATGATTTTCGGTCGCCCGACCTCGGGTAAGAGCACCAGTCTGCGTAATGCCAAACTGCTGCTGCCTTCCATTGATCTGTCAGAAAAAGCCGAAGGCTCTACGCTGAACATTGAATGGTGGCTGCACGAAGAAGGGATCGTCATTGATACTGCTGGCCGTTATGCCGTGCCGGACAATCTCGAACGTGACCGTAAAGAATGGACTCAGCTGCTTAATATGGTTGCCCAGCACAAACAGAAAGAGCCGATTAACGGCGTTATTCTGGTGGTGGCTGCGGACCGTCTGCTGAATGCCAGTGAAGACGATCTGCTCGAAGAAGGCCGTCAGGTGCGCAACAGCATTAACCGTATGATGGAGAAGCTGGAAGTTAAGGTTCCCATCTATCTGATGATCACCAAGTCGGATCTGATTCCCGGCTTCTCTGGCTGGGCAGCTCATCTGCCGGATGAAGTGAAATCCCAGGCTATGGGTTACCTCAACGATTCCGATTCCGGTGATTATTCCAGTATTGTCGATTACGCCCTCGATAACGTCATTGAGCGCGTTAAAGATCTGCGTTTGCTGATGATGGAGCAGGACACATCCCTCAGTGATGAAGTGCTGATGCTGCCGTCTTCCATGGAGCGTTTACGTGATGGTCTGCAGACCTTTATTAAAACCGCTCTTAAAGGTAACGCCTATCAGGAAGCGCCGCCGTTCCGTGGCCTGTACTTCTCGTCCAGTATTCATGATGAGCAGGGTTCAACCGTACGTGAAGGTATGTTCCTGCACGATCTGTTTACCCGCATTCTGCCGTCTGACCGTGGCCTGTTGGTTAACCTGCCAAGTGCTGTTCGTCTGCGTCGTGCCATGCGCCGCTATGCGCTGGGTATCAGTGGTGCCCTGACGTTTGTCGCACTGGTTGGTCTCACCGCCCTGTATAACAACGACCGTGAAGTGCTGGCGGATATTTATACCAACTATGCCGGCAGCGAAATCAATGTTACTTCACCGGATCTCAGCACGGATGAGAAGCTGGAGAATCTGTACCGTCTGAAAACCCTGATTGAATCTCTGGAAGAATATCAGGCGTCTTCACCCATGCCGTGGACTCTGCTGACCGGTAATGCCAATCCGGTTGCTGGTTTAAAGGAAGAGTACATACGTTCAGTTCAGCAAAGTCTGCTGACGCCCTATGACGAAAACCTGAAAGCCACCATCGACGATATGCAGCGCACGAACATCAGCTCGCTGGCCGGTGGCATGGTGCGCCGTATTAACGCACTGCAGGATCGCCTTAATCCGGAAAGTGAAGAGGAAGAAAGCGAAGATCTGCCAATCGGCCCGGACTACATTACGGTTCAGGACCCGGCGGTTACCGCAGACTCCTCTGCTCTGTTCAACGACATTTATATTACTTACGTTGCCTGGAACCCATCGCTGGTAACACTGGAAACGGAAAAGAACAGTCTGCAGTCTGCCCTTCTGTATCTGGTTAAAAATAACCACGGTGATTACAGCTGGATTATTCAGTGGGCGGATTCGCAGGGCTTTGATTCTGTACGTCTGCGCGATTACTGGGGCGGCAGTATTACTCTGGCTGAACCACCAGCAATCGAAGCGGCTTACACCATTGATGGTTACGATTTTATTCAGACCTTCCTGGATGAATTCCAGCGCGCCAATATGGATGACAAACAGCTGACCGAAGTGAAGCAGGACTTCGATAAATACTATCAGCGCCAGTATATTCAGGCGTGGATGGATTTTGCCGAACGTTTTGACGAAGGTAAGCTGAAGCAACGTGACCACGATGAATGGACCAATCTGCTCGATCGTATGGCGACCGGTGACAACCCTTATTTCCGTCTGATGGAAGATATCTACGCACAGCTGTCTGTGTTTGAAGAAATCGAATACCCATCAAAAGAGAAGCTGGAATTCTTTGCTGAAATTCAGAGCTATTCCATCAGTGATGGCCGCGCCGGCCGTGGTAATAACAAGCTGCTGAAGAAAGCACTGGGTAAATTCGGTAAAGTCGGTAAAGCCGCGAAGAAAGGCCTGAAGGTTTACACCAAAGCGACCAAAGATTCCGGTGATGGCGACGATAACGATAAAGTGCTGGATGATTCGGTTAAAGCGGTAGACGCTTACAAGCAGGCACTGGCTGAAGTCGCTTTTAAAGCCTCTTCCCGCTCCCAGTCACTGGATTCCATTACCACACTGTTTACTAATCCCGATGCACCGGAAAAAGGTAACGGCCCTGTGGCGTCTGCCTGGGTATCGGTTAAACAGCTGCAGTCTCTGGTTGGTCGCCCGGTTTCCACTACCCGTCTGTTCTGGAAACTCTTTACCGGCCCGATTGATACCGCCTACGACTATATGCAGCGCGAAAGCAGCTGTGAAATTCAGACCCGCTGGGAAAATAACGTACTGGCTGCTCTGGATGGCGTACCGCGTAATGAACTGGGTAACACCCTGGTCGGTGAAGGTGGTCTGCTGTGGAATTTCGTCAATACCGAAGTGTCTCCTTTTGTATCCAAAGAATACAAACGCGGTTATGTGAAGTCTGATGTCAACAGCCGTTCACTGCAGCTGACCGAGACGTTCCTCGATATCGTCAATAAAGCCAGCAACGGTGCTTTTGTGGTGGGTAACGAATTTGTTGTCTCCATGAATGCTCTGCCATCCGGCGCTAACCCGGATGCCAAAGTATCGCCGTACGCGACCTTTATCGATCTGCACTGCAGCGACGGTACCCAGACCATGGCTAACTACAACTACCCGACTCAGCATGATTTCCGCTGGTCACTGGAAACCTGTGGTGATGTCACTCTGCGTATTGATATCGGCCAGCTGACGCTGCTGAAGGATTACAACGGTGTGAAAGGCTTCAGTAAGTTCCTGGTGGATTTTCAGGATGGCCGCCGCGTATTTACTCCGGATGACTTCCCTAATCAGCGTGCGCAACTGGCGAACCTGGGTGTGCGTTACATCGACCTGAACTATGAAATTCATGGTCAGCGTCCGGTGGTTCAGATGCTCGATACTGTGCCACTCGATATGCCACCAACCATTGCATACTGCTGGTAGGAGCCGACATGGAAGCGATAAGTGACCGCATTAATCTGACCTATTCAGATCATCGGCAGCAGGAAAGCGAATTGCCGATGCGGGTGCTGGTGATTTCGGATCTGACGGTGGACGAGCGTTCGGAAATCGTCGACCCGGAAAACAGCCGCGCACTGGGCCGTAATACCGGTGATATTCTGCAGCACTGGAAGATTTCCTTTAATGCCAATATCACCAACCACCTGCAGCCTGAGCTGGATGCTGCGACGGAAATCCGTTATCCGATTACGGCCATTGATGATTTTCATCCTGATAACCTGATGAGCGGCATTCCGCTGCTCAATCAGGCCGCTGCGCTGTACATCATGCTCACTGAAGAGAAGGTGAAGAGCCGCGAAATTCAGCCGCTGTTTGAACTGTTTGGCTACAGTGATTCTTCTTTTGATACCGATTCAGAACGTCTGCTGATTCAGGCAGATCTGGAGCAGCGTATTCAGAAGCAGCTGAATGAAATTATTCATCACCCGGTTTTTCGTCAGCTGGAACGCAGCTGGCGCTCGGTGGATTTCCTCAGCCGTCAGGTACCGGCCGGGGAAAACATTGAAGTCGTTCTGCTGAATGCCAGTAAACAGGCGGTGACTGAAGACTTTGAAGATGTGCCCGATGTTACCCAGAGCGCACTCTATGATCTGGTTTATCGTCAGGAATTCGGCCAGCTCGGTGGCAAGCCTTATCTGATGATGGTGGCGGATTTCGATATCAGTGAAAAAGCACAGGATATTGCCCTGGTCCGCAATATGGCAGCACTGGCAGCCATGGCACATTGCCCGGTAGCGGCCAATGCCGCGCCTTCGCTGTTTGGTATTAAAACCTTTGCTGAACTTCCTTCTGTCCGTGATCTGAAAGCACACTTCGATCAGCCTGCTTACGCCAAGTGGAATGGTTTCCGTGCGCATCACGACAGCCGTTATGTGGCACTGACGCTGCCGCGCTTTTTATTGCGTGAACGCTATGAAAATACCGGTGGTGGTGTGCGCTTTACCGAAGCCAGCATGCAATCGTCACCCGGTGTCTGGGGCAGCTCATCGTTTGCACTGGCCAGCGTATTTATCCGCAGCTTTGCCCGCTACCGCTGGTTTGTAAACGTCACCGGTGAGGAATACGGTCTGATTGAAGAGATTGCCATCGCGCAGTCCAACAGCCGTATCCGCAATATTATTCCGACTGAGGTGATGATTTCTGACCGCACCCTGAGCGAACTGGTAAACCATGGCTTTACGCCGCTGAGCATTTATAAAAGTTCACGCACCGCCGGCTTCTCTGCAATTCCGGCCTGCTGCAATCAGGAAAGTGGTGAGGAAGACAGTTCGTTTGACGAGCCACTGAGTCAGAAGCTCGACAGCCAGCTGCCGTTTATCATGATCAGCTGCCGTTTCTCGCATTATCTGAAAATTCTGCAGCGCGAGAACATCGGTGCCTGGAAGACCCGTTCCCAGATTGATCAGTCGCTGAATAACTGGCTGCGTCAGTATGTCTCGGATATGGACAGCCCTTCCCCCGGTGTACGGGCCAAACGTCCGTTGCGCGCAGCCAATATCAGTGTGCGCGAAATGGAAGGCAAAGGTGCCTGGTATCTGATTCGGATTACCCTGACACCGCATTTTAAATTTATGGGAAATATGTTCACGCTGAAAGAACGTGGACGACTGGATAAAGCGTAAAACAGAGTCGGTTATGGTGAGCGGCGCATTAAGGATGAGCCGCCGTTAACGACGGAACAACACGCTGATGGAATTTTTTAATCCGGTGACGGATCAAGGAGACGGATATGGCATTACCAGGTTATATGACAATCACCGCTGAAACTCAGGGTACTCTGGAAGGCGAATGCGGGCTGGAAAACCGCGAAGGCGCCATCGTAGTACTGGCCTGTACTCATGCAATCAAACTGCCTACCGATAAAAACGGCCTGACCAGTGGTCGCCGTATGCATATGCCGATAACCATTCTGAAGGATATCGACCGTACTTCCCCGATGTTGTATCAGGCACTTGGGCAATCGGAACTGCTGACAGAAGTCAGGATCGACTGGTACCGCATCGACAGTGCCGGTATGGAAGAACTCTACTACAGCCAGATTCTGAAAAACGCTCAGATCGTGGCCATTGATTTTGAAGTGGAATACACACCGGAAGGTGCCAGCTCGCGTCTTGGTCACATGGAGAAGGTGTCGTTTATTTATGACAGCATCACCTGGATCCACGACGTTGATGGCATTGAGTACGAAGATAACTTCGGGGTTGTTTCCTGATGTCAGGAAAGCGTCTGTTACAACGGGTTGCCGAATGGCAAACCGGTAAGAAGTCGGCAGAAGACAGTTTTGATCTGCCCGATTCCATTGCCCGTGATATCGAGCTGTTACTGAACAGTCAGCGTGGCAATGTGCTGATTGATGAAAATATGGGGCTGCCCGATCTGCGCAGCTTCTTCCAGTCGCATTCTGCGGTGGACACTGAATATTTAACGCAGGAAATCAGCCAGCAGATTAAGTCGTATGAAAAGCGGGTAGACATTACCAACCTCACCTTCGACGACAAAAAGAACGATCCGACACAACTCAGCTGGCAGCTGAATGCTTCCGTCGCCGGTGGCATGAATCAGGAAGTGAACGCGAAAATTCACATTGGAATGGATGGCAGGGTCCGGGTTGAGCCCGCGGTATAAGTTATGAAAACAGATCTTTATCAGAATGAATTACGCTCGCTGCGCGATGGAGCACGGGAATTTGCCCGTAAATACCCGGCGCTGGCACCGCACCTGTCCGGCAGCAGTACTGATCCGGATGTTGAGCGCATTCTGCAGGGTACAGCGTATCTGAGTGCCGGTATTCAGGAACGTCTGGATACCGACTTCCCGGATTTTGCCCAGTCTATTCTGCGTGTTGTGGCACCGGATTATCTGAAAGAAATCCCGGCCACCACCATTGTTGAATTCAAGCCGCGTAATATTCTGAACAACCCGGTAACGATTAAAGCTGCCAGCAAAGTGGATTCGCAGAAGGTCTCCGGCAGCAGCTGCCGCTTCCGTACCTGTCGTGAAGTGATGGTGCACCCTCTGACCGTCAGCAGCTGTGAACTGACCCAGCAGGCGACCCACTCCAGCATTGAACTGGCCATGCACAATACCAGTCTGGCCAATGCTGAACTGAAAGTATCGGAACTGCCGGTACACCTTTCCGGTGATTATGTTGCCGCCAGCCAGATTTACTGGCTGCTGACCAAACACGTTAAACAGATCACTCTGATTGCCGGTAGCCAGGAAGTGAATCTGCCGGTCGACAGTATTAAGAACATGGCGTGGGAAGATGACTTCTATCTGTTTGAGAGCAGCAAAACCGGCCTCAACAGTTTCCGACATGTGCAGGAATACTTTATTAATAAGTTCCACTTCCTGTTTCTGAATATCACCAACCTGGATATTGACGGTCCGTTACCAAAAGCCTTCCGCCTGCGCTTCTCGCTGGATCAGACCGTGCATAACCTGCAGCTGGATAAAAACAGCTTCCGCCTGTTCTGCTCACCGGCCATCAACCTGTTTGATACCGATGCGGAACCGATGTCGCTGGATCACAAAACATCGGATCTGCACATCAACCCGGTGCGCAATACCAACCGTACTCTGACCATTCATTCGGTCACCAGCCTGCAGGGGCAGAGCCGCCGCTCATCAGAAAAGATTCAGTATCAGAGCTTTTCGCTGGCGGCGAAAGAAGCCGGTCAGAACCCTGTGTATGAACTGATTCAGCATTACACCGGGCACACGGATCAGGAAAATATTCTGCGCATCAGTTATCCGCCGGGTATGGACATTCCTTCGCGTGAAATTCTGACTGCGCGCCTGCAATGCTCTAACGGCCGTAATACTGCGCAGCTGAAGGTGGGCGAAGTCAACGTGAACACGCCGGATATTCCCGATCTGGTGAGCGTCAGTAATGTTTCCACCATCAGTGAATACATTGCGCCTATTACCGATGGCCGCACGCTGTGGAAACTGATTACCCATCTGACGGTGAACTATCTGCCGGTTGCGGATATGAACAACCTGAAGACACTGCTCAGTCTGTATAACCCGACCGATCAGACCGATACCAAAGAACACGCGGCCAACCGCAAGCGTATTGAATCCCTGCAAAGCATGCAGGTAACGCCGACGGAAAAACTGTTACGCGGTTATCTGGTGCGCGGACGTCATATTGCTATGGATGTAGACGGCAGCGGTTTTGCCAGTAGCGGTGATCTGTATCTGTTCGGCGAGCTGATGTTCTATCTGCTTGATCAGTTCACCGATCTCAACAGCTTCCTGACGCTGTCGCTGACCAATGTGAATAACGGGGAGACGATGCAATGGCAGTCGAAATCAGTGAAGAGCTGAAGTTCCTCGAGGAAGATATTCTTAACGATGCGCAGGCCTACGAGTTTTTTCAGGCCTACCGCATCCTGAATAAAATCAATGCCCAGTATCCGGTTTCACCGCGACGCCCTGCCCGTACGATTTCGGTACGTCCGGAACTGGGGCTGGGCTACAGCGAAACTGACGTCAGCAAAGTTGAGCGTCTGGAGAAAGACTCAGGCTACGAAATCATTACGCAGATTTCCGGCCTGTACGGTCTGTCTTCCCCCCTGCCGGATTTTTACAACGAAGAACTGCTGGATAATGAATGGGAAGAACTGAACGCGCCGCGTGAATTTCTCGATATTATTCACAGCCAGCTGTTGCCCAAGCTCTACGATGCCTGGTCGCTGTTTAAGCTTAACTTCAATGCCATCGAACACGACCGCGACAGCTACTGGCACATGCTGTACAGCCTGCTTGGGCTGGTTAATGACACGGACTCTCCGGCCATTGCCCGGCTGAAGCTGCGTTATTTTGGTCTGTATTCCAAAGCTGAGCGTTCCGCTGCCGGACTGAAAATTCTGGTGCAGGATTATCTGCAACTCGACAGCATTAAAGTGGAAGAGTTTGTCGCGCAGAACACCCGTATTCCGGCTGCTCTGCGTCTGCAACTGGGCACAGAAAACCACCAGCTGGGAGAAAGTGCTCATCTCGGCAGTCAGATTATTGATCAGAATAACTGCATCCGCATTCATACCGGTGAACTGGATCAGCAGGCTTACGAAGCTATCGTCAATGATTCTGAGCGCATGACGACACTGAGCACCCTGGTATCGTCCTATCTGAAAAAGCCGCTGAAAACGGAACTGGTGTTTAACGTCACGCCATCCAGCCCAATGGCCAGCCTGGGTTATCAATGGAATTCGCTGGGCATCAATACTTATATGCGCAACGATCAGTCGCCACGCAGCATCTCGTATCCGCTGACCTGTTAATCGTCTTACAGGGCCACTGCCCACAAATATCTATCCAAGCATTTGCTAAAAACGTGAGGCCCCTTGTCCTCATAGAGGGGCCTTACCCCTCTCGCCGGACCGGCTAAACTCCTGACCGCCATGGATGGCGGAAATGCATGTTTTGCAGGAGCAAAAACAAGCCCGCTTCGCGCTTTCTGGCTCGTATTTCCTTGAAAGCTTGATATTTCCTGACCGAGCGACCCATCGGCCATCCCTGGCCGGGGCCACTTGCCCGAGTCCCTTCGGGCAGGTCGGAAATATCTTCACTTTCTGCGGCGAGCCCAGAGGCGCTGTTTATGGCAACCCCATTGCCTGTCTTCAGGATTAACAACGACTCTGAATTTCATGTCTCTGCATAAATTTCAGCAATTGAGTTGCCTTGAAAAGTGGCATAACGGAGGCCTTAGATTCGCCTTTGGAGCGCCGAAATGAACGATGATTTTTCTGGTCCGCCG
>PAJK01000113.1 GCA_002706025.1 Oceanospirillaceae bacterium
GAAAACGTATCTGGGCAGAAAAGAATTTAACCCAGATGTAACCTGACAGGCACCAAGTTAAAACGGGCGACTGTCAGATTGGGTCTGAACTACTACACAAAAAGATTACCAGCTACACTCCCCCGCCCTGTTACCTACACAGTAAATTGAGCAAGCTCACCATCCAGCTCATCGCTGCTATGGGTTAATTTTCGCATAAAGTCGCTACTCTGGCGTGCATCCGCATTGGATTCCTGTGCCAGCGAGGCAATATTCTGTACCTTCGACGAGACTTCAGTGATGGTTACCGTCTGCTGTTCTGTTGCTTTTGAAATTTGTGTAATCAGCATCGACAGGTCGCTCATTTGTTCACGAATTTCATCAAGCGACTCGCTGGCATCGGCAGATTTTGCCATGCCGTCACTGACTTCCCCCACGCAACTTTCCATCAGGGTAAAGCACTGGTCAGTCTGATTCTGAATGGTTCTGATCGCGTCGGTAATTTCTGTGGTGGAGTCAGCGGTGCGTTGTGCCAGCGTACGCACTTCATCAGCCACGACCGCGAAACCGCGTCCCTGCTCTCCTGCCCTGGCGGCTTCAATCGCTGCGTTGAGCGCCAGCAGGTTGGTTTGCTCAGAGATACCCGCAATCACTGATACGATATCGCCAATTTTACCTGCCTGTTCTTTTAACGAGGCAATGGACTCTGAACTGGCAGAGACCCGCCCAGTAATAGCCTGCATACTGCTGACCGTCTCCTGCACGCGTTGTGCGCCCTGTACAGCCAGTTTACTGGTTCGCTCAGCACTGTCAGCGGCACTCACACAACTGCTGGCAATTTCCCTTGATACCTGTGACATCTGCTCACTGGCAACCGCAACTTCCTCTGCCTGGTAGGCTGTTTTTTCTGAGCTGCTGTTAATGACCTGTGCACTGCTGCTGGTGCGGTTGACTAAATCCCGGATGGTGACGCCATTATTTTTAATGCCGGCAATCATGGTTTGCAGCCGCTCAATAAACTGATCAACCAATCGGGATAAGTCTCCGATTTCATCAGCACGAGAAAGAGCTATATAGACACCCAATCCAGTAGCTCAAGAAGATCACCAACTACATTCCCACTGCCAGACCAACAGTACTAACCCAGTACCAACCCAGCACTACAGGCCGATCACACCGCCGGGTGTTCAGGTAAGGTATCCACGACCTCATGCGCGGCACGATGGGCGCGACGCATAAAGTACAGACAGAATCCCAGCCCCCAGCACAGCGCTACAATACCGATAAAGCCACCAGCATAGGTGATGGCTGACAGCCCCTGCCCCAGAATAATCTGGCTGCCGACCAAGGCGCCGCCACCGATGCCGATATTGTAAATACCGGAGAATGCAGCGGTTGCTACGTCGGTGGCATCGGATGCCAGCTCCAGGGTTTTCAGCTGTGATGCCAGGGTCACAAAGATCATACCAACGCCCCAGAAGGCACAGACGATCAGCAGACCCGAATGGGTTTTACCCAGCATCAATACCGTCAGCAGACACAGAGTCACAACCGCCACCGAGCCAAATAAAACCCCCAATGACCAGCGGCTGTAAAGGCGCGAAAACAACAGGGTTCCCGCCAGCCCGGCAAGGCCATAAACAAACAGCAGTGTGGTGGTTAACTGCGATGGGAAATGCAGCACCTTCTCCACCAGCGGCTCAATATAAGAGTACGCGGTGAAGTGTGCGGTCACGATCAGCAGTATTAACACATACAGGCCGACCAGCGCCGGGCGCTTAATCAACAGCGGCAGACTCTTCAACGATCCCGCGTTCTGGCTTGGCAGCACCGGCATCACCCGCCACACGACCACCAGCACCATGGCGGCGACAATACCAATGATCATAAAGGTGGTACGCCAGCTGAACCATTCACTGATTAAACGCCCCATGGGCAGGCCGAGAATACTGGCCAGAGCAGAACCCGCCGCCAGCATACTGACCGCCTGAGTCTTTTTACCCAGAGGCGCAATCCGCATCACCATGGCAGCGGTGATGGCCCAGAAAACCGAATGGGACAGCGCAACGCCAAAGCGCGACACCATCAGAATGGGAAAGCTCCAGGCCACCGCCGACAACACATGGCTGAGCACAAACAGAATAAAGACGCCGATTAAAAGTCTGCGCCGTTCGGTATCGCTGAAGATAAAGATCGCCGGTAACGACGCCAGCGACACCACCCAGGCATACATGGTCATCATCAGTCCGGTATCGGCAATGCGCATAGAAAAGGAGTCAGCAATGCCGGTCAGCAGACCGACCGGAACAAACTCTGAGGTGTTAAAAACAAAAGCGGCAAAGGCAAGACTGACCACAGGCAGCCAGGCTGACCGTGCAGAAACAGGGGTATCCGTCATTGAAGGGATTCGCTAAAAAAATCGTGCAGGAAAGTGCGCGCATTCTATGCCTGCAGCGCGGTACAGGCCATGGCTGTCGCCAGGAATTTCATACAAACTCTGTTGCGCTGAATGGGCTAATAAATGCGCATCGTTGTTATGGGATTAATGATGATATTACGCAGCTATCATCCTTGCCCGCACGATCAAAACAGCCTGTTATCAACACTGCCTCTTAGTACCACTGTCTGTGATAGGCACGACTTAAACTCACTGCGGCTTGTGATCACCAGAGATCAGGAGAACAGGTCGCCCTGGGGCAGCAGCGGCTTCACTTCATCGCCGACGCGAATCATGCCGCTGTGAATGATTTTTGCGCACAGACCGCCATGCATAAACATGGCAGCAATACCGCCAGGGCCGAGGGCTTTTTCCATACGGCTGCACGGATGACACTGGGCGGTTAATTCAAAGATGGCTTCACCCACCTGAATTTTCTGATGGCGCAGCGCCTGCAGATTAATACCCGAAACCACAATATTGCGGCGCAGCTGTGCCGGGTTAATGTCGCCACGCTGCAACAAGGCTTCGATCACGCGGATATGTTCGGCATTAATCAGAGTCACCTGCCGCGAGCTGCCCGGCGTACCTTCACAGCGTCGGTCACCGGCCAGGCCCAGATCTTTCACGGCATTAGCAGCGTCCACGACCATCATTGGCTGGGCGCGCTCAGGACGCAGACCGATCCATTCCACCCTGCCCGGCTGTACAGCTGGCAGATGACGGGATAACAGGTTGGCTGTGGCCGACATAATGGTTCTCCGCTTTTGTACTGTTCAGGTCATTCCTGACGGCATCTGTGAATCCATACCAGCACAGCATTCTGTTTACGTCAGGAAAGGGGCTGTTTACTGCCCGTATACGACAGCCCATTGTAACCGATAGACAAGCCGCAGATGCGGTATTAACCTGAAACTTCGCCTTTATGACCGCTGCGTTACAGCACTCCGGCTTAAACGGCTTTTAAAGGCTCTCAAAACTAACCGACAGAAACAGACAGGAACTGGCTATGGCCTCAGGCTGGGCTCCGGAAGGAGCGGTACAGGATCAGATTGATGCCAGCATCGAAGATGCTGTGGCAGCGGCACGCCGTAATATCAGCAGCGGTGAAAGCGCTGAATTCTGTGAAGAGTGCGATGCGCCGATTCCGGAAGCGCGGCGCCAGGCGATTCCCGGTGTGCGCTATTGCATCAAGTGTCAGTCGGCGCTGGAAAGCAAAGAAGTAAAAGCCTCTCTGTATAACCGCCGCGGCAGTAAAGACAGCCAGCTGCGCTGAGTCTGCAGCTGGAAAATCAGGCTGCACTGCGCCTGACAGAAAACCCCCTTGCGCGCCTTTACAGCGCCACCCTCTGAACGAAAACCTGCGCTGTATCAAAGCACTAATATAACCAACCGGTTATTATCCTTTCACCCTCACAAAACCTGATCTCCACGCTGATTCTGCACACATGCTGCAGGTCGGATTCAGATTGTTATTGCCTCAGTGAAGGAGGTTATTGTGAGCCTGTCTTTCGTCAGCTTTGTGCTGATCCGCTATCTGCATTTTATTGCCGTTATCGCGCTGTTCGTTCTGCTGCTGGCTGAGTTTGTACAAATGAAGCCAACCCTGTCCGGCAAGTCACTGCGACGTCTGGCCAATACCGATCTGGCGTATTGGCTGGCAGGTATTCTGGTTCTGCTCAGTGGCACACTGCTGACGGTGAGTGTTGGTAAGGGCATGGATTTTTATATCCACAATCCTGTGTATCTGTTCAAAGTCGGATTATTTCTGGCGGCGGTGGCGGCCACGCTTTACCCAACTGTATTTCTGCAGACACGACGCAGCAGTGACCCGACAGACATCATCTCTGTGCCAGCCGTTATACGCTTGATTATCCGGGTAAAAATTCTGGTGCTCTTGTGCCTGCCGTTACTGGCGGTATTGATGGCGCAGGGGATTGGTCTGAATACTTAATAGCATTTTCAGGCAATAGTGTGTTTCTGACTCAGGGAGGCACACACTGCGCCCGGTCAATTTATGCTGCTAAGAAGTCTCTTATTATCCCCGCACTAACTGATCCTGCCGGATCAGTTAGTGCAGCCTTAGCGTTTTCACAGATCAGCAATGCCGGGATAAAAAGCGTTTTAACCATGCAGTACATTCCTCACACATCCCTTACCCGCCAGGCTTCAGCCACTGAAGATCTGTCGCTTTGTCTGCGCTGTCGGGATATGTTTCCGGAATTCCGCGACCACTGTATGCGCTGTTGTCACTTTAATGCGGAGGATTGTGAAAACGCGGTGACAACCTCAGCGCAAAGCTTTTGGCAGCAACGTTCAGGAACGCTGTCTACCTTCATCGCACTGATGATCGCACTCATTCCCTGCGTCTGAACCCCTCATCATCTGCGACCGCTATTACAATCTCTGGCAGTCAGCTAAGCGGCGTTACCAGACCGTTCTTCTCCAGCACCAGATGAATTTTACGCCCGGTGTTCGCCAGCCGAGTAATCGCACCTAAAGATGGTACGCCACCGTCATCCAGAATCTCCTGCCAATTCAGCAGCTCGTTCTCCAGATACTCCATCAGCTTCTTCGGACAGCCGATGCATTCTTTCTGGCACAGGTAAGCTTCTGGCTGATCAAACGGCAGCGATTGCCGTATGTCATTCAGCAGTATCTGCATAGCTTCCCGGCGGTCAGGCTTGTGTCCATGGTCTGGCAGAAAGCCCGCTCTGCTGGCGGTATGTTTTTCAATACTGAGATCGTGCTTAAGAGTAAAGCCTGAATTCATAAATATCCCTGTACCAACTAATCCCATGCCTGCTTGCGCATCTAAGAATAAGTCTGTTGCCAATTGGTAAAATTGATCCGTGACAGTTTTTACGGCCTATTCGTTTTATCAACAAAGAAGGATCTGCGTCATGACAACAGAGGTATATTTCTTAGGTTTAGTCCGGCTTGTGACGCTTTTCCGTACTCTTTTTAAGGTTTTATGATACATCCTGTAAACGGACCAACACGCGTAAAACCTCAGAAGGACGAAACTATGCTTCACCAGACTTTATTCACCGTTCTTATTACTGCCTGCCTCAGTGTTCAGGCAGATCCATTGGCATCCACCATGGCAGATGAATACCAGACGCTGATAAACCATGAAGAATACAGCCGGGCGGCCCACCTGGCTGATCAGATGACATTAATGGAACCGGACAGCGAACGCGCCCGCTTTTATCTGCTGTACGCCTGCAAAAAAGCCGGCGAACCAATTCCCGACGGTATCACCCTGAAGTGGCCGACAAACGAAAGCAGCGCCTATTACGATCAGCTGGCCGCGGACTTTGGTCTGCAAACTCACTGAATGAAACGGGCCCAAATAAAAAGAGGCAGCCAATGGCTACCTCTTTTTATTTCACTGCATGCTTTTTTACCGCATGCTTTTTCTAGCGCGTGCTTTTCCGCACAGGGATGGAATTACTGTTCAGCAGCATCCAGCCCCATGGCATCACGGATGGTGAAGAACAGATCGGTTTGGTCGGTGAGGCCCACCACGTTGGCCGCCTGCGGGCCGTAAGCAGCTATCTTCAGTTGCGTACCTGTATGGCCCATAGAGTCTGCTTCTGAGTTGCCATAGCTCACCACCATCAGCGAACCGTCTTTGGTAATCAGTCCCTGAGTCAGGCCCGGAGCCTTAACATCCGGATAGACGATCTGCGATGAATGCGCATGGTCAGCGGTCACGATCACCAGCGTATCACCCTGCTCTTTGGCAAACGCCAGAGCAACCTGTACTGCTTCGTCGAGATCCACAGTTTCGCCGATCTGGCCACATGGGTTAGCGGCGTGATCCTGTTTATCAATGGATGCACCTTCAACCTGCAGGAAAAAACCTTCCGGTTTATCTTTCAGCAGATCAATGGCTTTAGTGGTCATGCTGGCCAGCGTCGGATACTCAGCGGTACGTTTATCGTTTGGCTGACACTCAACAGCAGGCTTTTCCAGATTGCCATGGTAACTGGCTTTCGGGCCGTTCCAGCGTACCGGCATATGCACCGGAGCAAACAGTCCCAGTACCGGCTGCGCCTGATCAGCCGCATTCACCGCTGCCAGTTGCTCTGCATTGGTAACAACCTGGAAGCCACGTTCTTTGGCCTGATCGAGCAGAGCTTTACCCTGCCATTCGCCGGCTTTGGCTTTTTCATCAAAGGACATAGCGCCGCCACCGAGGGTGATATCCGGGCGCGCATTCAGCAGCTGCTCAGAGATAGAACCCGGGCCACCGTTCTCCAGCGCTTCGCTGTTACAGGCCAGCAGAGTTACGTGCGGGCCATAGCATTTACGCATGGAAATATGTGCGTACTGGGCCGCCGGAGTCGCATCCTGAATCGCCGCAGTCGAGACGTTACCTGTGCCTTTACCGGCGCGCTTGGCCAGTTCCAGCAGTGAGGTGTGTGGCTTGCCGTTTACGTCCACACCGATCGCGCCATTGTAACTCTTCACGCCGGTCGCCCAGGCGGTGGCGGATGCAGCTGAGTCGGTCACGTAGTTCGGTTTGTGTGTATCGCGATGCAGCGAGTAATGGGTGTACTGGCCGGTTAATGGCAGAGCATCCAGACCTGCGAAATAACCGCCGGCGCCACGGGCATAGTTACGGGCGATGGTGATTTCAGAATCGCCCATACCGTCACCAATCAGCAGAATCACATTCTTCGCCTGCGCATCGGAGATCGAG
Source organism: Oceanospirillaceae bacterium (assembly GCA_002706025.1). Lineage (GTDB taxonomy): Bacteria > Pseudomonadota > Gammaproteobacteria > Pseudomonadales > Oceanobacteraceae > Venatoribacter. The sequence continues at coordinate 7,128 of PAJK01000113.1, forward strand.
GCTTTCAGGGCGGCAGAAATGTCTTCCGTCTTACGCCGTGCACCACCAAATTCAGTCAGATCGCCAGCGGCTTCACGCTGCATCCAGTCGCCATTCTGGCTGACGCTTTCAACCTGAGCACAACCTGTTGCCGACAGCACTGCCGCTGCCAGGACACCCATCACAAATTTATTCACAACCATACCTGCTGTAGCTTTGAATTAACCCGGGCAAGAGTCTGCCTGAAATATGACAGAATTGTTACATGGGTCTTTTTAGCTCAGCCTCCCCCTTTCATACTGATACTCACCCCGTACAACCATTAAATGGCGCGGAACAGCGAGGAAACTCCCGCTGTTCGCTTTACTCACAGCAGCAACAACCAGAAAAGCGCTGGCCAAGGCGGCTGCAGCTGGCTAAATTAGACCTCAGAGAATGATCCCCCTGCTCAGCCGAGCCCGCACATCAGATACCGGTCTTACACAGTTACATGCAAGACCACAGCAACAGACGGAGACAGCATGACATCCCCAAACATCACCCAATTGGCCAAAGACTGGAGTATCGAAGAAGCGGAGAAACTCTACGGCGTATCGCGCTGGGGTGGTGGCTACTTCTGTGTTGGGGATAACGGCAACCTGCATATCACACCGGACACCAGCAACCCGGATGTGCATATCGATTTCAAAACCGTACTGGCAGAAATTCAGCAGGCCGGTGTGCAGTTTCCGGTGGTGGTGCGTTTTCACGATATTCTGCGTGCCCAGGTGGTGCGTCTGAACACCGCCTTTGCCGATGCCATCAGCGAATGCGGATATCAGGGTGAATACCGCGGTGTGTACCCGATTAAAGTGAACCAGATGCGCGAAGTGGTGGAAGAAATCGTGCACGCCGGTAAGCCATTTAAATACGGTCTGGAAGCCGGCTCCAAAGCCGAACTGCTGGCCGCTCTGGCGATGAACACCAACGAAGACTCACTCACCGTACTCAACGGCTACAAAGACGAAGAATTTATGCGTCTGGCGCTGCTCGGCCGTAAGCTGGGTAACCGCATGCTGGTTGTGGTGGAAAAATACTCAGAATTACTGCTGTTGGTAAAAATCGCCAAAGAACTGAACATCGAACCCATGATCGGTGTACGCGCAAAAATCACCGCTAAGGGCAAAGGCAAGTGGGAAAGCTCCGGCGGTGACCGCGCCAAGTTTGGCTTAACCATCGCCGAAATTATTAACACCGCGCGCTACCTGAAAAGCGAAGGCATGGAACATTGCCTGAAGCTGCTGCACTTCCATATCGGCAGCCAGTTAACTGATATCCGCTCAGTAAAAGATGCCATCAACGAAGGCGCTATGATTTACGCCGAGCTGCATAAAATGGGCTTCCCGCTGGAATACGTCGACGTGGGTGGCGGTCTGGGCATCGACTACGACGGCAGTGCATCTACCAACGACTCCTCGCGCAACTACAGCATGCAGGAATACGTATCCAATATTGTTAACGGCATGAAAGAAGTGTGCGATCTGGAACAGGTCCCACACCCGAATCTGGTCAGCGAAAGCGGCCGGGCGATTACCGCTCACCACAGCTGTGTGGTCACCCAGATCGTTGGTGAAATCCGCAGCAATATGACCGGCGTCGATACCGCTGCCAACGAAGGCGAACACATTATCGTCAGCAATATGCGCGATATTTCTGCCGGCTTTGATCAGATCGAAAACAAACAGCAGGCCTACAACGATGCGTCGCTGTACAAAGAACAGGCGATGGAAGCGTTTAAACTACGCGTACTCAGTCTGGAAGAACTGGCGAAAACCGAAACCCTGTACTGGCAGATCATGGAGCAGCTGCAGGCGCACTATGCCGATGAAGAATACGTACCGGATGAAATCCAGAACATGGCATTCAGCCTGTCTTCTCAGTACCTGTGTAACTTCTCCATCTTCCAGTCGGCGGCGGATACCTGGGCCATTGATCAGCTGTTACCGGTTGTACCACTGACCCGCATGAACGAGCGCCCGCAGGTTAATTGCTCACTGGCGGATATCACCTGTGACAGCGACGGTAAAATAGACCAGTTCCCGATTGCACGGGAAATTTCCAATATTCTGCCACTGCATAAACTAAACGCCGGCGAACCCTACTTTATTGGTCTGTTCTTAACCGGTGCCTATCAGGACGTGATGGGCGATATGCACAATCTGTTCGGTCGCCTGAACGAAGTACATATTTTCAGCGATGACGACGACCCGGAAGATTTCTACATTGAAGAAGTCGTCAACGGCTCATCGGTGAAAGACGTGCTGAGTATTATGCAGTACAACCCACAGGCCATGGCTTCTGATGTAAAACGTATGATTGATAAGCAGGTTGCTGCGGGCAAAATCAAACCGCGTGAAGGTGTGCGCTGGACTGACTTCTACGAAGCCTGCATCAATGGCTACACCTACCTGAAAACCTCGGAGAATAAAGCCGCAGAATAATCTGTTGTTTATATCCGGCAATAAAAAAGGGCTCTGTGAAGAGCCCTTTTTTGTCCGTATCAGCTGGCTGCTACAACCAGTTGCATCCGCTTATTTGGAGTAAACCGGGAACATGCTGGCTTCGCCATAATCAGCGATTTCTTCCATGCGGGTCAGAACTTTCATATCGTCAGCAGAGATTTCGAAATCCACATCCGCGTTGTTTTTCATGTGATCCGGATTCGCAGTTTTTGGCAGAGGCAGAGTGCCCAGCTGCAGACAGTAACGGATACACAGCTGCGGTACAGAAACACCGTATTTAGCTGCCATATCGGCAATCGCGCCGTTTTTGAACAGCTCGCCGTGGCCTACTGGTGAGTAAGCTTCCACCAGAATGTCTTTGTCATTGCAGTAATTGATCAGATCAAACGGGGTGTTACTGATGTGCGCCAGAATCTGGTTCACCACAGGTTTTACTTTGCAGTTGGCCAGAATGTTCTCAACGTCAGCCTGCTGGAAGTTAGACAGACCAATGGCACGGATTTTACCGGCGTCGTGAGCTTCTTCCAGTGCGCGCCATGCGGCCAGGTTACCTTCGGCAAAACGATCGTTACCGCCGAATTCACCCCATGGTTGTGGGCTGTGAATAATCACCATATCGATGTAATCGATATCCAGACGTTGCAGGGATTCTTCAATCGCAGCTTTAGCGCCTTCATAAGTTTTGTACTGTGCCGCCAGCTTGGTTGTTACAAAGATGTCTTTGCGGTCTACACCACTGTTGCGCACACCTGCACCCACTTCCACTTCGTTACCGTAATCCTGAGCGGAGTCGATATGGCGATAACCCATTTTAATCGCTTCAATCACCGCCTGTTCACAATCAGGGCCGGTAATCATCCAGGTACCCAGACCGAGTTTAGGAATCGATACACCGTTTGCGAGTGTGTAGGTCTCTTGTAACATCATCGGTACATCTCCTTTAAGTCAGGTTGACTGCCGGAAGCACATAATCACTTTATCCGGTCCAACTCATAAATCGTTAACCATTGATTATAGTGACAGCAAACCGCTCTGTTGATTCAGCAATGTTATTCATAACCCTAAGCACATTACTGTCTCAATAGCGTAACGAACATCCTGAAGCCCGTTCATGCTTGCGGCACAGATCTTTGTGCTTATCATGCCCTGAATTACTGTGCATCTGACCCTGATTATGAACAACACTGAGTTGCAGATTTATTTCCATCACGACCTCAGCCTGCAACAAATCAATGCCCTGTACAAAGCCAGTGGGGATACCGGACGCAGCGGCCCGGATGATCTGCGGGTTGGTCTCACCCTGTATTCAGGGGATACCCCGACACTGATCAGTGCAGCAAGACTTGTGCACTACGCGGACGGCTGCCTGTTAAGAAATCTGTGTACCCACCCGGACTACCGCGGCTGTGGATTCGCCTCCGCGTTACTGCAACAACTGCTTACCAATGTTTTGGCAACAGACAGCCTGCTTAGCGAAGATATCGCCGGGCTGCCGTTGTTCACAATTCCACTGCCCCACCTGAATGCTTTTTATCAGCGCCATGGGTTTTCTGTCACGCAGGAACAAGGCCTGAGTGAGGATATGCAGAAAGTCATCAGACAAAGCCGCAGACGCCACAAAGAAGCGGTACTAATGAAAAACAGCCAGCATTCTGTGTCACGGTTACGCGCGTTATGACTTCTGACGCGCTGCGGCCAGAGCAATAAAGAAGTCTGTGTACTGCTGATAACCCTGCGGAAAAATCACATTCAACTGCAATAAATCAGATGGGTCGGTAATACCCTGCAGGCTGTTCATATCAATATTGCTGATATGTTCCTGCGGGGGTGGCGAAATCCCCGGGCGGTTTAATTCGCCACCACTGCTGTCGACCCAGACCACAGCATTATCACTGGAGAACGCCTGCCCCAGCTGTTGTACCAGAGTCAGAAAGCCGCGGTCGCTGCCGCCACGGGCGTATGCTGACTCAGAGGATTCGGCAGGCTTGTCTGCCACTGAAGTCAGGGTATCACCCACACCAACGATGGCAGGCATCAGTGCCGGATCGAAGGCGTCAGTAGCCAGCGCCAGCATCGCATCATGAGTGCGCGGTGCGGTACGGACACTGAAATCAGCGCCCAATGGATACTCACCACACTGTGCAAAGTAGTAACGGTTCAGCAGCACCAGTACGCCAGCCTCTTTCACGGCTCCGCGCAGCATAAACTGAAAATCTGTGGTGCCCATATCATCGCCTTGCGCAGGCTTGAGCTTTTCTTTGCCGGTTTGCTCACTGCTGCGATCAATCCCCAGATTAGGCGCCAGATGAACAAAGAAAGAATCCTGCAGTCCTGCCTCCCGGGCCTTCTGTAACAGCAGCTCCATCAGTTGTTCGGCAAGCACCTGCATACGCGGATAATTTCCGCCGAAATCATCATGCAAGCTGCCAATATTTAATGTTGGTGATGCCAGATTATCCAGCACGATCACATCAAGAATGGATGCAATCTGATCAGCATTTAAATTAAAGGGATCAGTACTCAGAGCGCTGGTTAAAAAGCTTGTCATTATCTCTGGTACAGACTGCAGAAATTCCATCTCACTCTGGCTGACACCCGGGTGTTGCAGCTCTCCCCTGGCATTCTGCCACTGCACGCCGCCAGCAGCTAAACCCGGCAGATAAAGCTGCTGTTGTGCCGCATAGCCAGATGACTGGTGTGCAAATGCCGTATCCACTATCGCATTTACACCGCGGGAACCGACGTGCTCACCATTAGTTAATACGTAAAACTCCCCTGCCATCGTATGGACAGCGCGAATGTACTCACTATCCATCACCCGTTGTTTAGGATCACGTTTCAGCTCCATACAGACGCCATCCAGATCCTGAATAATCAGCAGTTTCTCTTTGTTTTTTAAGGTATTGAGAAAATCAGTATGGCTGGCTGAGCGGACAAACTGCTGCAGAGAATAAGGTAAGGATGAATCGTACGAAGAATTCGACATAGGACAGGACAGGTAGCAGTGATTAACCAAAATGCTAACCACCACAGACCATGGATGCAAACCTCCGCCCGGGTTCAGCGCACTCAGGCAGGATTATCCGGTGATTGACGGCTTTGCTCAGAAGCGGTGCATGTCTCCCCCCATGCCGCCGAACATCCCATTAAAAAGCCCACCGAAAAGCCCGCCAAACAGTGCGCTGATCAGGCTGAAAATAATGCTGACGATAATCACAGCCGGAATCGCTGCAATGGATAATTTCACCAGAAAGACCACCATGGATATAAACGGCATTTTAATATCCACGACGGTCACTTCACGATTCTGATTGTTGTCTGACATAAGCGCTCCCATGATGAGTTTCATATCTGACGACATGTCTCATCCTCTTTGTTTTCGATATAGCAAATAGGTTCACTTACAGTTCCGGATAGCTACCCTCTGAATTCGCTCAGAATATACCGCTATATGCATCAGACCATTCCCGACCGTTGCATTGGCCTGATCTTTATCAAGCACTATCATCAATCCTTTAAACAGAGATCTGGTTCCGGAAAGCAGCTCACAGAAGCCGTAGAATTCCGTGCACAAGGTTCAACAAGCAGGAGTAGAAATGAAATACATTGCATTGGCAGCGGCCATCTCCGTAATGGCCACCGGTTGTACAACGTTTGACGCTTATACCGGTGAAGAGAAAACCTCTAAGACTGCTATTGGTGCAGGCATTGGTGCCAGCGTTGGCGCCGTTGCAGCTTATCTGGCGAACCGCGGCGAAGACAGCGGCACCCGTAACAAACGTATTCTGGCTGCCGCTGCGGGCGGTGGTGCGATCGGTGGTGGTATCGGCTACTACATGGACGCTCAGGAAGCCAAGCTGCGTAAACAACTGCGTGGTACAGGCGTCAGCGTTGAACGTGTCGGCGACAAAGTAAACCTGATCATGCCGGGCAACATTACCTTTGGTTCCGGCCGTAATGCCATTGCCAGCAACTTCTACGAAGTACTCAACTCCGTTGTTATCGTACTGAAAGAATACGACAAAACACTGGTCGTGGTATCCGGCCACACCGACAGCGATGGCTCAGCCTCTTTCAACCAGACACTGTCTGAAGAACGCGCACAGTCAGTTGCTAACTACCTGCAAAGCCAGGGCGTAAACCCTGTTCGTCTGGAAACCATTGGCTTTGGTGAAACCCAGCCACTGGCCAGCAACAGCACTGCTGAAGGCAAAGCCCAGAACCGTCGTGTGGAAATCACACTGGTACCTGCAACAGCAGAATAATCAAACCTTTACGGTAAGATTATTAACGTAAAAAACCCGGCCTCGCCGCAATGCTGTTCACTTAAGCGGAGCAGCATTGCGATTCACCGGATAACGGGTTTTGCTTATCTTCAACATTCGAGGCC
>PAJK01000114.1 GCA_002706025.1 Oceanospirillaceae bacterium
AGTCCCTTCGGGCAGGTCGGAAATATCTTCACTTTCTGCGGCGAGCCCAGAGGCGCTGTTTATGGCAACCTCATTGCCTGTCTTCAGGATTAACAATGAATCTGAATTCAATGTCACCATATAAATTTCAGCAATTGAATTGCTTTGCAACGTGGCATCGCGGAGGCCTAAAATTCGCCTCTGGAGCGCCGAAATGAACGATGATTTCTCTGGTCCGCTGGGCATGGATGTCCGGCGATTAAGTTACTGCCCATGCGTTAATGCCTGTACCCGGGCTTTAACCGCGGCGTAACTCAGCTGCTCACAGGAAGCAAAACCTGACAGCTGACGGGCGCGGATTTTGCCCAGCCAGGGCACCTGAATGCCACACAGAAAACGCGTCTGTAAATCCAGCGATGGCTGACTGCCAAACTGCGACTGAATCTTCTGTCTGAGTTCTGCCAGATACCCGAATAACTGCTGATCTGCTGGCAGCTGACTGGCGCTGGCTGTTTTTTCCGGCCAGGGTCGGAACTGCCCACGACAGACAGAACAGACGCCGCAGTCCTGCCCCATATCCTCGCCGAAATACGCAGACAACCGACGCGCCACGCACTGCGGCTCACGGAACAAGGCCAGCATGTTGTGAATCCGCGAGATTTCGTTTTCCTGTTTCTGCATAAAATGCTGATGCAGGGTAGCGGCCAGCGACTGATCCGCCAGCGCCTGCTGATCGACGCGGTACACATCCGTCATCTGTTTGCTTTCCAGCTGAATCCAGCCCTTTTCCTGACAGTATTCCAGTGCTTTTAATGCCCGCACGCGTACCGGAATATCACTGCTGCCAGCGGCTTTTTCCAGCGCCTCAACATCCAGCGTGTACCAGGTACGGCCTTTCTGACAGGTGTTGAGTACGGTCTGCAGAAACTGCTGAGGCTCGCCATGAAACTGACCGAGCAATGCAGATTCCGCCAGCTCAGGTTTAAAACGGTATTCGGCAAAGTAGCTGTATTGGGAAGTCAGTACGCCGCGCATTTCCAGATTCACCAATAAGGTTTTCAGCGGCAGCAGACGGATATTGGATTCCGCAGACAGCGGTGTCATCAGCACTTCCCACTGACTCACCTGATTGCGGCTCTGGGTCTGTTGGCGGATGGCATTCAGCACATGCTCAATGCTGCTCAGCTCCGGCGTATCGCCGTAGACGAAATTCTCCAGCACGGTCAGGCCGGATTCATCAGCCAGCATAATGCAGTCTGAGGCATTGCCATCGCGCCCGGCACGGCCGATTTCCTGACTGTAGTTCTCGGTGGATTTGGGCAGATCATAATGCATGACCTGACGGATATTGCTCTTATCCACACCCATACCAAAAGCAATGGTGGCGACGATGACCGGAATATCGCCGCGCATAAATTTCTGCTGAATATCCTCGCGCTGTTCATGGCCAAGCCCGGCGTGATACGCCTTTACCTCAAACGGCAGTTGCCGGTTCAGCTGCTCTGCCACGTCTTCGGCGGTGTGCTGCAGCGTCACATAAATAACCGCAGCAAAATCCTGCTGCTTTTCTGCCGACTTTTTCGCCAGATGCTGCAGCCATTGCAGGCATTTGCCGACTCTTTCATGCTCCGGGCTTGGCTGGACTAATAAACGCAGATTCGGGCGATAAAAGCCGGTGGTCACCACATCCTGCGGCGCAATGGCAAAGTGTGAACGCATATCTTCAATCACCGCCTGAGTGGCTGTGGCGGTTAACAGCAACACCTGCTTAACCGCAAACTCACGGCAATAATCCGGCAGTTTCAGATAGTCCGGGCGGAAATTATGACCCCATTCGGAGATACAGTGCGCCTCGTCCACCACCAGCAGAGACACCGGGATTTCACTCATAAACTGGCGGAAGCGTTCATTTTTTAAACGCTCAACCGACACCATCAGAATTTTAATGCTGCCATCACGGACGCCCTGCATCACCTGCTGGGTCTGTTCACGGCTTTGAGTGGAATCAATGGTGGCGGCGGCAATGCCTTTGGATTGCAGAAACTGCACCTGATCCTGCATCAGCGCCAACAGCGGGGAAATCACCAGCGTAAGATTGGGCAGCATAAGTGCCGGCAGCTGGTAGCACAGGGATTTACCGGAACCGGTGGGAAAGATCGCCGCTGCAGAACGCCCGGCTAACAGAGCCTCAACCACCGGTTGCTGACCGGGGCGTAGTGATTCAAAACCAAAGGTCTGACTCAGTACCTGCTGCCATGTTGTCTGCACACTCTGCTCCCGGGAAAATGAATTCCCCCAGAGTGTACCGCATTCCGCCACAGGCTTCCGAATCTGACCGGCCTGAGGGAAGCAGAACGCCTCAGGCAGGTTGCGTATTTTGCATACGCCAGAAATAAAAAAACCGGCTTTGTATTCAGGCCGGTTTTTCTCAAGCGCAGAGCTAAATACTTAATTGTTTTATTTCTTCAGCGGTTCTTTCAACACCAGCGGACTGATACTGCGTGCCACCAGCATGTCCTGAGCTTTATTCAGCTTAGAGCGGTCAGTGAACGGGCCGACATACACGCGGAACCAGGTATTACCGTTGATTTCGGCTTTTTTCTGATAGGCATCCATACCCTCCAGCAACAGGCTGGCGCGCAGACGTTCGGCGTCATCGCCACTGCGGAATGAACCGACCTGCAACAGGTACTGGTATTTCTCTTCGGCGTCTTTCGGCGTGGAGTGGTATTCCTCAACTTCAGGAACTTCGACGGTCTGATTTTCCAGCAGTTTGTAAAAATCGTAGGAAGGCTTATCGACTTTTTTCGCGGCTTCTTCTTTGGCTTTATCAACGCCGATCTGCAGCGCTTTTTTGGCATCGCCTTTCACCGCATCCAGTTCATTACCGGCCGGGATAGTAGACAGATAAAGGATAAAGCCGATGAACGCCACGGCCAGAGTCGGGGTCGTAATCCACACCCACTTCGGAATCTTGCTTCCACCTTCAGACATTATTATTCCTGTTAACCTGTCTTAAAATCAGCGCCGTATAGTAAGGCGGTGTGGTATCTGCTGCTGCGCAGTACGCCACGTTTTTGTCCTGTGTTTTATCTTTTGCTTTATCTTTTGATGGAAGGGAAGCAGCTCACACTGTTCTGTATGAGCTGCCACCTCCATCAAGCGGTCCCTGCTACAGAACCGCCAGAACCGCTATAACAAGCTGGCGTTTTGAGAGAACTTACATCTCTTCCGGTGCAGAAACACCTAATAAACTAAGCCCGTTGTTAACTACCTGACGCACGGCTTCGGCCAGAGTCAGACGCGCATTACGCAGTTCAGCATCATCCACCAGCGTTTTCTCTGAGTTGTACCAGGCGTGGAAATCACCGGCCAGTTCACGCAGATACGTCGCGATGTTATGCGGCTCGTGGTTATCGGCAGAACGTTTCACCACTTCCGGATAACGACCCAGTTTAACAATCAGTTCTTTTTCGCTTTCCAGTTCCAGTTTACCCAGTGCTGCCAGACCTTCTTCCTGTGTCCAGCTCTGACCAGCTTCCGCCAGTTTACGGAAAATAGAACACACACGGGCGTGAGCGTACTGGATGTAATACACCGGGTTATCGGATGACTGCGAACGCGCCAGATCAATATCAAAGGTCAGCTGACTGTCGGCTTTACGCGCCGCAAGGAAGTAACGGGTCGCATCGCGGCCCACTTCGTCGATCAGATCGCGCAGGGTCACGTAGCTGCCGGCACGCTTGGAAATTTTTACTTCTTCGCCACCGCGCATTACCGTCACCATCTGGTGCAGCACGTAATCCGGCCAGCCTTTCGGAATACCGGCATTCAGTGCCTGCAGGCCTGCGCGCACACGGGTAATAGTCGAGTGGTGATCCGCCCCCTGCTCGTTTACAACGCGCTCAAATCCACGTTCCCACTTATCCATATGGTAAGCGACGTCTGGTACAAAGTAGGTGTAACCACCGTCGGTTTTACGCATTACGCGGTCTTTGTCATCACCGAAATCCGTGGTACGCAGCCACAGTGCGCCGCCGTCTTCATAGGTGTAACCGTTGTCGATCAGCTTTTTCACCGCGGCTTCTACTTTGCCTTCGCTGTACAGGGAAGACTCAAGGAAATACACATCGAAATCGACAGCAAAGGCTTTCAGATCCAGATCCTGTTCGCGACGCAGATAGGCCACGGCAAAGTGACGGATGGCTTCCAGATCATCGGCATCGCCGGTACCGGTAAAGCTCTGATCTTCGGATGCTACGGTGTCGCCACGCATAAAGCTGTCGGCCAGGTCGACGATGTAATCGCCGCGGTAACCGTCTTCCGGCCAGCTGGCGTCGTCCGGGGTTAAGCCTTTGCAGCGTGCCTGAACCGACAGCGCCAGGTTATTAATCTGGGCACCGGCGTCGTTGTAATAAAACTCGCGGGTTACGTCCCAGCCGGAGGCATCGAGCAGACGACAGATACAGTCACCAACCGCCGCTCCACGACCGTGACCGATATGCAGTGGGCCAGTCGGGTTGGCGGATACGAATTCCACCTGCACCTTACGGCCAGCACCTTCGTTGTTACGGCCGTAAGCTTCTTTCTGCTCGAGCACGGCCTGCACCAGACTCGCAGTGGAGGCATCGCTCAGATAAAAGTTAATAAAACCCGGGCCAGCGATTTCCACTTTCTCGACCAGATTGTTGGCCGGAATCGCGTCCACCAGCAACTGCGCCAACTCGCGCGGATTTTTACCCGCTGGTTTGGCCAGCATCATTGCCAGGTTAGTGGCCAGATCACCGTGGGCTTTATCGCGGGTGTTTTCCACCTGAATGCGGGGTTCCAGATCAGCGGGCAGGACGTCCTGAGATTTGAGATTGGTAACGGCAGCGGATAACAGCTCAGCGATTTGCGGTTTCATAGATACGATTCGTATTCGGTGGGTTCGGGATAAGATTAGAAAAGGCGGCGATTATCGCAAAAATGGCCGGTCAAATGAAGCAAAGCCACGGGGCTGTGTGGGGAAATCCACTGTTTCATGCTGTTTTTCCGGACCTGGCTGTTTATTCGTTGCAACAGAGCGGCATCCGTATTGCCGTTTCAGGCATCTCTACTGGCATCTATACAGACACATCTGCAACCTACTTACTGACAGCTAAAGCTCGTGGACAGACGCAGTAAACATGGGCATTTCTGCTGACTGCCCCCAGAACACCCAAAGGATATTCACAAAGTTATCCACATACAGGCAATAACCCGGTGAATCAGGCAGTATCACAAAAGACCTTGCTATCCCACTGTTTTAAAAATAAAAAAGTGGTTGAAACATCAGGCACAATGTGGGTTTTAGCCCGATGACCGGACACATAACGGAACGTATAAAATTTCACCGATTTAACAAAAGCGTAGCAATTATGCGCCTGTGGATGAGTTGTACCAAACTTATCCAAAATGTTATCCACAGAAACTGAGGATAACCACAAAAATTCGCCCGGGTGTTGATAACAAATGTCATGACGGGTGAGAAAGGATCTCCGCTGCGGGAGGGAGATATTGCAGTTATCCGCCGGGTTACGTCTCAAGCTAACCAACCGGCGGTTTTGCCTGACATGGCAATTGGTGGGCGGAGCCCACCAGCCGTCCCCACCAGCTCTATCCACCAACTACGCCCAAACTTGCCACTATTAAACAGCAGCAGGAAGGGCTAAAGCCGTTACTCAGCAGACATATCGTCGAGGTTGATACCCATCTCGCTCAGTACAGCTGATGCGGTACGGAAAGAATCAATCGCCGCCGGCGCACCGGCATAGGCCATCACCTGCAGCAGTACTTCACGGATTTCTTCCACGGTTACGCCATTATTAATGGCTCCGCGCACATGGCCGGCCAACTCCTGCTGACGGTTGAGCACGGAAATCATGCCCAAATTCACCAGGCTGCGGTCACGCTTCGACAGACCTTCGCGCCCCCAGATATCCCCCCAGCAGTTCTCGGTGACCAGCTTCTGCAGCGGCATGGTAAACGACGTCGCATTGTTAAACGCCTTATCGACAAACTCATCGGTCATCACTTCACGGCGGATTTTCAGACCTTTCTCAAACGCATCAGACATAACAGAACTCCGGTTACAGATAACAAAACCAGCCAGCACTTTAAAACTCTGCTGCGCTGGCAGCAAATCAGCTGCTTTGTCAGCAGTGCCGCCCCGGGCGTAAACTAACTCAGCTATCAACAGTCTGAGAAGACCGCAGAACAAGCAGAGCACGGAGGTGACTATGAAAATCGGAGTAATCGGGGCAGGCATGGTGGGCGTCAGCCTGTGCAACTACCTGATGACGCTGGGCAGCGTGCGCGAACTGGTCATGATCGACCAGAACGCCGACAAAGCGCGCGGCGAGATGCTCGATTTCGGCCATACCAATGCCCTCACCTTCAGCAAAAATACCCGCCTGAGCGGCGGTGATGATTACAGCAGGCTGGCCGGTGCCGATGTGGTAGTGATCACCGCTGGTGCGCAGATTAAAGATGGCCAGAGTCGTCTGGATCTGGCCGACATCAACAGTCGCATCTGTGTGGATATCGCCCGCAAAATCGAGCCTCATGCACCGGATGCCATCCTCATTGTGGTCACCAACCCCTGTGATATTGCTGCTTACGCCGTGATCGCCAACACCGGCTATCTGCCGCGCCAGGTGATCAGCAGCGGCTGCATGATTGATACAGCCAGACTGATGAAAATCGTCGGCGAACGCCTCGATATCGACCCGAAAAATACCTTTGGCTACGTGCTCGGCGAACACGGAGCACACAACTTTATGCCCTGGAGTCTGGTCAGCGTCGCCGGGCAACATATCGACCACTACTGCGCTCACAACGGCATCGCCCCCATCTCTCCGGAACAGCTGCTGCATGATGTCACCCAGGCCGGGCTGGAGATCTTCCACCTCAAACACAACACCAGCCATGGCATCGCCGCCAGCGTATTCCGCATTATTCAGGCCATCGACATCAACGAAAACTCCGTGCTGCCGGTGGGCGTTATGCCACAGGGTGAATACGGACTGCACGACGTCGTCCTCAGCCTGCCGGCGGTGATCAACCGCAAAGGCGTGGACAAGATTCTCGTCCACCCCTTCACCGATGAAGAGAACCAGAAGCTGCAGAGCATCGCCACCACACTGCGCGATATCCTCAACACCCTGCACAAAGACACCGGCCTGAGCAGCTGACGCCGACAGTAGAGCCAACCGGAAAAAACATATACAATGCGCGCACTTACGTCGTCTGCAGCGCAGTGGACGACCGATCCGCCCTTAGCTCAGCTGGATAGAGCGTTGCCCTCCGGAGGCAAAGGTCGGTTAAGAAAACGATCCGGAGAGTAGAAGTCAAAAGGCACACATCAGCCAGACGCTTCTCAGTAAACCGCCCTTAGCTCAGCTGGATAGAGCGCAGCCCTCCGGAGGCTGAGGTCAGAGGTTCGAATCCTCTAGGGCGGGCCACCTTCCCTGAAATGACCTTTTCCCTTAGTGACCATTATCCGCTGATTTTCAGCGTGGTGACCAAATGGTGACCATTTCGTGACCACGCTTGAAAGAGCCAGTCACCAAGTGCGTTGTATTTTGACCTTTGCTCTACAGGAGTCACAGAACAGACGACAGCCCCCGAATAGAGCTGCCGATCTACTCGATAGAAATACTACCTTACAACCTCCATCAACCTCCCAAAGCTATCCACCACGTCGTACTTAACGTTCTCGGGTGCGTACTTCTTGTTGATGGCGTCAAAGAACTTACGGGCACAGCTGATTTTTGAGCGCTCTATCTCACGCAGCTCCATCGACGACATTGTCCCCTTAGTTTCAGCAACGAAGTAAACGTGCTTCACCGCGCCTTCTTTAAATGAAATAGCCCAGTCCGGGTTGTAATCGCCTACCGGTGTCGGAATCAGGAATCCACGAGGCAGCTTGGCGTACACCACCACATCGGTACAGGTATCCAACTCCTTCACAAACTGGCGTTCGATATTCGAGTCAGTAATCACATAGTCGTAAATATGACGCTGTAATGGCTCACCAGCATGGGTGAAGTCCTGCTTGGTTTGCCCGGCAGTGAAAATATCAAGATCAAACTTTTCCTCAACCGGATCATACGCCAGATGCTCAATCACCATGGTGGCCTTTTGCTCGTTAATCAAACGACAAGCCTGCGCAATAAAGCTTTCCGGGTTGGTTTTGAATTGTGCAAATACCGCTGCATTTAAACCACGTAGAATTTCAGCCACTGTGCGACGGGTCAGCAGAGTGCCTTCAGCAACCTTGCCGATCAGGTCGTACTTAACCATTGAATGAGCCGAATAAGTGTTCTTCTCAATCACGGTTTCTTTTACCTTAAAGGCATCCCCCGACTTAAGGTCGTCGTAGGTGGCCTCAGCTGCCTGTTCACCAGTTTGTATCGTGAATTGCAGTGGCGTAACGCGCAAGCCGTTGTCTTTGTCGTTCAGGGTGGCTAATGATTTTTGAATAAGCTCGGCATCATCAAACTGAACGCTGTAGGCAGCTTTGCGATTAATACGCTGCCACAGCTCCTTGAACTCTCGCTTCTCGAAGTTGGCATTGGGCTCCAGCTTTTTCGCTTTGCGGTCGTTCTCAGGAAGCATCAACTGCGCATCGCTGAACACCGTATCAATCAAGCCAAATACCTGTTCAGCCATGGGTTGCAGCTCTTCAGGTAATTCTGCCAGTGCCCCATCTTTCTTCGCGGCATGGTACTTGTCGGTAATGTTGCGTTTCTTGTCTACATAGCCGTTCTGAATCAGGTAAAACTCAATGTCAGTTGCCTGATCTTCACTCAGCGTTACCACGCCATCGGCAGTAGACAGCATCTTGCCGGTGAAATAAGCCTTATCGGCCACACGGGGGCGCTGAGACAGGGTCTCGCTGATGTCTCGCTGCAGTGCCGTAACAAAGTCTTTGTAGCTTTCACTGGCGACCACAGTCAGCACGTTAATATCGTGAACCGTAGCCGGGTGATCCATACGCTCACCAAGCTTATTCACGGCAATACGCAACCCACGGCCAACTTCCTGGCGGCGTGAAATGGTGTTGTCGCTGTGTTTCAAGGTGCAGATAACAAACACATTGGGGTTATCCCAGCCTTCACGCAACGCCGAGTGAGAAAAGATAAAACGCACAGGTTCATCCAGCGATAACAGACGTTCTTTATCTTTCAGAATCAAGTCATAGGCATCTACGTCATTCGACTGACCGGCGTTTGCACCACGTCTTTCCACAGTGGGGTCTTTTAGCTTCTTGGTCTTTTTATCGATCGAAAAGTAACCGCTGTGGGTATCTGTCACGGCAATACCTTTCAGATAGCGGATATAGGGTGTCTCCACCAGATCCATCACTTCGTTCAGGTACAGCTGATACTCCTCTTCAAACACCCGGGCGTATTCGCCCTTTTCATCATCGGCGCTGTAATCGCGGTACTTCACTACCTCATCAATGAAGAACAACGACAGCACCTTAATGCCCTGCTGAAACAGCGCCTGCTCTTTATCGAAGTGGGCTTTAATGGCCTCCCGAATCTGAATGCGACGTAAGGCTGCCTCACTCACATCCCCCATCGCCTCACCTACGCTCAGTTCTTCGCCATTGGTAAAACTGATGGTGTCAGTAACGGCATTGATGTCTGTTACCACAAAGCCTTCGCGGTACTGATCGAGCTCATTCGATAACACGAACAGGTTGTCGCCTTTCTTGATCTTACGCAGCACCCGCTTAATGTCACCACTGGCCAGCTTTTGTTCCAGCTCCACACGGGCTTCAGGGGGCTTCTTGCTGGAAATCTCAATGGATTGCAGATAAAGGTACGGATTGGTACCGGCCAGCCCCTTGGTAGCGATACCGCGCACGGCGATTTTCTTTACCAGCTTTTGGTTGTAGGCATCCAACGCATCCAGGCGGTGAATCTTGTTGTGTGTGGTCTTATGCGTGGCTGAGTAGCGCAGCACCATCAACGGCTTGAAATTCACAAGAGAATCCAGCGTTTTACCGCCTTCCATCTTCTGCGGTTCATCTAGAATCAGAATAGGGCGGTTGGCGCTGATCACATCGATGGGCTTACGTGATTGAAAGTCGTCCAGCTCTTCATAAATACGGCGGTTGTCTTTACCCGTTGCATTAAACGCCTGAACGTTAATCACCATCACGTTAATGCCAGCATCCGACGAAAAGCTTTCCAGATGATGCAGCTGCTTGGAGTTGTAAATAAAGAAACGGGCTTTCTTCTGATAGGTTTCCAGAAAATGCTCGGCGGTAATCTCCAGCGACTTGGCCACACCTTCACGGATGGCAATACTGGGCACCACAATAATGAACTTGCTCCAGCCATACTGCTTGTTCAGTTCAAAAATGGTCTTAATGTAGCAGTAGGTTTTACCTGTACCGGTTTCCATCTCAATATCGAGGTTAACCTTGCTGACCTTGGTTTTAACCAGGTCGGCAGACACCGGCAGGTTCTGCAAGCGCTGTACCTGCTGAATGTTATCCAACAGCGCGGTTTCACTCAGCGTCATATCCGCGTTACGGAAAGCGGCTTCAAAGTCGGATACCGACTCCTCTTCCAACGCTAACGAAGCCTGCGGGCTGGCTGGCGCAGCTTTAGCCGCCCCTGTATCCAGCCGATAGCGAACACCACCGTGCTGCGGTGCTTGCCCGGCAAAGCAATCTACCACCGCTTTTACGGCCTTGCTCTGATAGTCCTGTACTTTAAATTTAAGCTTCATACTCAACACCCTTACTTAAATGCACTTCACTTCTGTAATGGGTGACAGCAGCTTAAAGATTTGCTCCACATTGATTTTTACCGAACTGTCTTTAAAGCCCGCATCGCGGAATACCACGCGCAGCGGCTCATGTTTGGCCAGTTCTTTAACAAAGGCTTCATCAATGCTGCCTGAAGCATCGAAGCAAGCAACCAAAGTGTTTCCATCGACAAAAAACACATCCTTGCCTTGAATGGACTGTTTGCTGATAGGCAGCGCCAGATCAACGCCCCAGTCCAGCATTACCTGGAACAGGAGGTCTTCAGCTGTACGCTCGGGCTTGATATTGTCGACGAACAGATCAAGCTCGGTGTTATTAAGCGAATCTGGTGAGTAATAAACGTCGGCCATGTTGGATGTGTCGATTTTGAGTACGCGAAAGCCAATATCCTTACTCCAATTCTGGCTAAAATCGCTAGCAAGAACACGCTTACCTGCTTGGCGAATTCGCTCCTGAGAAATATCCGATATTGTCTCAAACCCTGCTTTCCGCGCAACTGATCCATCGGGAGTCGGCTCGGGCAATTGGACCATAATAAACCGACGCTCCCCACCATCGCCTGCATTTAGCGAAAGAACAGCATGAGCGGTAGTTCCAGAACCAGCAAAAAAATCGAGTACAAGATCATTTTTTCTAAGCCCTAGGCGGCAAATATCCTCGATAAGAGGCCTAGGCTTAGGAAATGACATTGCATCCGCTCCCAATAATTCCTTCACCTCTTGTGTGCCGACTTGGTTGTTATAACCATTTGCATCCCACAGACTTTTAAACTTTCTGGTTCTTTCACCATCACTTCTGTTTAGATAGTCCTTAACAAAAATATCGTGCTCACCTCGTCGCTCAATAAAACGTGCGACAAGGCGAGAGATGTCCTTCCTGCACTTATCCTTCCCCCACATCCACCGCCCATCACGCCCATCAGATTTGCGCGGAAATACTGCCTCCCATCCTGCCACTTCGGTGAGAGATATTTCCTTACTTTCGGGACAGACAAAAATTGGAAAAAACATATCGGGCCTATCTTCACGATTAGAAGCGGACCCGCGCTGTCGCAGTCCCAATAGCCTGTATGGCTCGCCATCGTTATCCTCTAAATTGAACTCCGCTCGCTGCTCATCAGAGAGTGGCATTCCGGAAATGAATGCATTTTGTATATCCTTGGCCCAAACCAACAATTTATCATTCACATTAGCAATGTATGTGTCTGACTGCCGACCACGAGGGTTGCTAATCACAGTGCATTCAGCAACGAAATTTTCTTCGCCAAATATTTCGTCACATACGCGCTTGAGGTTGTGAGACTCGTTGTCGTCAATACTAATCGCAATAACGCCGTCATTGGACAGTAGATTCCTCGCCAGCCTCAATCGCGCAAAAATCATAGACAGCCAGGCGGAGTGAAAGCGGCCATTGGCTGCTGTGTTGGCTGCTAGCCGGTTTCCTTCTTCATCTTTTTGATTTGACTTTCTCAAGAATACCTCTGCATTCTCTGAGAAATCGTCTTCATAAACAAAATCGTTACCAGTGTTGTAAGGTGGATCTATATAGATCATCTTGACCTTACCAAGATATGTCTCCTGCAGAAGCTTTAACGCTTCCAGGTTATCGCCTTCAATAAAAAGATTTTTGGTGGTATCAAAATCCACACTTTCTTCGCGACAAGGTCGAAGTGTTTTTGCGATAGGTGCATTAGCGGTAAGCAAGGCTTCGCGCTTGCCAGGCCAGTTCAGCTGATAGCGCTCCTGCGGGCCTTCAACAATGGATTCTGAAAGCTCCTGACGCAGCTGATCGAAATCCACAGCCAGCTTCACACTGCCATCTTCAGCTTTGGCTTCAGTCACGCAGCCCGGAAATAAATCACGGATACGTGCGATGTTCTCTTGTGTGAGACTTGGTGAATGCATTTTCAGTTTGTCCATAGCTCTCTCTTTCACCATGAGTACAAGAGTGCCCATGGCCTTTGTTCATTATTTTTTACTCAACCCAATTCAAGCTGAGGTATATTCCGAAGTCCTTAAACAAAAGACTCCAGTTTGTATTGACCTGATCCAATGCCGGTCGATTTTAATGGCCCAAGGGAGCTGATTGTATTCTTCCGTGCTCCCCCTAAGGAGACGGCCACACGTAGGTAATGATCTTCCAGATCCGGGTAGTCCTCTTGTAACCATGCAGGAAAAGCCTGTGAAGGCGCGACGCGTATTTCAGCACCATGTACTTTCACAGCTCTCTCAGCTAGTTTTCTGACCATAGGCAAGGTCGCGCCGCCACCAGTCAGCACAAGCGTTAAAGTTCTACGCGGGTCCGCTTTTACCCAATCAATCCAGCTGGAATCAGCGGATTCCAGGATATCAATCATCGTAGTACGCAATGATTCTTCGAAGCTTTTAACGGCAGGCAGCTGAAGGAATTCTTTCAGTGAAATGTCGACGTGCTCACCAGTATAAAGCGTTACAAAAGCTGCTTCACTTGGACCAAACAGCGCCTCTTTATAGTGACGAACATCTCTCTGCAGTGCATGAAAGATATTACGATACTTAGGATGAGAAGGTTCAACGCCCGACTTATTGATGATTAACCCCAGGAGGAGCTGATCCAAGTGATTTCCCGCTTCTGTTATACCACGGGCGGTACCCTCTACCTCCCCGGCCTCAGCACCAGTGACCACTTCATTATCGTCTACCTTCACTTTGAGGCGATAAAGACTGAAGTCACTGGTACCGGCTCCAACATCCACAACTAATGCTAAATAATCGACGGTATTCTTCCAGTTCAGCAATGAGCCTGCAACACCAAGAGGCTCTGTTACACTGCCGTCAATGAAAGGATACATACGCTTCTCAGCCCGGAGTAACTGCAGCGCTTTTAAGAAGCGTGCAAGAGGGAGTCCATGATGTATCTCATCGCCAAATGTATCAGAAAGCACCTGCGCCTCCCCCAACATGGTCTTTAACTTTTCCTCTACACGGCGGGCGTTGGCACGAGGAAAACATGGCATAGCGAAACGCCTGTTGAAGTTACAGGAAATATCCAGCCCGTTCATTCCGCTTGCCAATGCCTGATTGATAGTCCAGGTAAAGAACGTCAGATAAGCAAGTACAATTTTCTCATATGTCAATTCATGAAAAGTCGGATTAAAGGTAGACGGCAAGGGCGATTCTAAATTGTCTTCAGACAATGCTCGCTTTATGTTGTCGATTCTTTCATAGCCGTCGTCAGGTGCCAGCTGTGCTTGCTCCACAGCTTTGTGACCGAACCATAGCTTTCCCTCTGTATCGATATATACCGATGAAACCAGCATATATTCATCAACGCCTTCCTGATCGCCAGGAATGCCCAGCTCCAGGACTTCGATAAACTCAAGATCGTCGTCATCCTCGTCGCGGACAAACGTAGCCTTAGACATCGCCGTTCCAAAATCCATACATACGCGGTAATTAGAATCACTATGAGGCAAAGATACAGACAAAAGATTGAGTTCAATCTCTTCATCAGTTTTGGAATCGTCATTTGATAATTGAGGTGGTGGCGAGTCATCGGAGGTAACCACCGGATCAACTGTTGAAGTTGAGCCACTGTCAGTGACCTCAGCTTTCCCGCTATTGTCATTCAGATCATCTGCCGAGACGACATAGCGAAGCGCTTCGATTTCTTTGGTCGTAATCGCGCCCAGTATTCGATACTTTCCATCATCCCCCTCTTCAATCCGATCAAGAAGGTTCTCAATGAGAATTTTCGCTTTATTAATATCCATATCTATTCCTCAGCCTCAACGCGTGGTTTGACCAGTGTTTTCTTTTTACCGCCAAATTCCTTCAAGATGCCATCCCGGACAACTTTCACTCTCCGAATACCAGTACGGTGCCCGCCCTCCATCTCATGCTCGATAGGGTTGTATTCGACGACAGTTTCCAGTAAATCAGTCTTACTTAGCTTTCTCATCCTGGCTAACCGCTCAGCTACCTGAGCAATGCTTTCGTAGCCATTTGCTGCGCGCCTGACCGTTGCTGCTTGTATCGGATCAAAGGTTTCGAGGACTGGTACAACCGCACGGTTCAGCTTATTCATGTTAATTCGATTGGCATCGAGCTGGATGAGTAATTCACCAATCTGATGATCTTCAGTATTGCCAAGCTTGTGCTCAGCAGCTCGTGCACTCTCTGAAACGCGACCAACTTTCAACCAATAATCAGCAACTTCTGGGTCAACATCTGACACACCTGCAAAGTGTTTCTTCAGTGCAATCCCAATTTTCTGGGTAGATGGCCATGCAGCTTCCATAACGCGCAAGAGCTCACGGTCTGTGCGATTCTGACGCGCTAGCACCAATACTGTTTCCAATAGATTCAGTCTTACCTTTTGGATAGCGTTGGAATGATCAAGAAATCTTGTCCATTCACCTAATGTGAGTAACTTTTTACCGTCCTGAAGCAATAAATATGTCTCGGCTTGCAAGGCGTGGGAAAACCGAAGCTCAATAATCCTTACCAAGATACTTACAGAGTCGTTAAGACATGCATTCAATGACTCTTCGGTTGCGGAAGACTCCTTTGAGCTTCTGAGCAATCCAATGATGCAACGGCTTAGTTCAAGCCCTGGTTCACTGCCCACATCGCCGTCATAACTACGGATGACATCTGCTAGAGACTCCAGAATCCGGCGAACTTTGTTGAGCCTGATTTCCTGCTTATCGTCAGTCTTTAACGAAAGCTCGGCACTGCTAATCAGTTTCAGAAAGGCTGCCAGGTCAGAGGACCTGGCCAACAAGGCTCTAATAAGTTCTTTACGAGCGTTATTAGCAGAATCAATAGCCAGGATCTCTCTGAGGCAATAGCCTTGCCACCAGTTAGTCTCGACATGACTCAAAAACTTTGCGGCATAATCCTTCTCATCACCATCTGACAGTGAGTCAATAGGATCGGGCTCTTGAGTAAACAGCTTATCTGAGCTTTGAAGAACAATAGATTCGCGGCCTCTCGCTACTGCAGCCAGCCTTCCCAACATTGCAGACGCATAGAGCTCTTGCTTTTGATCTCGCTTAACAAGCTCTAACACCCGATTAACAACCAGTTCCAGATTGTCGCCTTTCAGCCATTCCTGGATCTGCTTCTTACTCATCGCTTCTGTCAGCAGCGCATTCAAAGACTGAAGGTCTTCAGCTTCATATATCTGCACTTGAATATCTTTCTGAATTTCCAACTCTTCAGTCTCATTCATTCATCACCACCTAATTGACAGAGCTCTTCCTTTAACGCCTTCAAATGGCCATTTATCTCAACCTTGCGGTTAAACTGTTTCTCTTTTTCTAGCTTCTTTTTCAATTTTTCAATCTGCAGAGCTGCCGCTTTGACTGCACTGTAGCGCTCAACCAGCTGTTGCAGAGTTTCACTGTGCCGGGGCGTCAGCGGTATCAGTTGCTTTAACAAGGCTGCGTATAAACTGCCAAGATCAAGCGCTGCCGGAAGCGGGTTACGTTCGGTTGTGACTGGGAGCCAGTTGCCCCAGAAATACTCACTGGTTACCCAGCGCCCGCTATCGGCTTCGCTGGGGCGTTTGTATGAGGCAACCATGCGCACCTTGCCCTGGTGTTCCAGCTCGAACAAAAGCGGGAATTGTACTGCATCATCGATGCACTGCAGTATCGCTTCGTCCAGTTCCTGGCCTTTCAGGGTAATACGGAATACCTGAATCTCTGGCACACCGGGCTTTGCCGGTAGGTTGATGGTTTCGGGGGCCAGCTTGTATTGCCAGACAATCTGCTCTACTTGCTCAACAAACCGCTCTTTCAGGCGGGTTTTAACTGCGCCATGTTCGTAAATTTTGTTTTTGGGCAGCACGCGGCCAAATTCTGCCTGGCTCGGGTAGCTGACCAGCGGGTTACGTTCTGAAGGGTTGCTTATGTTACTCATACCCCCTCCTGAATCACCAGAAAGGAAATCAGCTCGAAGTCATCCAGCCCTTTGATGGTGTTGGTCAGTGCGGTGGTTTTACCGCCGCTGAACAGGCTGTCCAGGTCCTTTTCTTCTTTCACGTCGATCATTGAGCGGATGGATTGATTCAGCAGGCCAGAGTAGCGCTGCATGGAGCGGCCATCCTGAGTTTCCTGATTGAAACGGTGGAAAGCGTCAGGTATCGGTTCGGCTTTACCTTTACAGCCGGTTCTGACCAGATCCAGCAGGCGTTTTACTTCGGTGTGGTCATGAATCACCTGGCCATCGAGGCCGATGTACACAAGATAGTAAGGGTACAGCCGGTTGTGCTGATTGATGTTTACTTCCGGGTTGCGGTTACGCAGGGTGAAGATTGCCCCCGGATGAAGCCCTTGTGCCGGGTTCGCAAGTACAACAGCGTGCATGCCGCTGGGTAAGTGGCTGGGTTCGCCGTGGGCTTTAACGTAATTCAGCAAATCCATGCGGAAGTCGTTCAGGCCCAGGTCGGTAATGGATACGCCGGTTTTCAGGTCTTCCAGTTCAATCACTTCTTCTTGCAGGCGACGCAGCTGCTCTTTGCGGTAGCTGACGTCATTAGCCTGGGCCGACAGTACGTTGTCGTCACCGGTGGCGGTTACGTCGGCAATCATCATGCGGCTTTCTACCCGCTCTTTCAGGTTGATGTACTCATCCAGTGAAATATCAGGCCAGTAGTTCACCAGCTGAATACTGGCATTGGGTGAACCAATACGGTCTACTCGGCCAAAGCGCTGAATAATGCGCACCGGGTTCCAGTGAATATCGTAGTTAATCAGGTAGTCGCAATCCTGCAGGTTCTGGCCTTCGGATATGCAGTCGGTGCCGATGAGCAAATCGATTTCTGCGGGTTCTTCCGGCAGTACCAGATGCTTTTCTTTTGAGCGCGGCGAGAACAGCGTCAGCAATTCCTGGAAGTCGTAGCCTTTGCGTTTGTGGGCCGCCCGCAAGGTAGACTGAGGCGCAGCACTACCGGTTACTTTAGCACTATGCAGTCCCAGCTCGGCTTGCAGTACAGGGGCAAGGTTGTCGTACAGATAGTCGGCGGTATCGGCAAAAGCGGTAAATATCAGAACTTTCTTGTTATCTGGATTAATGGGGTTCTGAATCTTGTTCAGTATCTGCTGCTTCAGGTGCTGCAGTTTAGAATCGTCTGCCGGTGTTACCTTTTGCATATCGACCAGTAATGCGTCGATGATGCTCAGGTCGCCTCTTAGATCCTGTTCCCAGCTTGGCAGATCCATATCAGCCAGTTTTATCTTGATACTTTTACCGATTTCCAGATCATGGAATGACGGAAGGCCATCTTCCTCGGCTTCGATTGAGTCCATAGCTTCTGTTAAGCTGGCAACTTCTGTGAGCCCATCAAGATCATGGAACTGACTGATCATACCTAATAAGTTCTGGTGATTGTCTTTCAGTGCCTGAAGGGTACTGCGGAAGGAGTACACCGAGCTTTCCAGCCGCTTCAGTAGATTGGTGGTCATCAAGGCGACCAGGCTCTTCTCACGGTCAGCCTGCCGTAGTTTGCCCTTACCACCATCGACTTGAGTATCGTAAAGTTCTTCGTATTTTTTCAGTCGGCTGGGCAGTATGTAGCTGATGGGCGCGTACACCGACAACTTCAGCAGTGACAGTTGTTCAAATATCTCATTGAAATTGTAAACATCACTTCGGGCTGTTAGCGGGGAATGAAATGACAGCGGTTTTCTGCGTTCCGGGAAATGGCCAATGTCGCTTGTATCGTAGAAGGTCTGAATATGTTTGCGGGAGCGGGCAATGGTTACGCTATCCAGCATTTCGAAGAAATCGAATTCCAGTGCATCCAGAATTGCTCGCGCAGTCCGGCTTTCTGGCGGCAGCTTCGACCAGTTATTAAAGGCCGCCTGCGCATTGCGGAAAATCTCTTCAATCCCCTTCTCTGTCTTCAGCTTCTTGCTCAGGTTACTGGAGTCACCTTCATAGGCAAGTGCGAGCTGGTTGCGAAGATCGTTGAAACGGTTGTTGACCGGCGTTGCCGACAGCATCAGAACCTTGGTTTTAACCCCTTCCCGAATCACCTTGTTCATCAGCTTTTGATAGCGGGTTTCTTTCTCTTTATAAGCATCGTTGTTGCGGAAGTTATGCGATTCATCGATTACGACTAAATCGTAGTTACCCCAGTTGATGCGATTCAATGGCATGCCAAATGACTCACCACTGGTGCGACTGAGATCGGTATGACACAGCACGTCATAGTTAAACCGGTCTTTGGCGAAGATGTTTGTCTTTAGGTTGCGGTTGTAGTTGAGCCAGTTATCGGCCAGCTTTTTAGGGCACAACACCAACACCGATTTATTGCGCAGCTCGTAATACTTAACCACTGCCAGGGCGGTAAAGGTTTTACCCAAGCCAACACTGTCGGCAAGAATGCAGCCGCTGTAGGTTTCCAGTTTGTTGATGATGCCGTTGGCAGCATCTTTCTGGTAGTTGAACAGTTTTTGCCAGACAAGCGTATTCTGATAACCGGTACGATCGTTGGGAAGTACGTCTTCGTCGATGTCATCCAGAAATTCATTGAAGATGTTGTAGAGCATCAGGAAGTACAGACTTTCAGGTGAGTTTTCCTGATACACCGAAGCAATGTGCTCGCACAGCTGGGCGGTAACGTCTTCCAGTTTTTCCGGATCATTCCAGATCTGATTAAACAAAGTCAGATAGTTAGACGTGAACGCTGGCTCACTGAACTTATTCACGAAGTTAGAAACGGCGTTGCCCTGCTGATACCCAAGATCGACGGCAGTGAAGCCGTGCAAGGGCATATAGGCAGAGTCACCGGCATTGGTTTCAACACAGGCAAATTGCTGCATGGGCGCTTTGCTGCGATTACTACGGAATGTTGCTTTACGCTGAATCCATTGAGCACATTCACGGGCTATCGCACGCTGAGTGAGCTTATTGCGCAGCTGAATTTCAAACTCGCTACCGTAAAGGCTCCGCTCACGATCCAATTTTGGAATGTGAAATTCGCGCCGTTCTTTGCGGATTTTATCGGTGACTTCATTGGCGACGAAGGTTGGCGAGGTAAAGATAAAATTCAGTTCATCGATTTTTTCGAGTTCTGAACGCAGTGCTTCGAACGCATACATAGAGAAACAGGATGCCGCTATTTTCAGCTTTGCACCTGGCTTCAGCGTTGTCTTAAGGTCATCACCCAGAATGTGGCTGATGTTATCAATCAGTTCCACTAACAGTCTCCCCTGTATTTAAGCCACATTTCGCTGAAGCTATCGTCCCTTCGATGAAGATCACCATCAAATAACCACAAACCTTGCGCGTGAAATCCCATTCATTGTCAAGACCAATTTCATTCAAAGTAACCGATTAACTTTGAATTTCTAAAAGCTCGCCAATTTCGCATTCCAGATACCGGCAAAGCTGCTCCAGCACATCAAATTCCACACGCACTGCAGTTTCCTGATAGAGCCTGGTGATAGTACCCCTATTGATACCCGTATCACGAGCTACATCAGCAATTTTTAATTTCTTCTCACCCATAAGGCGCGATAAATGGCACTTAATCATCCGCAATAGACCTTTTTGATCTATAGCAGAGCAAAAAAGCTTGCAATAGATCATTTATAGATTAATATGATCTACAGGAGATCATTTTGGTTTCCATTAGCTGGATTTACTTTACTAGAGGATGACCCCTATGTCACAGACCTACTTAACCACCGAAGAACTGGCTACCCGCATCAAGTACGACGCACGCACCATCCGCAATCAGCTGAAGGACTCTGTTCTGCTGGAAGGCGTGCATTACTTCCGCCCATTCGGCGGCCGCAAGATTCTGTACGTATGGGAGAAGATCGAAGCCGATATGTTCAAGGCTCCAGCCGTTGATACCCAAATGGTTAACCTGCAGTGAGGGCTGCCAGATGGCTACGATCAACAATCGGCATGGTCGATTACAAATCGACTTCCGCTACCGGAATCAGCGGTGCCGTGAGCATACGCGTTTTGAAGACACGCCCGCGAATCGGAAGCGATTAAAGAAAATTCTTGAACGCATGGAGGCTGAAATCGTGCTGGGTACCTTTGTGTACAGCAATTACTTTCCCAAGAGTTCTAAGGTCGAATTCTTCGAGGAGTTGGACGCTAAAGTCACTGCTGCCCAGCTATCTCCGGACCGGAATGAGGACGATATTCCAACCTTTGCTCAGTTTACTGATCTGTGGTTATCGGAGAAGAAGATCGAATGGCGTGAAAGCCATTTATTGACTGTGATGTCGAATCTGACGAGCTACACGCTGCCGGCGTTTGAGAACAGAAGAGTCAGCGACATCACCAAGGCCGACATCCTGAATTTCCGTTCAACTCTCGCCAAAGACCCGAAACGGAAATCCAGTGCACTGAAGGCAACCACCATCAACAAGATTATGAATCCATTGAGAATGATTATGAATGAAGCCGCTGACCGCTATGAGTTTACCTCGCCCTTTAAAGGAATCAAATCACTGAAAACCCAGAAGGTGGATGTTGAGCCCTTCACTCTGGAGGACGTTCGCTTAATTCTGGCAAACGTTCGCAGTGACTTCCGTGCTTATTACACCGTGCGTTTTTTCACCGGTATGCGTACCGCTGAGATCGATGGTCTGCAGTGGAAGTATGTGGACTTTGATAAGCGTGAAATTCTGATCCGTGAAACCCTGGTGAATGACAAACTCACTTACACCAAGACCGATGGTTCTCAGCGTGAGATTCATATGTCGCAGCCGGTGTATGACGCCTTATTGCAGCAGCGGGCCGTGAGCTGGGGCCAGCAGTATGTGTTCTGCACCCGTAATGGCACACCACTCTCTCATAACAACATTACCAAGCGTGTCTGGTATCCGCTGTTACGTTATCTGGGCCTGAAAGAACGTCGCCCGTACCAGAGCCGCCATACCGCTGCGACGCTGTGGCTGGCATCCGGTGAGAGCCCCGAATGGATTGCGCGCCAGATGGGGCATACCTCTACCGAAATGCTGTTCCGGGTCTATTCACGCTATGTGCCGAACCTTACCCGCCGGGATGGCTCTGCCTTTGATCGTCTGTTGCAGCAGAACTACCTGACTGACGTTCAACCCCAGCCAATCAATACACAGGGGGAAGCATAATGGTCGCTGTACACTATGATCGACTGCATCAGGTCTGGGTTAGCAAACGCGCTTACGGCATTGCTGACTGGCTGATTCATCAGTATGAAATTCAGCCAGGCTCTGGACTGGCCTATCACCTGAAGGTGCCACGGAGTCTGAATAACCATGATGCCGTACGAATGTGGGTTCAATACCAGATTCGTACCCGCCCTCCGGTATTTCAGACACTGGGGGATCTGAGAAAGGCTTTTGCTGCGATGTTGCCAGCCAACCATGCAGCGTAGATCGGACAAGCGACAGGGAAGTCGTTTTGTTTAGTCACCTTAGCTTATGTCCTTCCTAATAGAACATTCCAGCAAAACTCTTCCGTCATTCATTTAGTCTAAATGTTCCTGGCCCTAGTACATTCTCCGACACCATGACCCCCTGAGATTTACGGTCACTAGCCGACGTCCATAGTCCGGCGAAAAAAGTAGAAAACCAAACCTGACTATGAATCACCCAAAACCATCGAGCATACACGGCTATCTGCAGGCAGAAGGCACAGCGCGTCAGTACTAATGATAATTGTCTCAAAATTACCACTTATCCAAACAGGCCTTCCCAGCTATATTGGTATCTACCTACGTCATATTCACCTCTGTCCCAAGTAAGCAATCCAGATTTCTCATAGCTAACGAGAAAGGGGAGCAACCCGCAGCCCGTTTGCTGGCAAAGCAGGTGAAGCATGAGATGACGTGATCAAGATTTCGACAACCCAGGTTGCGACTGAAATGCACGAAGCACCGATACCAAAATGCAAAAAACACTATCCAGAAACATCATAGGCAGACTCCTCGGCTTAAGTGAGCTGACTTACGAAGACGACGAGATACGATTCATTCACAAAGGAAGTGTTACAGAGTCGTTTTCGCTTAAAAACACGGTCTTTTTAGCCAAACGGAAACAAGGAGTGCTGGGTGAGAAGTTAATTCTGGCCAGCGAAAATCGCACAAGATCGGTAGGGCTTTTAAACTCTGCGGTTCTCAAGGACTTCGTCGATACGGTTAATGAAAAGATCGTTGAAAACATAGAACGCAAGGTCTCTGAGAATCATCATCTCATTGAAAATCTTGTGACCAAGGAGTACCTCAGGGATTCAAATATCAAGAGAGTTTCTGAGCTGTGTTATGAATCCAGCGCGATATACTCAAATTTCAAGGGCTCCAAATCCCATACGTTGAGCGATGATTCGATCAGAAAGTTATCCTTCATCAAGGCATTGACGCCTTTCAACGCCGCAAAAGTCCGAAGCGACTTTGAAGATTCCATCCTCAAGTCCAGAAAAGCCTTCTATGACAAGGTTGAGTCCAATCCTCTGACAACGGAACAACGTCTGGCAGTTGTCCGATCCAATGACAGGAACATGGTACTGGCTGCTGCTGGGACTGGTAAAACGTCGGTCATCGTCGCGAAGTGTCTCGATATCATTGATCGTGGCATCGCCAAACCCTCGGAGATCCTGGTGCTTGCCTACAACAAAGCAGCAGCCAGTGAGTTGCAGGAAAGGCTGTCAGATAAAGCCAGAAAGATAGGGATGGAGCTAGATGAGGTTCCGCAAATATCCACATTCCATGCTCTGGGCAAGAAACTGCTGAGGGACTCTGGAGTATCAACCTATTTAAGCGTCTTTACAGAAGATGAACTGAAGCTCAAAAGTTGGATAACCGAATGGATCACCGGTTACATCAAAGAGAACATCTCCCGGGTCAATGTAATGTTAGGGCTGACAACGCAGCCTGTAGACCCTTTTGATTTCAAGACAAAAGCCGAATACGAAAGGTACTATCGCGACAACGAGTTCAGAACACTCAACAACGAACGCGTGAAGGGCTATCAGGAACTGACCATAGCTAACTTCCTGTACCTGAATCAAATACCCTACGAGTACGAAGCACCGTACGTTACCAAGCGAAGAATCGATATCGGGTTTGATTACAAGCCTGACTTTCATATATCGAATACCAATATCTACATTGAGCATTTTGGTATCGATCGCAATGGAAAAACCAGAGCCGACATAGAAGCCATTCAGTATGCCGATTCCATGGTGAAGAAGATGGCTCTTCACAAAGAGTACGAAACGGTTTTAATCGATACGTACCACTACGAGTGGTGTGAAGAAACCCTCTTACCAAATCTGACTGCGAAGCTGGCATCTTACGGTATAGAGCTCAGCCCGATGTCCCCGGACGATATCTTTAAAACACTGAATGAATCCGGACAAATAGCCAGCTGGAGTGATCTGCTAAAGACTGCTCTCCAATCTATTCGCATAGAACAGCTTGATCAGAGTGCCATCACCCAACGACTGACGAAAGCGAAAATCAGTATGCCGAAGGAGGTCGCAAGGCTTCTGACTGATCTCCATGATGCTTACAAAGGAGAGCTTACTAAGCAAAACACGATCGACTTTGATGACATGATACTCCGTGCAACCGAAGTAGTGCTGAATGCGTCATTCAAACCTGAGTGGAAATACATACTGGTGGACGAATTCCAGGATATTTCAGAATCTCGGATGACGTTTATTCGAGCCCTCATTGATAAAGTGAATTAGTTCAGACCTGATCTGACACTTCTTATTGAAAAGAAGAGAGTTTCCCGTTTTGATAATGGTGTCGAATCAATATCTCA
>PAJK01000115.1 GCA_002706025.1 Oceanospirillaceae bacterium
CCAATTGCCACAAAAAAACCGGACAAGAGAGCTTATCCGGATTTTCAGTGGCTGCTCATCATACTTCAAGTCTTAAGTGAACAGCATTGCGGCAATGCCGAGTTTTTTTATGTCGTCAGACAGGCAAAGTCCGCAGCTTACAGTCCGGAATCCGCCACATCTGCGCCGGAGATAACGGAACCTGCGGCAGCAGAAGCATGACGAACCCACACTTCCACCCGGCGGTTTTTGGTTTTACCGTCGTTTCCGGTCAGTGAAGCCACCGGCATATTAGCGCCATAACCCAGTGACGCCTCAGGATAAATCCCCTTGCGCACCAGCTCACGACGTACAGCCATCGCGCGCAGTTTGGATAACAGATCGGAACGGGCTTCATCCTTTTTGTTATCACCAAAGCCCACCAGAACCAGTTCCGATTGCGGATGTTCCTGCACGTAGTGCACCAGACGATCGAGATCACGCAGGGCCTTGTTATCCAGCTTGGCGCTGCCTTCGTAAAAGCGGAAATTAATGGTCAGACGCTGCGCATCGGCGGTAATTTCGCGGAAATCCGCCGGCAGTTCAGCGTAAGACTCCGGCATAACGGCTTTCACTTCCTGTGAAATAAAACCCGTGTCCGCAACGATCTGCTGGCCCTGATTTTCGGTCACGAACTGAATAAATTCACCAACGTAAGGATTGGCCGGAGTATCGTCGGTGTACATATACAGGCGACGGGAAAGCGCGTAGTCCTCTGTGGCAACTGTCAGCTTATTCGGCATCAGGGATTTGGCAGCACCATCCGATACTGACAACAGTTTTGACTGACGCACAGATGACAGGCCAACAAAACCGATACCGCCTACGTCGCTGCTGACCGCATCGGACAGTTCGGCGTTGGATTCGTAGCGCTTGGCAGAATCAATCAGCTTGAAATGCTTGCCCAGCACCATGCCTTTGAAGCTGTCCCAGGTACCGGATTTATCATCCCGGGCGTACACATGAATCGGACCCGACATACCGCCGACTTCGGCCCAGTCGGTGTAACCACCGGAGAAGATCTGAGCAATCTGTTCCACGCTGAGATCCGCCACCGGATTATTCGGATTAACGATGATCGCCAGACCGTCGATGCCAACAATATGCTCGCTGGCCGGGCTGCGCATGTCCGCCATGCCTTGCAGCAGAGCGACTTCTTTATCTTTCGCCGGACGCGAAGCCGCTGCAATATCAGCATCACCGCTTTTTAATCCGGTAAAGCCTGTGCCGGAGCCGTGGGCGGCAACCTTCACTGATACCTGGCTGCGGGTACCCACCTGACCGGTAATGAGCATTTCGTTTTCCACGCCGGTGGCGGAAGTACGGATATCCTCAGCACCTTTAGCCTGTAACCAGGCTTTCGCCAGGTTGGGCGCCAGCTCAGCACCAATGGTGTTCGAGCCATGGATTGTCAGGATACGGTTGTCACCGTCACCCAGATCATCAGAGAAAGGCGCCGGCGCAGCGTGGACGGCAACAGAAAACAAAGAAAGGATAAAGGGCAGAATGTGTGCGCGGAAATTCATGGCGTCCAATTCACTAGATGAGTTTGCCGCGCACTTTATGAAGGTTTTGTTACAGGAGAATGACAACATTGATACAAAACTATGAATTTGCTCAATCGCAGTCAGTTATCATTCAATTGGGCCATCTCGTGAATATGGCCTAAAACAGCCTGCCGATAGACGGTTTCCTGTACCAGGTTCCGCATATTCCGTAATGTTTCGTACGGGTTGTCCACCACCACACGATTGGCAAGCCAGGCCGGGATACCGCCACCCGGTTCTGCATGCACCTGATAGATGACTTCTACCATGCCATCATCCTGCGGGATGAACTGCCAGAAACCATGCATCTGGCGTATACGCAGAAACTCCTCCACCACCGGAAAAGCATCGGCATTGGCTTCCATCTCAATCGTAATGGCCCCTGAGGTCTCATCCTGAATCAGCAGACTGCGGAAGACACTGTCACGATCACTTACCGGCCAGGGCGCATCCGTCACCATATAAAAGAGTTTATCGGTGGGGGAATTCTGCTCAATCAATTCCAGAGCACGGCACTGATAAATCCAGCGTGGCGCGGCACTGCTGTCTTCCACCAGCGCAACCAGCGACTGCAGCCGGGTTGCAAGCACCATTTCTGCGCGGAATTCCTGTAATTCAGAGCCTTCGACAGATCGGGTATAGACGTCAATTCCATCTTCCGACTTGCGCAGCTGCCACTCGGCATTTTTACCGTCGGCCCGGACTGCCGCTGAAGCAGACAGGCCCAAAGCGGTCAGGGCAATAAAGCAAACGAAGAAAACAGCAGGGATACGCTGGCGGGGAAAGGACAACAGCAGTGACATAACGGATTCCGGACAAACATCATGTCCCGAGCATGCCTGCCCTGCTGTCTGCGCTCAAGGTTCGCTGCGGCCATTCCGGCCGGATGGCCGCCGCGGAGTATAACCTGCTGTCAGTGCTTCCCCTGACAGTTTGGTGAGGCCGGAACTTCAGCATCCTGCCATTCTGCTGGTGTATACAGATGCAGCGCCAGAGCATGCACCGGACCGGCCAGTTCATCAGCAAGAATTTTGTAGACCGACTGATGGCGGGCTACCACACGCTTGCCGTCGAATTCATCGCTGACCAGAACCAGCTTGAAGTGAGAATCCGTGGCCGGCCCGGCATGATCGTGGCTTTCGTTGATCAGCTCCAGATGCTGTGGATTAAGCGCTGCCACTTTGGACTTAATAGTTTCTTCAATGCTCATAACATGCTCCTTAATTTGGCCATTACTATAAATTACCGCCGGCACAGGGCAAAGCACCAGCGTCTTCCATTCACCGCTCAAGTCACCGCTCAAGTGCATGCGAAGCGGCTGACAAAACGACCGCAGGCGGCTGAGCGCTATTGATGAAAAAGCTGTAAGCCTATACAGTATCCGGTCTCCTAAAGAACACTCTGACCAACCAACCTGACGGAAGCCAAACATGCAGGATTTTGACACTACCAGCACACAGTCTCTGATCGACCGCTACTACGAGGAAGAAAAAGCGCAACGTGAAATAGAGCAGACTCTGGCTGCCCTCACCATGCGCCTGGATGCCAACGATCTGGCCATGCTGAATGTCATCGCGCGCCGCTTCCGCAAAACCCGTGATGAAGTCGCTCAGGAAGTCCTCTCCAATGCCCTGATCGATCTGTTCGCCCGCCTGGACGCTGGTGAACGTAAACTGATCGCCCGCGATGCTGATGATGCAGCGCGTAAACTGGCCGATGAGATCGCTGAAGAAAACGGCGTAGCCAATGTGGAAGTGAAAGCCGGTGTGTGGGCTAACCACGACCGCCAGATCACCAAGCTGGAACGTAAGAAAGCCAAAATGCTGGAACAGCAGCAGGCAGCACAGAAAGCAGCGGCCAAAGCGCCTGTGACCCAGGAAGACGACAGCTCAGATTACGATGACAGTGATGACGCAGATGATGATAACAGCTACGACACCGACATCAGCACTGATAGTACCGACTCTGAGCTGCAACAATCAGAACAGGCAGAAAACTCTGAAAGCGATGAGATGACCGCTGCTGACGATCAGGCAGAAGATGACAGCGCAGCGGCGCCGGAAGAAAGCGCAACTGAGCACAAAGAAGACGCGAAAGTCTCTATGTTTGGCAGCTGAGTGCCGTCAAACAAAGTACTGGCTTGATGAAAGCCTGCTGAAAAGCCCGCCCTGCGGGCTTTTTTTATGCCTGGCGTAATGTCTTTACTTACGCCAGATTCTTAGCTCACGGAATTCCCCCGGCCCGGCCTGCATCCAGAGAACCTCATGGTCATCTGAGAATACAAAGCGGTTACCCAGCAGAAACCCCGATCGCCGGCGACCGGAAACGGTGGCAGATGCCTGACGGCCCTGCTTCTTCACGGTCTCGGCAATGTCTTCAGGTAAGAGATCCATACATGTCTCCAATCCGACCACAATCACCCGCAACGAACACGGAAGAGATTAATACGTCATTGTGACAGCTCTGTGTCTCCCCCGGCCGGTCGCGGCTTACACGGCGACCGCGCCTGAGAGTGAGTGGGCACTTGTACCTGTGCTCCCTTGCTTTACAATGTGCCGCCCTTTCATTCAGTCGTCAATCGGAAAGCGTCACTATGGCCATTCAATGGTTCCCCGGACACATGAACAAAGCCCGCAAGAAGATCAGCGAGGCCATGCCTGGCATTGATCTGGTGGTGGAAGTTCTCGATGCCCGCCTGCCCTGGTCCAGTACCAACCCTCTGGTTGATGAACTGCGCGCGGACAAAACCTGCATCAAGGTACTGAACAAAGCCGATCTGGCCGACCCTGAGGTAACCCGCCAATGGGTGGATTACTTCGACAGTCAGATGAACACCAAAGCCCTGCCGCTGGTAGCCGAAGACCGCAATCAGGTGAAGAAGCTGATTACTCTGTGTAAGCAGCTGGGGGCGGCGCGCGCAGAGAAAAAACAGGCTATCCGCATCATGATCATGGGGATTCCGAACGTTGGTAAATCCACTCTGATCAATGCACTGGCCGGACGCTACATCGCCAAAACCGGTAACGAACCGGCAGTGACCAAATCCAATCAGATGATTGATCTGAAAAACGGGCTGGTGCTGTCCGATACTCCGGGAATCCTGTGGCCCAAGTTTGAAAATGAAAATTCAGGCTACCGGCTGGCTGCCAGTGGTGCGGTCAAAGATACCGCCATGGAATACACAGACGTCGCCACCCACGCACTGGGCTATCTGTTGCAGCATTATCCGGATGCCCTGTCTGCACGTTACAAATTCAAAGCCTTACCGGCCAGCGCCAGCGAAGCACTGGAAACGGTTGCCGCCAAACGTGGCTGCCTGAAACCGGGTGGTATCGCCGATCTGCACAAAGCGGCGGAACTCACGCTGCATGAATTACGTGCGGGTAAGATAGGTAAGATTTCGCTGGAGAACCCAGTGCTGGTAGAAGCGGAAATCGCCGCCCTGGAAGAAGAGCGGCGTCTGCGCGAAGAAGCGCTGAAAGAGGAAAAAGACGGCCAGTAATTTACTGCTCAGTCGTCTTTTTTAATCACCTCGAAGACCTGCACAAACGTGCTCCATTCAGGGTCCTCATCAGCAACAATTTCAATCGGATACAGACCATCAGTGGTTGGAATCGCATCCAGCCCCTGCTGCAGTAATTCCAGATCGCGGCAATAGATGACCCATTGATTCGTGCCATTATTGGTCAGCATCATGGTCACCACGGCGTTACCATCTGCTTCCAGGCAAGTCTGCAGATGCTCATTGAACGCCAGAATGCGGCTTTGCTCCTTAAGATCAGGGAAACCGGTCTGCTCATCAATGTGCTCTGCGGTCCAGGCAATCTGTACGCACAGTGGCAGCTGGCCGGCGTCTTTAACCGCCCGCCAGTCTTCGCGGTATTGGATACTGATGGGCCGGTCCCTGAGCGTACCGGTTGCCCTCACCCAGCGATTGTTCGCCAGCATGGCCTTATTCCTTTTGGTTTGGATACATTCAGCCTAATATAAATTCAGCCAAATGCAACGCAGAACCGGCACCAACAGCGCGCTGATTACAGCAGATTGAGGGGCAATTTAAGATAAGCCACACCGTTATCCTCAGCTTCCGGCAAAGCACCGGCACGGATATTCACCTGCAGTGACGGCAGTATCAGGCGTGGCATTTCCAGCCCCGCATCACGCTCGCTGCGCATGCGGATAAACTCATCGCGGCTGACATCGTCCTTCATATGAATGTTGCTGCGACGTTGTTCGCCAACGGTCACCGCTGACGTAACCGGTCGACCTTCCGGCGGGTAATCATGGCACAGGTGAATCACCACATCGTCACCCAATGCCATCAGCTTGTGCACGGAATCCCACAGGGTTCCGGCATCACCGCCCGGAAAATCACAGCGGGCGCTGCCGACATCCGGGGCAAAAATGGTATCGCCAACAAACACATCACTGTCATTCACCAGCAGGCTGTGACAGGCCGGCGTATGTCCGGGCGTGGCGATCGCTTTAATATGGGTGGAACCTAACAGCAGCTCTTCACCGTCTTCAATGAGGTGATCAAACTGATGGCCGTCAGCAACGAAACGCTCACCTTCGTTAAAGATCTTTTTAAAGGTGCCCTGAACGGTTGTGATAGGCGACCCGATCACAATCGCCGCTCCGGTCTGGCCGCGAATATAGTCCGCCGAGGTCAGATGATCGGCATGGGCATGGGTCTCAAGCACGTATTGCAGGCTGAGCTTCCGCTCACTGACACGATTGAGGATAGCGTCGATAAAGCCTGTGGAAGTGCGACCGGATTTCTGATCAAAATCCAGCACAGGATCGATCAGTGCGGCCTTACCACTGCCTTCGTCAACCAGCAGATGGGTGAAGGTGAAGGTTTCCTCGTGGAAGAAGCTCTCAATCTGATGAGCCATGATGTCTCTCCTGATTATCCGTTCCGATCATTATATTAGAATATTCTTATGTAGCAATATTTGATATATACTGACCACTGTCATTGATCGGAAGTATCAGCCTATGTCGGATCAGAAACCCACCCAACCCGCACTGCAGGACTACGAAGCTCTCGAACAGCATCGCCAGGAAGCCGTGCGCCTGCTGAAGGCTCTGGCTAATGAGCACCGGCTGAATATTCTCTGCTGCCTGCGCCGTGGCGAAGTGTCTGTCAGTGAATTGTCCGCATGCCTGCCACTCAGCCAGTCCGCCCTGTCGCAACACCTTGCCTGGTTGAGAGGCGAACATCTGGTGCATACCCGCCGCTGTGCGCAGAACGTCTACTACCAGCTCAGCGATGACAAGGCCGACCGCATTATCCGTGTCCTCAACAGCCTGTACTGCAACGCTGGAGACATCAGCAATGAAACAGAATCCTGAACACAAAACGCGATCGACAGACCACCCGCAGGCAGAGACTGTTGCACAGACCTCCTGCCGCGACAGCCGCTACGAAGTCGCAGCCCATCGCAGTGGTCCGCGCCTGCGGGTGCGCTACCGTGAGGGGTCGGTATCCCCTGATGATAAGCACTGCCGGCTTTGCAACTGACCGGACTGCCGTTCTGACTGCCGAAGGAATTTACTTTTCCTTATAAACTGCGGGCTTAAGTAACCGCTCGCGGGGCGTTATCATAACGTCTCTGATCACCGGAGCGTTTCATGACAACCACCTACATTGTACTGCTGGCCCTCGCCCTTCTTATTATCGCCAGCCTCGGCGCCTACGCCTTACATCTCTTGCGCCGCGTTAAACAAACAGAAGCGCTGCAAAAAGAAGAAGAAGCGCTGGCGGAAATGAATCTGCGCAAACGCCAGCAGGACTTACTGCAGGACATCCGCTTTATCTCCCGCTCCGTGGTTGAAGAACAATGCGAAATAACTGAGGGCGTAATGCGGCTGCACTATCTGGTGACGGCACTCGATCCGGTTACCTGGCAGGCCAGTGAACTGACAGCCGTCCGCAGTCACCACAGCGCCACCTCGGATATGCCAATACTTGAAGCCTACAAGGCACTGACACCAAAGCAGCAGTTCGCCATTGATAAAAAGCGGCTGACGCTGGAAGAAGACAATCAGGCCAGCATCCGTCAGGAACTCAAATGGCTTTGCAGACACCAATTCCCGAATGTCACGCTTCTTCAATAATCATAAGTCAGGCTGAAGCGTCAGAATTAACCATTAAAATATAAAGGTACTTAGTATGCGCTCTCTGATTTTATGTTCCGCACTGCTTGCTTCTCTCAGTCACGCTGACTGGGAGATAACCGCTCCGTCCAACGTCTCATTTCTGAGTACAAAAAACTCCAGCATTACCGAAGTTCATCGCTTCAATTCGGTAACAGGTACGCTGACAGAGAAAGGGTCAGCCACCATGGTCATTGACCTGACCAGCGTGAATACCGGCATTGAAATCCGTGATGAACGCATGCAGAAAATGCTGTTTGATGTTGACCAGTTCAGCAAAGCAACACTGACCACCAGCGTTGATCCGGCGCTGCTGAAAAAAGCACAATCCGGTGCTATTACAGAAGCTGACATCACCGCCAGCCTGTCTCTTCATGGTCATGAAGTAAGCATGCCGGCCAAAGTGATCATCACCCCGGCAAAAGATGGCTCAATTGTTGTCAGCAGCGCGCAACCTGTGCTGCTGCAGGCATCAGAATTTGGTCTGGTGGAAGGCATTAATAAACTGCGCGATATCGCCAAACTGCAACATATCGCAACCACTGTGCCTGTGTCGTTCACACTGACATTTAAAGCTCAGTAAAACAGTACACTAACAATCTGCCGGCCATGACGCCGGCCGACCTGTTATTTGTGCAATCCTCTGGCGCGGGTACGACTCCGCGCCAGTGCTTCATCAAAATCTTTGATGGTCTCTTCGACGGCAGCCATAACACTGGTGTTAATGGCCGATTCGATCAGAATGGACAGCGTGCCGAACGGATAATCCCCGATCTTCTGACACAACTCCTCGCCCAGCTCTGTACGGAACTGCTGCACGATTTTTTCCGCGTGTTTGTGGTGTGGACGATCCTGCATTCATACCTCCCGGCACTTTATTCATGAACGCTTAATTGCGCAGATACTGACAACCCGGCTCAGCAATCCATCGCCTGAGTCGCCGGCTGAATAATCAGCGGATCAGGCGTCAGATCCAGCGTCGTCGATTTATTGGTGTAATCCAGCTGACTCAGCACACAACGCATGGCATTCAGCCGCGCGCGTTTTTTGTCATCCGAGCGCACCACTGTCCACGGAGCATCCATGTGATTGGTGTAATAAAACATGGCTTCTTTCGCTTCGGTGTAGTCGTCCCATTTATCCAGCGATGCCAGATCTATCGGGCTCAGTTTCCACTGTTTCAGCGGATCAACCTGACGGCTCTGAAAACGTCGCAGCTGTTCATGGCGACTGACCGAAAACCAGAATTTAACCAGGCGGATACCGGAGCGCACAAACATACGTTCCAGCTCAGGTACTTCGCGCATAAATTCGAGATAGTCGTTATTGGAACAGAAGCCCATCACCCGCTCGACACCGGCGCGGTTGTACCAGGAGCGGTCGAAAAATACCATTTCGCCTTTCGCTGGCAGATGTTTAATATAACGCTGAAAATACCATTGTGACGCTTCGGTCTCGCTGGGTTTTTCCAGCGCCACTACACGGGCACCACGGGGGTTAAGGTGTTCCATAAAGCGCTTGATGGTGCCCCCTTTACCGGCGGCATCCCGGCCTTCGAAGACGATAACGATCTTCTGACCCGTCTCTTTCACCCAGCTCTGCATTTTCAATAATTCAATCTGCAGGCTTTGTTTTTCCCGCTCATAGTCGTCACGGCTCATACGCTTGCCGTACGGCAGATGCAGAGTGGATTCCTCTTGTTCTTCCACTGCCGGAATAATTAACGGCAGATGACGCTCGTTGCTGTCGCCCATGCGTACTCCTTTTCTGACTGATATTTTTACTCTACGCCGACATCACTATGACGCTCTGATGCAGGTCACTGTTCGGCGCAGATAAACTGATCGCGGCCATTATTTTTGGCCTGATAAAGATAGGTGTCCATGTGTTCGACAATCCTGCTCAGCTCAAGTTGCTGCTGTGGATGAGGTGTCAGACAAAGGTAACTGCCGGAAGCGGTTACCGGCACCCGCTTGCCAACATCGTTGACCACTTCCATCGCGCGGATGCATTCCGTAACCCGGGCTGCAACCGCCGGTAACTGATCCGGCTGGCAGCCGGGTAACAATAAGGCAAATTCTTCACCGCCAAGACGCCCGATATGATCCGTCGGGCGCATAATGCCTTTCAGTGACCGGCACAGGGTTTTCAGCACACGGTCGCCAGTAACATGGCCGTGCACATCATTGACCTGTTTAAAGTGATCAAGGTCGAAAAGTACCATGGCAAAGACGTGATATTGCCTCTGCCCCCGCGCCCACTCACGCTGATAGGCACGTTCAAAACCGCGACGGTTTTCAGCGCCGGTGAGAGGATCGGTTAAAGCCTGGCGGGCAGTTTCTTCTGTCTGTTTCACCATAAACAGACAGGCTGCAACCACCGCCGCCAGATGTTGCATAAAATCCGTTGCCATACCGCTCTGAAAGCGGTCAGCATGACGGGAATACAGGCGCAGTTGTCCGAGATAAACGTCGTTACGCAGCAACGGCAATGCAAGTCCGGTGCGCCAGGGTGGAGGCGGAGCAACCG
Source organism: Oceanospirillaceae bacterium (assembly GCA_002706025.1). Lineage (GTDB taxonomy): Bacteria > Pseudomonadota > Gammaproteobacteria > Pseudomonadales > Oceanobacteraceae > Venatoribacter. Next base: position 10,257 of record PAJK01000115.1, read on the forward strand.
GGCCGGCGGAAATCATCGGGACCCGCCCCTGAAAATCCAGCTGATTCAGCAATACCGCCTGTTCCAGATCCAGCGACTGCAGCATGGACGCTTTCAACTCGCCATCCGGATCACAGACTTTCAGCGTTACGGCATCCAGTTCGAACTGAGCAGGCAGACCATCCAGTAACAGGGTCAGCAGATCGAACCATGTCTGGCAGGACAAAAGCTGTAATTCAAATGCCTGTAAACGCCGCAATAAGGCTTCATTGCGCCGGGCGTTTGCCAATAGTTCTTCTAAATCCACCGGGTCTGTCTCCTGTGACACAGGCAACAAGTATAGAATATTCCTGTCATTCCGCCTGTTTATGTCACTACTGACGGAATTATGATTCATTTTGCGGTAACGGCCCGGCGTTATTCAGCGCATCGCCATAATTTGTTAAACTGCTTTCTTTTATTTGACTGACCATTCATGAATCCATCCGTTCTGGTTTTCGACTCCGGAGTCGGCGGCCTCAGTGTTCTGCAGCAGATCCGCAAGCGCTCGCCCGGACTGACGCTGAACTATCTGATGGACAGCGCGGCGTTTCCCTACGGAATCAAACGCGATGAGGTTCTGGTTAAGCGTGTACTGGATGTCTGTCAGGCTGCGGTTGATGAGCTCAGTCCCGGCGTTCTGGTAATTGCCTGCAACACCGCCAGCACACTGGCGTTGCCTGCCCTGCGTGAAGTACTGAACATCCCGGTGGTTGGCGTCGTGCCGGCAATCAAAACCGCAGCCAGCCATTGCAGCAGTGGTCATATTGGGCTGCTGGCGACGCCGGCAACGGTCAACCGTTCGTATACCGATGATCTGATCCGCGACTTCGCCGGCCATTGCCAGGTCAGTCGTTTCGGCAGCAGTGAACTGGTGCGCTGGGCTGAAGAGTGGCTGTTAAATGATGAGCCCTCTGCGCAACGGCAGGCACAACTGCGGGAACACCTGAAAAGCTGGATCGAACACAACAGTAATACTGTGCCCGCCATGAGCCATGTGGTTTTAGGCTGCACCCACTTCCCGTTACTGCGGGAACAACTGGAGCAGCTCTGGCCGCATATCCACTGGGTCGATTCCGGAGAAGCCATTGCCCGGCGGGTGGCCAGTCTGCTGCCCGGCAGTGAAGAACTGAGCAGTAAAGGTGCTCTGAACTGCTACTGGACAGATCGCCATCAGGTACCACAAGGGGCAATAAACTACCTTAGCGCCCTGAGTGACGTAATAAATCAGGGCTGTCTGGGTCCGGATTTTGTTATACAAGACATCGAGTCTGTATAAGTTTTTAAAATTTGAGTAGAATCATCGGGTATTGACGATCCCTTTGATCGATAACAACGGAATAAACATGTCAGATTTAGAATCTCTGTACCGTCAGGTACTGGCCGGACTGGGTGAAGACACCGAACGTGAAGGCCTGCTCGATACACCGAAACGCGCTGCAAAAGCCATGCAGTTCCTGACCAGTGGTTATGAGACCAACCTTACAGAGGTCATCAATAACGCCGTATTCACCAGCGACAACGACGAGATGGTCGTGGTTCAGGGCATTGAGTTCTACTCTCTGTGTGAACACCATGTGCTGCCATTTATCGGCCGCTGTCATATAGGCTACCTGCCGGATGGTCAGGTACTGGGCCTGTCCAAATTTGCCCGTATCGTTGATATGTTTGCCCGTCGCCTGCAGATTCAGGAAAACATGACCAAACAGATCGCTGAAGCGGTGCAGGAAGTGACCGGCTGTCGTGGCGTTGGCGTGATCGTCGAAGCACAGCATATGTGCATGATGATGCGCGGTGTGCAGAAGCAGAATTCCATGATGCGTACCTCAGTTATGCTGGGCGATTTCCGCTCCAGTCAGGCAACCCGCGACGAGTTTATGCGTCTGGTCGGACTCTGATTTACCTTTTCCCAGCGGGGGCTGCATAGCAATGTTTGAGTGGTGGCACTGGACGGTTGTTGTGTATGCCCTTGGCGCGGTGGCGGCGGTGGATGCATTACTGAAAAGCCGCACTGCCCAGGGCACGATTGCCTGGGTGATGGCCCTGCTGCTGATGCCGGTCATCAGCCTTCCCCTCTACAGTTTCTTTGGCAGCCGCCGTTTACACGGCTACCTTAAAGCCCGCCGCCACGGCGATCATTCCCTGAGCTTTATCGGTGAAGAAATACAGGCCGCCCTGTGTGAAAGCCGGGCTGAACCAACCCCGCTGACTCAGGCCCTGATACCGTTATTGCGTGTGCCACCGACCAGCGGCAACGCCTGCCGTCTGCTGACCACGGGGCCAGACACCTTCGAACGGATTTTCACCCGCATCAGTGAAGCCCGCCATTACATCTGCGTGCAATACTACATTCTGAACGACGATCATCTCGGCGTGGAGCTGGCCAGCTACCTGTGTGATAAAGCCCGGGAAGGACTGCCGGTGTATCTGCTGTACGATGAAATCGGCAGTCACGGTATCAGCCGCAGCTACCTGAACCGCCTGAAAGACGCCGGTGTGCAGGTATCCCGCTTCAATCCCCTGCAGCTGCGTAACCGCCTGCAGCTGAACTTCCGTAATCACCGTAAGCTGGTTATCTGCGATGGTCAGTATGCCTTTGTTGGTGGTTATAACGTCGATGAAGCCTACGTCACCGGCGACAGCATCCGCGACACACACATGGAAATATCCGGCCCTGCGGTACTGGCCTGCCAGCTGGCCTTCACCGAAGACTGGTATTGGGCAACCCAGGCGGTACCGGACATTCAGTGGCAGACACCGCGCAAAGACGGCAACTGTGATGTGATGACCATTCCGACCGGCCCGGCTGATGAAAATGAGAGTGCCAGCCTGGTGTTCACTCATCTGATTCACAAGGCCCGCCACCGTTGCTGGCTGGTCAGCCCCTACTTTGTCCCCGACCAGAGTCTGCAGGTGGCCCTGCAGCTGGCGGCATTGCGCGGTGTCGATACGCGCATTCTGATTCCCGAGAAGAATGACAACCGCCTGGTGCAACTGGCGATGGCATCCTTCATCGAGCCACTGAGCCGCTGCAAAGTGAAGTTTTTCAGTTACCGTAAAAGCTTTCTGCACCAGAAAGTGATTCTGATTGATGATGAATGGAGCTATATCGGCAGCTCAAATCTCGACAGTCGTTCCCTGCGGATCAACTTTGAGCTGGGTGCTCTGGTACAGGATAAAGACCTGGCCTGTGACGTAAAAGCTATGCTGGAAAAAGACTTCGCCAATTCCGTACCTACGCAGGTACCGAGCCACTGGTGGCAGATATTTCTGAGCCGATTGAGCCGATTGCTGGCTCCCGTACTGTGATCTCTTGATCTGTACAAAAAGCGAACATACAGTGAGCCTGACTTAATAAGAATAAAAACGGAGTCAGCCATGACAAGGACCCTTATACCCCGTCAGTTAACCCTTCTGTTCACCCGTCAGATTACCCCACATCAGATTAACCCCCATCCCCCTCAAACCAGACTTAACCTTCGTTCTCTGAAACGGATCACAACCATTGCTCTGCTGCCGCTGGCAGCACTCACACTCCCCTGCCACAGCAATGCCCGCGCCCTGACTGGCTACGAATTCCCGGAAATCATCCCGGCCACAGCAGAGCATAATGAAATGCGCCTGAACGGAGCTGCCATACGCACCATGTACTATCTGGTTGATGCCTACGCCGGCCTGCTGTACATCGAAAATCCCGGCCATGACCCGCAGGCGCTGATCGCACAGAACACCAGCAAACGACTGGTTTATCACATCCTGGTCAACCGCGTCAGCGGGCGCCGGATTGCAACGGCGATGTACGAATCACTGCAACTGAATCTGACTGAAGAAGAAGCCAACGCGATGGATGCCAGATTACAGCGGCTGGTTGAGATGTTTGATATCAGAATAGTTCGTGGTGACGTTGGCTATGTGGAATACGTGCCGGAACGGCAGGTATCCCGAATCGTTATAAACTCGGACATCAAGGGGGAAATCGAGGGTAAGGATCTGTTCGATGCACTGATGCGTATCTGGATTGGCGAACACCCGGTGTCAGCTCAATTCAAACGCGGGGTCCTTGGACTGGAAGATACAAGGACCGATCTTGCCAGCGAAGAAAACTGATCAAAGGATCGTTAACACAAGATCCTTCGTAAAGAACGCAATAACGCAGAAAATGTAGCAAAAGCAGCAAAAAGAGAAATAAAAAAGCCACGCAATGCGTGGCTTTTTCAGAGGGCTTATACGGTACAGTCGATCAGAACTTGTAACCGCCACCCACCAGAACAACCCATGGATCAACATGCAGATCAACAGCATCCAGAGCGGTCTGAGCAGTTGCATCCAGATCGATTTTCCATACAGCGACGTTAGCCATCCAGTTATCGTCGATGTTGTAGTTAGCACCAACAGAGAATGCTGCACCAGTGCTGCGGTCTACGTGGTTAACTGCGTCTTTTTCGTCGAAGAAGAAAGTGTAGTTAATACCAACGCCGACGTATGGCTGAATGGCAGACTCAGGAGACATTGGGTAGTACTGCAGAGATACGGTTGGTGGCAGGTGGCTTACTTCACCTACTTTACCCATGCCATCAATTTTCACTTCGTGAGTGAACGGAGTAGCAGCCAGAACTTCCAGACCAATCTGAGAAGAGATCATGTAGGTGAAAGTCAGACCCAGCTGAGTATCGTCTTCAATCTGAACTCGGGCACCACCACCCAGATCAGCACTGTTGTCGTCTTTAGGGCTTACGTTAATAACACCAGCTTTAATCATAAAATCGCCGGCTTCATAAGCCATGGCTGGCATTGCAGAAACAGCTACAGCAGTTGCTAACAGAGTTTTCAACAGTTTCATTATGCACTCCTTCATTTGTGCTCTCTGAGTTGATGGGTGCAGAGTAACGGATTGATGATTGTTCTGTTTGACACAAATCAAGAAATAAAAACGGGTGTTTTTATAGCCATAGAAACCTTGTGCCAAGTCAAGTTTGTCACCGCAACGGCCAAAACACCTATCTGCATGGCACACAGTTTTCCGGTTCTGCCAGCCGACTAAAGATTCCCCCCCATTTCATGGCCGGTGCCCGTAAAATCAGGCTATAGTTAGGCTACTTTACCTTTACCTGACAGCAACGGTTCCATGTTCAGATACTCAACGGCCCTGGGAAGACAACTGCTTACCTCTGTACTGGCATTCAGCTTTGTCATTACCCTGCTGTCTCTGTTCTATATCCTCTATTCGGACTATCAGCGCGGATTACAGCAATATGACGAAAATCTGGAACAGATTGAGAACAGCTACCGTAAAAGTCTCAGTTACAGTCTGTGGAATTTCGATGCCAATCAGATTGATGCCCAGTTGCACGGCATTCTCAACTTTCCCGGTGTTGTGTATACCTACATAGAAAACAACGACGAGGTGCTGTACAGCTCCGGCAATGTCTATAACCACGTTGATCAGCACCATCAGTTTGGCCTTTCCTACGACACACCGACCGAACACTACCCTCTGGGCGTGCTGCACATCAGCCTGGACTATTCTCAGCTGCATCAGGAATTAACCGACCAAACGGTGAATATTCTCCTCACCCAGTTTGTAAAGACCTTTACCATTTCCATATTCCTGCTGTTTATCGTCCATCAGCTGATCACCAGGCGCCTGTATGCCCTGGCCGAATGGGCGCAGGATTTCTCATTGGATACCCCCAAAGGGCCGTTATTAAAGCACCGGCGCAACGATGAAATTTCAGCCGTCAATCAGGCTATCCACCAGATGCTGATGCGTCTGCGCCAGGATATTGAAGAGCAGAAAAAGTCACATCAGCAGCTTGAGCACACCCGTAATCAGCTGACCATCGCTGTCGATAACGCTGGCATTGGCTTCTGCACCTACAATGCTGAAGCCAACAAGCTGGATAGCAACAGTCATTTTGCCGGCCACCTCGCCACCACCGAACTGGAACTGGAGTCTGTACGTCACCCGATTAACGAACTGGTGAACCGGATTGAAGGGCCCGAATCGGTGCAGCAACGTGAGCGTATCAACCAGCTGTTTATCGGACGTCTAAGCCGCGTCCATGACCTCATCTGGATCCGTGATTTCCAGCAAACCCGCCGCTATCTGGAAATCACTCTGCAGATATCACGCTACCGTGATACGCGTCCGGCCGAAATTATGATCTGTACCGTCGACCGCACTCAGGAACAGCTGGCGCTGGAACAATCCCGCGAGCTGACGCTCTCGCTGGAGAACAAAGTCACCGCCCGCACTGAAGACCTCTATAACGAGCAACTCAGATCAAAAGCGACCATTCGTAAGCTGGAACAGGATCTTGAACGCACGGCCAGCCATTACTCCAGCGAATCGCAGAAAGAAATCAATCAGCTGTTGCTGAAACAACTCCACCAGCTGGAGCCGTTAACTGACGCAGAAACCCGCCCGCGGATTCAGGCATTTATGGAATATCTGAGCGTTTCGGAAAGCAGCCCATCCAGCAGTATCGATCTGGCACTGTTGATCCGGCGCTGGGCAGAACAAACATTTGAGGCTGATAAACAGCCAATAACGGATTTACCATTTTCACTGATTATTGAAGAAAATCCTGACGTTTTTTATTTTCTGCTTAACCATCTGGTCCTGAGAAAATGCCGCAATGTCTCCGCCTCAGATTGTTCCATCGGTCTCAAACTGAACCGTGGCATGATTGAAATAAAGGCCACCCATAGCGGCCAGAACAATCAATCGGCAACGCAATCCATGACAGGAATAAGCATTGCCGACAGAGACATCGACAGTCTGTGTGAACACCTTGTCAGCACACGGTTCCAGGGCCAGCTGACGACCGAACAGGCAGAAAATGAGCAAAGCCTGACGTTACTGCTGAGCATTCGCAATCATTAATCAGGCGTTAAAAATAACGACACCGGCTGCAGAAAAGCGACAGCCGATGGCTTAAAGGCTGAAATGCTCCTCAGCAATCTGCATCAGTGACGCCGGGTCCTTCAGCATCATTTTGTTATGAGCTCTGGCCCTTGGCATCATACGGTCGTAATAAAACTCTGCAGTCTGAATTTTGGTTTTATAAAAATCGGCGTCACCTTTACCTGCTTTCAGCGCGGTATAAGCGGCATCGGCCATCTGCGCCCAGAAATACCCCATAATGACGTAACCGGACTGCATCAGATAATCGTACGATGCAGCGCCAACCATATCGCGGTTTCTGGCAGCTTTATAAGCCACACGGAAAGTACCGATACGCCAGCGCAGCATGTAACGCTTCAGCTGTTTTATAAAAGGCTTCATTTCACTGCGGTTGTTATGCTGCTTAATAAACTGATTCACTTCATGGCGGAATTCATTAAACGATTTAAGTTTGCCCAACAGAATTTTTCGCCCCAGCAGATCCAGTGCCTGTACTCCGGTCGTCCCTTCATACAGTTTGGAGATCTGTGCATCACGGATAATCTGCTCCATTCCCCATTCCTTAATAAAACCATGCCCGCCATACACCTGAACGCCATGGTTGGCGGCTTCATAACCCAGTTCGGTCAGGAAGGCTTTCAGTACCGGGGTCAGAAAACCAAGTTTATCGTCGTAAGCATCGTAGCCATGCTGATCGCCACGACTGTGCGCCGCCATCATCATGTCCGCCAGACGCGCCGCGTGATACAGCATGGCCCGTCCGCCTTCTGCAATGGCTTTCTGAGTCAGCAGCATGCGCCGTACATCGGGATGAACAATCAGAGCATCCGCAGTTTTATCCGGATGTTTTGTGCCGCTTAATGAACGCATGGAACGACGCTCCCGTGCATATGGTAAAGCACCCTGAAAGGATAATTCCGCCGCACCGATGCCCTGAATGGAGGTACCGATCCGGGCAGTGTTCATAAAGGTAAACATGCACATCAGCCCTTTATTTTCCGGACCGATAAGAAAACCCCGGGCACCATCAAAATTCATAACGCAGGTGGATGAACCGTGAATCCCCATTTTCTCTTCAATGGAACCACAGTAAACCGGATTACGGTCACCCAATGAGCCATCGTCATTGACGTGAAATTTCGGCACGATAAACAGCGAAATACCCCGGGTTCCTTCCGGTGCATCGGGCAGACGCGCCAGCACAATATGCACAATCTGTTCAGTCAGATCGTGCTCGCCGGACGAAATAAAAATTTTGGTTCCGCTCAGGTTATAGCTGCCATCACTGTTCGCCGTAGCTTTGGTTTTAACCTGACCTAGATCCGTGCCACATTGAGGCTCGGTAAGACACATGGTGCCGGTCCAGCGTCCCTCTGTCAGAGGTACCAGATAGGTCTGCTTCTGTTGCTCCGTGCCGTGCATATAAATGGTGTTCATAGCGCCCAGCGATAATCCCGGGTACATACCCCAGGACCAGTTAGCTGTGCCGATCATTTCGGATTTAATCACCCCCAACGACAGCGGCAGCCCCTGACCACCATATTCCACCGGTGCTGACATCCCCTGCCAGCCGCCTTCCACATACTGACCATAGGCTTCACGAAAACCTTTCGGCGTTGTCACTTCACCGTCACGGAACAGGCAGCCTTTATCCCCAGACTGATACAGTGGAGATATAACTTCCTCACTGAAGCGGGCAGCTTCACCCAGAATTGCATCCACCATTTCCGGGGTTGCTTCTTCCCCTCCCGGTACCTGCTGATAATGTTTCTGAAAATCAAAGACATCGTTAATCAGAAACTGAATATCTTTTAAAGGTGCTTTGTACTGAATCATATACATTCCTCTGCGGCTAACCTGTTAAAAGCGCTGCCGAAACCGTTTGCTCTGCAATTAAGCCCATCAGCCACCAGGCGCCTATGCTGTCCACTGGTGGCATAAACCACGTTGATCTCGTAAGGAGTGTCACAGACAGGCAGGATTCAGCCATTGGCCACTGGGTCGAAGGGGTAATGTCAGTTCTGCAGGTAACTTTTAGTTTTCAGCAAAAAGACGGAAGAAGAACCCTGAACAGAAAACCTGAGTCCGGAAATCCAGAAAAAGGAAGGACGAATGAAGTAACGCAGGAAGGAACAAGGGAAAGAAGCCTGTAAAAAAAGCCAGAAAAAGCAGGCACAAAAAAAGGAGATGCGTGTGCATCTCCTTTCTCTGTCAGTGCTACAGCATACGACGTTTAGGCCACCGAAGCTTGCTCTGTCTGCTTTGCTGCTTCTTCATCTTTCAGTTCACGACGCAGGATTTTGCCCACCGGAGACATCGGCAGCTCCGTGCGGAACTCAATATAACGCGGCATTTTGTAGGCAGTGAGGTTTTCCCGGCAATGACGTTTGATATCGTCCACGGTAACGTTAGCGTCCGAGGCAACGATAAACAGTTTCACCGCTTCACCGGTTTTTTCATCATTGACACCGATAACAGCGCAGTTTTCCACCGCCGGATGTTTTGCCACCACATCCTCAATTTCATTCGGGTAAACGTTAAAGCCGGACACCAGAATCATGTCTTTGATCCGGTCGACGATTTTCACATAGCCGTCTTCATCAATCACAGCAACGTCACCGGTACGCAGCCATTGGCCGTCTTCGGTAAAGCTTTCAGCAGTAGCATCCGGCCGCTTCCAGTAACCTTTCATCACCTGCGGACCTTTAACGCACAGCTCACCGCGCTCACCAATGGCGACTTCCTGCCCCTGATCATCGATGCATTTCAGTGCAGTGCCGGGAACAGCCTGCCCCACCGTGCCGTCACGTTCCAGACCGCCAGCCGGATTCATACACACAGCCGGAGAGCACTCTGTCAGCCCATAGGCTTCCGAAATACCGCAGCCGGTAAGCTCGCGCCAGCGTTTTGCGGTGTTGTCCACCAGCGCAGTACCGCCGGACAGCGTCAGGCAGAGCTTACTGAAATCGCAGTTTTTAAATTCCGGGTGATTCAGCAGCGACACAAACAGGGTGTTCAGTCCGATAAAGCCGGTCAGCTGGTGCGGCTTAATCATACGTACAAACATATCGGTATCGCGCGGGTTGGCGATCAGAATGCTCTGATCGCCCTGCTCAAACAGCGCCATCAGGTGCGTGGTAAAGGAATAAATGTGATACAGCGGCAGCGGTGCTACCACTTTTGAGCCGACATTCGGTTTGATGCGCTCGCCAGTGGCCGGATCGACCTGACGCAGAATAGCGCCGGACTGCAGCATATTGGCGACCAGATTGCGGTTAGTCAGCTCAGCGCCTTTGGCCACACCCGTGGTGCCACCTGTGTATTGCAGAATGATGGTGTCATCCGGATTACGCATGTAATTTTCGCTGAAGCGCGGGCAGGCAGCGCCCTTACTCAACGCCGTACGGAAACGCACGGCATCCGGCAGACTGTAAGCCGGTACCATTTTTTTAATGTATTTCGCCGCCGCATTAATCAGGATGCGTTTTGGCGCCGGCAACATGTCGGCCAGACGGGTGACAATCACATGCTGCAGACCGGTGCGAGCGCGGATGTTCTGCACTGAGCGGGCAAATACATCCATGCAGACCAGTGCCTTGGCACCTGAGTCGTTAAACTGATGCAGCATTTCCCGTTCGGTATACAGCGGGTTGGTATTCACCACGATCATTCCGGCACGCAGAGCACCGTACATGGCGATGGGAAACTGCAGAATATTCGGCATCTGGATCGCGATGCGGTCGCCCGGTTTCAGGCTGGTGTGATTCTGCAGATAAGCGGCGAAGGCGGCACTGTAATCGTCGATCTGACGGTATGTCAGGGTGTGATTGATGCTGGTGAAAGCTGGCCGGTCGCTGTAGCGCTGAAAGGCCTGTTCAATCACTTCAACAACAGCGTTGTACTGCTTCAGGTCGATTTGGTCAGGCACGCCGGGCGCGCGCTTACCGTCCCAGAAAGAAACGTCCACGGGGTCTACCTCTTATTTATGATTTTATTTTTGTTCTCGGCCTACTATGGCCTAAAGGTACATTGAGTAACAGTGGAAAACGTGACATCCTTCCGGTCATAGCGCGCCATAAAAACAGTCACTAACCCAGTATCAACCGGATTTTGCAGGAGCCCAGGCATGACGGAATTCCAGCCAGCAACGGTTCAGGCCTCGTCTGCCGCCAACCGGCCTTTTATCGGCACGGAATATCTCGCGCAGCTGATCGACATGCTGACGCAACAGGGAATTACCACCAGCCAACTGGCACAGGGCACCGGACTCAGTGCCCGGGTACTGGCTTCACCGCAGGAATTTATCTCGCCGCTGCAGTATCACAAGGTGATTGAAAACGCCCTGGCATTAAGTGGCGACCCGTTACTGGGCCTGGAACATGGCCGCAGGCTGAGTATTTCCAGCCATGGCTTTCTGGGTTTTGCGATTCTTGCCAGCGATACTCTGGGGCAGGCACTGTCTCTGGCGATCCGTTACGCCCGTACCCGCACACTGCTGGCGGATATCCGCTTTATCAATGATCAGGACACCGCTGTTATCCAGATCAACCATCTGGCGGCGATGCGCAGTACGTTTTCCTTCGTGGTGCAGAATATTATTTCTACCTTCGTCACCATTTCACGCTTTCTGACCCAGAACAGTGAAGAACTGACTGCCGTGGCAAAATTCACCGACGCGCCCAGCCGGCCGCTGTCGTGCTACGAAAATATCCTCGATATTCCGGTGATGTTTAATCAGCCGCACAATCAGCTGTGCATTCCCGCATTTCTGCTGGCCACCCCGGTTTCCACCGCCAACACCACGGCCCGGCGTCTGGCGGAAGCAGAGTGTGAAAAGTTACTCGCCGAGCTCGACCGCGGTCAGGATCTGGTGACTCAGATCCGCCGTAATATCGACAGCATGAATGCCTACCCGACGCTGGCGGTTATGGCCAGAACGCTCAACTCCAGTCCGCGTACGGTCAACCGCCAACTGGCCCAGCTGAACACCACTTATCAGAATATTATTGATGAAGCACGCCGGGAGAAAGCCCTGCAACTGCTGATGGAAACCCGCACATCTGTGGAAGAAATCGCCCACCAGCTGGGCTATAACGACCCTTCCAACTTCGGCCGGGCGTTCCGGCGCTGGCTGGGTATGTCGCCACGGGCATTCCGTAAAAATACCCCGACCTCGCGTCACGGCTGACAGCTCCGCATTGCGCTCTCTCACTGCTACCCCGCAGACTGCACTTGCCAAGGCCGCTTTTATCAAGGTCGCTCTTAACAAGGCTGCTATTGCCAAGTTCAGGATGCGCGGGTAGATTCGCCGCTTAATCCCCTGACAATGGTGTTTTATGTCCTACCCCCATTTTATTGCCATCGATGGCAGCTCCTGGGAAGAGCACGCCCATCCGGTGGCTATCGCCTGGTCCATGGCTGATGGTCAGATCAAAACCACGCTGATTCAGCCAGAAGATGACTGGGACGACTGGGATATATCACTGCAGGATCTGCATGGTATTAATCCGGATACCCTGTATCAGCTGGGTGAGACCATCTGGTCTGTGATCCGTGAGCTGGAAAACGATCTCGAACAGCCGCATCTGTACGCTGACGATGATGTCCGTGCCGGTGAGATGCTGGAAAAACTCTACGACGCCTGTGGGCGTGACGTGAGTTTTGAAGTAAGCCATTGCCGTGACATTCTGTCCGACGGGGTCCCGGAAGCAGAAGCCATGAACTATGTGCCCTGCGATGAACGGGTACACAGCATGCTGCTGGCCTGGGCCGCTGAAAATCAGGCAGATTGAGCCATATCCGGATGAATGCGTGATGGTTCGCTGAAGCCTTGTTAACTGATTGGCATTTTGCTCTGAGGACAGACGTTACACTGAGCAAAATGCCTGAGGTAAGCACAATGTCTTCAGTCCGCCCCCTTCATAAACAATCCGCCCCGCAATGGCAGGAAGCCCATGCCAGTGATCTGATCCGGCAGATGCTCAGTGACGCTGTACAGGGCGGTCTGCTGTTCCCTTCATCCGTTAAGCTGCTCAGTTTCAGCCAACATCAGGATGGCAATCAACGTCAGTTCAGTGTGCAGACTGAAGCCGGAGCCTTCTTTATCAAATGTCAGGGGCGGGAATACGCCACTCATTTTGAGGCTGAGCAGGCCTGTCTTCTGAAGATGATGGCAACCCAGACCATCGCGGTGTGCGCACCACTGGCCAGCGGTGTTATCGCCGACGCGGATCTTTCCTACATCGTATTGCAGCACATACCGCTGGCGGTACACGGTGACTGGTTTTCCGCCGGACAGCAGCTGGCACAGATGCACAATCATACCTCTGAGCAGGGTTACGGTTTCGACATGACAACCTATTGCGGAGAAACACCTCAGGACAACCGCTGGAACGACAACTGGGCGGATTTTTACCTAACCCAGCGGCTGGAGCCGATGTTTAACCGCTTACAGCAGACCGGTGTGCGCATCCGCGGCATGTCCCGCGCGCTGAGCAAAGCGTCCGACATGCTGAACGGCCATCAACCAGCCCCATCCCTGCTGCACGGAGATCTGTGGTCCGGCAATATTGGCTTCAACCCTGACCGGCAGATTTCCTACCCGGTGCTGTACGATCCGTCTTCCTCTTATGGCGATATCGAAACGGATCTGGCCATGACGGAACTGTTCGGCCGCTTTCCGCAGAAGTTTTATCAGGGTTATCAGTCACTGACTGAGCTTGATGCAGGCTATGAACGTCGCCGGCCGTTATACCAGCTGTATCACCTGCTCAATCATGCATTTCTGTTTGGCGGTGCTTATATTGACCAAAGCGAAAGCCAGATCCAAGATCTGGACTGAGCAATATTGGTACGACACAAAAAAACCGGCGTTGGCCGGTTTTTTTGTGATCTTAAAAGATCAGGGATTCAGGCGCTGCTTTTTCCAACTGCCATCAGCCTGAGGCTGATATTCAACCCGGTCATGCAGACGGTGTTCACCGCCCTGCCAGAATTCCATCCGCGTTGGTGTCACCCTGAAGCCGCCCCAGTGATCCGGCACCGGCACTTCTTCGTTTTCATACTGAGCAGACACATCAGCGAAGGCCTGTTCCAGTTGCGCACGATTATCCAGTGGACGGCTCTGTGCGGATGCCCAGGCACCTAACTGGCTCTGGCGCGGACGCGAGTGAAAATATTCTGCGGTCTCTTCGCGGCTGATTTTTTCGATTGTGCCCTGAACTTCCACCTGACGCTCCATCTCCATCCAGAAGAAATGCAGGCTGGCTTTACCAGTGTTGGTAAAATGCTGGCCTTTATTACTTTCATAGTTGGTGAAGAAAACGAAACCATCACCGTCGTAGGCCTTGAGCAACAATACCCGTTGCCATGGCATACCCTCACTGTCGACGCTGGCCACGGTCATAATGGTCGGCTCCAGAGGTTCGGTATCACGGTATTGTTCAAACCAGGCGTGAAACTGGGTCATCGGATCATCAGCTGCTGTTTCCTCATCAAGACGGCCCTGAGTGTACTGGCGGCGAATATCACCTAAGTTGACCATGATTCTGCGCTCCTGGTTGTTCTGTTAGCTGTTCTGTTAGCTGTTTTGTCAGCTGTCTGTTGGCTGTGCTGCCAGCGGTTCAGTCTGTGGCTGTGCAGACCCGGCTGACTCTTCTTTGCAATTTACTGCCTGCATTATCCGCCAATAGCACGCCGCTGTCTTGATCTGCTGCAGTCTCTGCTTCAGGACGCTGCGCCCGTTTGCTATGATTCCGCCGCTTGTTAATTAATCAGGAATACCGATGTCTGATCAGAACTACCCTACCGCCCCGCTGTACCGTCGGCTGGCCGCTATGATTTACGATAGCCTGATAGTATTTGCTCTGATTATTTTGGCAGAGTTTGTGATGACTGGCATTTATGTAGCAACCAATGGCGAACCTCCCGGAGGAAACATTCCAGCGTCTATCCATTACTCGGTAATGTTCATTATCTGCTTTTTCTATTACACCCACTCCTGGCTGCGTGGCGGCCAGACCATCGGCATGAAAAGCTGGCGTATTAAGCTGGTCAGTGAGTACAAACCACAGATGCGTATCAGCCAGTGTATGCTGCGCACTGGTGTTGGCTTTTTCTCGATCCTTGTTGTTGGTCTGGGTTACTGGTGGGCGCTGTTTGATAAACGTCAGCGCAGCTGGCATGACATGGCGTCGATGACGCGCATTATTTATATGCCCAAAGGCATGCAGGAAAAATAACGGCTCCGCGCCGCTTACCGGCATCAGAACAGCCAATAAAAAAGGAGGCCACGCCCACTGCTGTCCCATAAATTTCTATTTAAGCATTTTCGAAAATTGTCAGGCCCCTTGTCCTCATAGAGGGGCCTTACCCCTCTCGC
>PAJK01000116.1 GCA_002706025.1 Oceanospirillaceae bacterium
GTTGTTCCCAGTTCACCAGCTCCAGCTGAATACGGCCAATTACATCGGCTGCCGTATCACCGTCACTGGGCGGCTTAACAAAGGTGGCGGTGTAAATCGACTGAATTTCTGCCATATCAAAAATCCGGGCTTCTACCTTACGCACAATATCTTCGCGCTCAGCCAATGACAGATTGCCGCGGGCACGCACATCCACCAGACCAATATCCGCATCAACGTCGGGAAAGAATTCCGACCCGTGACCAAGAAAAAAATACACGACAAAAGACGTTACCAACGCAGTAATAGCCAAGGCCAACACTTTTAACGGATGTTGCAGGGCTTTGTGCAGGGTGCGGATGTAAAAACCGGCAAAGCCTTTTAATTCATTAAAACGGCCCTGTTCAGCGGCTTCAATGGTGGCCAGTGCCTGTGGGTTATGATGGCCATCTTTACCCATGACTGCACCGATAGTCGGTACCACGATTAACGCCATAATCAGCGAACCGGTGAGGGTATAAAGCAGGGTCAGTGGCAGGAATTTCATAAAATCCCCGGTGGTGCCGGGCCAGAATAACAGGGGTAAAAACACCGCCAGCGTGGTGGCGGTGGAGGCAATAATCGGCCACGCCATACGCTGTGCCGCTTCGGCATAGGCGACGCGCTTTTTTGCGCCTTCGGCCAGCCGGCGGTCGGCGTATTCGGTCACTACGATGGCGCCATCAACCAGCATGCCGACGGATAAAATCAGGGAAAAAAGCACCACCATATTCATGGTGTAACCCATCATGCTCAGTACAATTAATGCCATTAAAAATGCACCGGGAATAGCCAGACCCACCATAAATGAGCTTTTAATGCCGAGGCTGCCGAGCACCAGAATCATCACCAGCAGGGTCGCGACCAGGACGTTATTGAACAGATCGTTGAGCATCTCCTTAATCTGCCGTGATTCATCCTGGGTAACGCCGACATCAATACCATCCGGCCAGAACGGCTCAACTTCATTGATGATGTTTTTTACGTCGTCCAGCGTCTCAATAATATTCGAGCCAATGCGCTTTTTAATTTCCAGCGTGACGGCGTTTTTGCCATTGACCCGGGCGCTGTTCTGACGGTCTTTATAGGACAGACGGCCAACGGCAATATCCTCGAATAATACGACTCTGTCGCCATCGACTTTGACCGGCAATTTGAGAATATCCGGGATGCTTTCAATCAGTCCGGGTACTTTGACGCTGAAACGCCCGGCGCCGGTATCCAGATCTTCGCTGGCGACCAGTTTGTTGTTGTTGCCAACCAGCTGAGCCAGTTCACTGAACGACAGGCCGTAGTTATCCATACGCGCCGGATCTACGATGATTTCAGCAATTTCTTCGCGCTTGCCCTGAATTGTTGCTTCCAGAACGCCGGGCAATGCTTCCAGACGATCCTGCAGGTCTTCGGCAACCGCATAGAGTGACGATTCATCTGCCTCACCTGACAGGGTAACCACCATTACCGGGAACAGGGCAACGTTAATTTCTTTTACCCGTGGTTCCTTGCTGTCTTCCGGTAATTCGCCTTTGGCGTCATCGACTTTCTGGCGCACATCCAGCAATGCCTGATCGATATCTGTGTCGGTATAAAACTCCAGTGTAATCGACAGATGCCCGGTGCTGGCGGTGGAGACCATTTCTTTTAAACCATCCAGTCCGCGCAGTTCTTTCTCCAGTTGTTTATAAATCAGCGCGTCGGCGTCTTCCGGCGAAATGCCATCATGGGTAACTGAGACATACACAAAAGGTACGGTAATATCCGGATTACTTTCTTTGGGAATGCTGATCAGCGTGGCAATGCCGACCAGCATCACCAGAGTAAACAGCATAAGAACAGTGCGCGAACGGTTAAGTGAAGCCTGAATTAATGACATCCCGGCTTACTCCGCGTTGGCATTGTAGGTCGCGCTATCGTCATCCGCGACGGCTGCGTTAGCGCGCTCAGAAGCCCCGTTGATGACAAACACGGGTTCTACCTGCTGGCCATATTCCACAAAACCACCGCCCAGAGTGATGATGTCGGCTTCGGCGCCAAGCCCGTACAGCCAGATACCTGTGTTATCGGCTTTTAACAGTTTTGCCGGTAAAAAGACCACCCGCTGATCGGCGTCGATGCCTTTCAGTCCGAGTTCGCCGTCATCATTAAGAATCAGCAGGGCAGGCGAAACAAAATAGGCGTGGGTCGCAGGTTGCGGCACATGAATATCGGCAGTGAGTCCGCTGGTCATTTTGCCGCCGGGATTTTCAATTTCTACTTCCACGGCAAAGGTGCGGGTACGTTCATTGGCTTCGGCAGCGATATAACGGACAGTCCCTTCGACGCGTTCGCCGTTAATCAGCTGCGCCCAGGCGTTGTCACCAATATGAATATCTGCAGCTTCCTGTTCAGAGGCATCGCCTTTGACTATGTATGGCGAGAAATCCAGCACGGTCAGTAATGGTGTGCTGTCTTTGACGAAATCGCCGGTCTCAACAAAACGCTGATCAATAATGCCGGCAAACGGCGCGCGGATTTTGGTCGCGTCGAGCTGAATGCTTGCGTGGGTCAGTTCCGCTTCGGCGTTGGCCAGCGCGGTTTCGGCCTGGGCCAGCTGGGATTCATTGGCCAGTCCTTTGGCGGCCAGCTGACGCGCGCTGTCGGCTTCGATGCGGCGTTGTTTTAACGCAGCCGCCGCCTGTTTGACCCGCGCTGGCCAGTCTCTGGCATCCAGCTCCAGAATCAGCTCGCCACGTTCCACGCTTTCTCCTTTGCGCTTATGAATGGCGATGACTTTGGCGCGGATTTCCGATTTAACTTCAACCCGGCGGTTGGGGGCGGTGTGAGCAGAGACGATAACATCGCGCTGAACCTCTTCGCCCTGCATGTGCGTCACCTGCACCCGGGGCAGGCCGTTGTCCAGTGCCAGAGGGCGGTTGGTACTGATATCAGGTTCTGATTGCAGTGAACCGGCTGCCATCCAGAGAATCAGGGCAGCAGAAAGTAGCAGGGCAGCGATATGGCCCTTATTCAGACGAGTAGTCATGCAGATGTCCGCTTTTTATCTTGTGTTTATTGTTCATTCCGGGCGAATCCTTCCCGGTGCCTGACCAATATAAGGGAAATACTCAATAACTGCACCCGGGTTCCGTTTAATGAGAGCAGGCTGCGCTGAGTGACACAGCTTCAGTCTGGCATTTGTGACGTTTTCTGCCCGTCTTCGGCTAAAGAGTCAGTTCAGGTTTTTTATACAGAGGGCCGGGTGAACGCGTATACTGGCGGCCTTTTGATCTTCTGCAGGTAAGGGTCTGGCTGACAGACGCTAAGGGCATTTATGGTATTGGTAAGTTTAAAGCAGGCAGAGCTGGCGTTTGGCGACCACGTTCTGCTGGATAAGGTGAACCTCGACATTCACACCGGCGAGCGTCTGTGTGTGGTTGGCCGTAACGGTGAAGGTAAATCGACGCTGTTGAAAATCCTCAACCGTCAGATCCAGCCGGATGACGGCCGTGTGGAACATCTGGATATGCTGCGCGTTTCCGCACTGCAGCAGGAGCTGCCGCAGGCGGCTGATAAGCCTGTGTATGATGTGGTCGCAGACGGTCTGGGTGAAGTGGGTCAGCTGATTTCCCGTTACCATGATGAAACTGCCCGTGGTGCCGACGCCGATATGAAGGTGCTGGAAGATCTGCAGACCCGTATTGAAGCCGCCGATGGCTGGAGCTGGCAGCAGAAAGTGGATGCCATTATTCAGCGCCTGAAATTACCGGGCGAAACCAGCTTTGCTCAACTGTCCGGTGGTTGGCAGCGTCGTGTGATGCTGGCCCGTGCCTTAGTCGTTGAGCCGGATCTGCTGATCCTCGACGAACCGACCAACCATATGGACGTGGCGACCATCGAATGGCTGGAAGAGCAGTTAAAGCAGTTTAACGGTTCTTTGGTTTTTATCAGTCACGACCGGGCCTTCGTGCAGAATCTGGCTACCCGTATTATCGAACTGGATCGCGGCCACATTTATAACTGGCAGGGCGATTATCTGAGCTTTGTCGATTACCGTGAAAAACGTCTGGAAGAAGAAGCCACCCAGAATGCGCTGTTTGATAAGCGTCTGGCGGAAGAAGAAAAGTGGATCCGCAAAGGCATCGAAGCGCGCCGTACCCGTAACGAAGGCCGGGTGCGCGCATTGAAAGCCATGCGTAACGAGCGCCGCGCACGCCGCGATGTGCAGGGCAGCGCCAACATCAGTATGAATGCGGCAGAGTCGTCCGGTAAGCAGGTATTTGAAATTGAACATCTGACGTACGCCTGGAAAGACGTGATGCAGGTGAAGGATTTCTCCACTCTGGTCATGCGCGGTGACCGTATTGGTTTGGTCGGACCTAACGGCGTCGGCAAAAGTACCCTGTTGAAATTATTGCTCGGTCAGCTGCAACCGCAATCCGGCACCATTAAAAGCGGAACAAAAATCGAAGTCGCTTATTTCGATCAGGCGCGTCACCTGCTCGACGACGAAAAGTCCATTGCCGATAACGTTGCTGACGGCAAAGACCAGGTGGAGGTGAACGGTCAGAGCCGTCATATCATTGGTTATCTCGGTGACTTCCTGTTTTCTGCCCAGCGTGCGCGTACGCCGGTGAAAGCGCTGTCCGGTGGTGAACGTAATCGCGTTTTGTTAGCTAAGTTGTTCCTTAAACCCTGCAACCTGCTGGTGATGGACGAACCAACCAACGACCTCGACGTAGAAACCCTGGAACTGCTGGAAGAACGCTTAATGGAATACAGCGGCACCCTGTTGCTGGTGAGTCACGACCGGGCATTCCTCGATAACGTCGTCACCCAGATGTGGGTATTCGGTGAAGGCGAACCGGGCTATATCGAAGAACAGGTGGGTGGTTACAGCGACTGGCAGGAGCGTAAAAAAGCCCAGGGCAGCAGCCGTGCTGTAAAAGCAGAAGAAGAGAAAAAAGCCGCTGCAGAAAAGAAAGCAGACACTGCCCCGGTTAAAGCCGAAGAAAGCAAAAGCGCTGGGAAAAAGCTGTCGTATAAACTGCAGCGGGAACTGGATATGCTGCCGGATCAGATTGCTGCAGCGGAAGCTGAACGCGATGCGCTGGCAGCGAAAGCCGGTGAGCCGGATTTCTATTCCGGTGACGCTGATGCTATTCAGAAAACACTGGAAGCCCTGTCTGCGGCGGAAGCAAAAATCGAAGCACTGGAAGAACGCTGGCTGGAACTTGAGGAAATGGCATCATGATTTTCTGGCTGGTGCTGGGCTTCGTTATTCTGACCATTTTTGGCTCCGTGTACTGGCTGAAACCCAGCCCGCGGGATAAACGCCTGGCCGGGTTACGTTACGATGCCATTAAACTTGGTTTGCAGATTCGTCAGTTCACCTTTAAACCGGATTCCGCCAAAACCGGCGTGCGCGATGAGATCACTGCCACCAGTTATACTCTGGTGCGTCCCGGTCAGCAGCAGGGCGGAGCGTTGAAATTCCGCGTTGCCGGACAGGCAGGCTGGGATACTGACGGTTTGCCGGAGGGTTTGTGCTGGCATAATCAGGGCACGGCGGCGGATGCAGAGAAGGTGACGGCTGCCATGGCGCAGCTGAACGATGATCTGCTGTTGCTGGAAGTGTATGAAAATCGCGTGGTGCTGATGCCGGCAGAACGGAAAACAGCCAACGCAGAAGCCTATAAAGTGTTTATGCAGACGTTTCTGTGATTCTGCTTTGATGATTTGATCGCAGACAGAGCAATAAAAAACGGGAGCCAATGGCTCCCGTTTTGTTTTTTCAGCTTAGCCCCGACTTATTGTGCTGTCTGGTCAGACCGGCTGTGCGGCGTAAGCTGCAGGCTCAGAAGCGGCGTTCCAGTTCTTCCAGGTGTTCAATGATGCGGTCGTTATAGCTGACCACCAGAAAGGGCACAGTGTTCTCGTTGTAGTTTTTAATGCGCTCTTCCATAAAGCGCCATTTGCTGTTGACGTTATTCATCAGCACATCGTTCTGCCCCTGACGCACCATCTCTTCCAGTGCCTGCAGCTGTTGATGAAAATCATCCGCCATATCCGTCAGCGTACGTTCGTAGCTGCCCATAAACACCTGGCCGAGATTGGTCGTACCGCGGGCGGCATACTGAGACGTAATTTCTTCCATCAGCAGAGCAAGATCACGGGCTTTCTCCACCACCGGGCTTGGGCGGATGCCACTCGACTGCTGCAGTTTGTCGTAGGCCTTTGAAATTTTATCGACTACCTCGGCACTGGTACGGCCCATCTCATCCACTAAGCGCACATTGGGAAAGCCCTGATTGAGCATATCGTTGCGGTTGGTGGTCATAAGATCACTGACGCTGTTCCACTCAGCTTCGATGGCGGCGATGTCATCGCCCAGGCTGTTGACGGCTGCCAGTTCACGGGCACTGGCCAGTGAGGCATTGAATTTGCCCAGCGCAACATCAATACGGCGCTCGTATTTGCTGTCGGCATCCAGTCCGGAAAACATATAGAAATTGGTGATGGCGTTGGTGGCTGCCAGACGCATGTGTTGCAGGTCGGTCAGCAATTGTTGTGGGGTAGCCATAACAGCCTGGCTGAACAGCAGGAATGCCCCGATCCGTATCAGGTTGATTGCAGTTTTCATGGCGTGTCTTCTTTTTTTGTTGTTATGTTTTTTGTTCTTGTTGTTATTTTCTGAGCGATTTTCTCAGTTATTGCAGCCTTTTTGGAACGGCTGTATTGCCCTGAGTTTATGAGAACAGGACGCTGATCCCTAGCAGTTATTACAATATGTTACAAAAAAAACATCAGTCTCAGGTATGGGTAAGACCATTAAATATACTTTAAGTTGTTGATTTTTATAGGAAATAATGGATTTTCAGAGCCCGGATAGGCAGCCTGATAAAGGGCATTTGAGCCGATTTAAGCTGAAAAACAGACAGATGCACTCGGCAATTCCTGACCTGCTATTGACTTTCTGGCCACTTTGCACGAATGTGTGCCTCTCGGATTCAAACGCTCGTATGAATCGTTCGTTTTTTGAACATTGCGGGCATTGTTTCACCAACCGGCAGAATGCTGACAGCAACGACTGTCAGGCAAAAAGCTAACCACCATGTGGAGATCAGTTGATGATTTACGAAGGTAAAGCCATCACGGTAAACATGATCGAAGACGGCATCGCCGAACTT
Source organism: Oceanospirillaceae bacterium (assembly GCA_002706025.1). Taxonomy (GTDB): domain Bacteria; phylum Pseudomonadota; class Gammaproteobacteria; order Pseudomonadales; family Oceanobacteraceae; genus Venatoribacter. Next base: position 7,185 of record PAJK01000116.1, read on the forward strand.
AAATTCGATCTGCAGGGCGACTCTGTAAACAAGTTTAACCGCGTTACTCTGGAAGACCTCAACGCAGCGGTAGAAGCCATCAAAGGCAACGCTGACGTTAAAGGTGTTCTGGTTACTTCTGGAAAAGACGTTTTCATTGTGGGCGCAGACATCACCGAATTCGGTGAAGCCTTCAAGAAAGAAGAAGACGAAATTGCAGCCTGGTGTCTGGAAGCGAACCAGATCTTCAACACTTATGAAGATTTGAGCGTACCGACTCTGGTTGCTATCAATGGCATCGCCCTGGGCGGTGGTTTTGAAATGTGTCTGGCGTCTGACCTGCGTGTAATGTCTGACAAGGCAAAAGTGGGTCTGCCTGAAGTGAAGCTGGGCCTGATGCCAGGTTTCGGTGGTACGGTTCGTCTGCCACGCGTCATCGGTGCAGACAATGCCATCGAGTGGATCTGCATGGGCGGCGAGAACAAGCCGGAAAAAGCTCTGAAAGACGGTGCTGTTGACGCAGTTGTTGCTGCTGACAAACTGCACGAACAGTCTGTCGCTATGCTGAAAGAAGCCATTGCCGGCACCATCGACTGGCAGGCGCGTCGCGAAGCGAAGAAATCCAAGCTGAAACTGAACACCATGGAACAGATGATGGTTTTCGAAACCGCTAAAGGTTTCGTTGCCGGTCAGACCAAGGGTCAGTACCCAGCGCCAATCGAAGCGATCAAAGTGATGCAGAAAGCTGCAAACGGTGACCGTGAAAAAGCACTGGCAGCTGAATCCAAAGGTTTCGCTAAACTGGCGAAAACCACCGAATCTCAGGCACTGATCGGTCTGTTCCTGAACGACCAGCTGCTGAAGAAAAAAGCCAAAGAATTCGACAAGCAAGCTAAAGACACCAAAAAAGCAGCCGTACTGGGTGCTGGTATCATGGGCGGCGGTATCGCTTATCAGTCTGCACTGAAAGGCACGCCGATCATGATGAAAGATATCGCCGAAGCCGGTATCGAACTGGGTCTGTCTGAAGCCAACAAGCTGCTGGCCAAACGCGTTGAGAAGAAAAAGATGAAGCCGCTGGATATGGGTGACACCCTGAACCGCATTCGTCCGACTCTGTCTTACGCTGAATTCGGCGACGTCGACACCGTAGTTGAAGCGGTTGTTGAAAACCCGAAAGTTAAGAAAATGGTTCTGGCGGAACTGGAAGATCAGGTATCCGAAGATACCATCGTGACTTCCAACACCTCTACCATCTCCATCGATCTGCTGGCTGAAGATCTGAAGCGCCCGGAAAACTTCCTCGGTATGCACTTCTTCAACCCGGTACACATGATGCCTCTGGTCGAAGTTATCCGTGGTAAGAAAACCTCCGAAGAAGCGGTTGCCACAGTAGTTTCTTATGCCAAGAAAATGGGCAAAACTCCAATCGTAGTAAATGACTGCCCAGGGTTCCTGGTGAACCGTGTGCTGTTCCCTTACTTCGCTGGTTTTGCTGGGCTGGTACGCGACGGTGCTGATTTCCAGGCGGTAGATAAAGTCATGGAAAAATTCGGTTTCCCAATGGGTCCTGCATACCTGCTGGACGTAGTGGGTATCGATACCGGTGTTCACGCTAATGAAGTGATGGCCGAAGGTTTCCCTGACCGTATGAAAGCGGACTACAAAACTTCCATGGAAGTGATGTTCGAAAACAACCGCTACGGTCAGAAAAACGGCGTTGGTTTCTACAAATATGAAACCGACAAAAAAGGTAAGCCGAAGAAAGTTGTTGATGAAACAACTTACGAGCTGATTAAACCGGTGGTTGCGGACGCGAAAGAATTCGACGCTGAAGAAATCATCGCGCGCTGCATGATTCCAATGTGCATCGAAGTGGCCCGTTGTCTGGAAGAGGGTATCGTTGATACACCGAACGAAGCCGACATGGGTCTGATTTTCGGTATTGGTTTCCCTCCATTCCGTGGCGGTGCATGCCGTTACATGGATACCGTAGGTATGGCTGAATTTGTTGCTCTGTGTGACAAGTTTGCTGACCTGGGCAACCTGTACAAACCAACCGATCGCATGCGTGAAATGGCAGCGAACGGCGAAAGCTACTTCGGTTAATAAGCGCACCAGGAGAATTTATACTATGTCTTACAATCCAAAAGACGTTGTTGTTATCGACGCAGTGCGCTCACCTATGGGTCGTTCCAAAGGTGGCGTATTCCGCAACGTACGTGCAGAGACCATCTCTGCCAACCTGATTAACGCTCTGTTTGAGCGCAACCCGGGTGCAAAACCAGAAGAAGTCGAAGACATCATCTGGGGCTGTGTAAACCAGACACTGGAACAGGGCTTTAACGTTGCCCGTCAGATCGGTCTGATGACCGTTGTGCCGAAAGAAGCCGGCGCACTGACTGTTAACCGTCTGTGTGGTTCAGCTATGTCTGCTATTCACACTGCTGCTCAGGCAATTCAGACCGGTAACGGCGATGTATTCGTTGTTGGTGGTGTTGAGCACATGGGCCACGTGAACATGCAGCATGGTTTCGATCACAACCCGGAATCTTCCAAGTACTTCGCCAAAGCATCCAACATGATGGGTCTGACCGCTGAAATGCTGGGTAAAATGCACGGTATTTCCCGTGAGCAACAGGATGAGTTCGCTGCGCGTTCTCACCGTCTGGCTCACCAGGCAACGCTGGACGGCAAGTTCAAAAACGAAATCGTACCTATGTACGGTCACGATGCTGATGGTAAACAGATCCTGGTAACCGAAGACGAAACCATTCGTCCGGAAACCACCGCTGCCAGCCTGTCTGGTCTGCGCCCTGCGTTCGATCCTAAGAACGGTACGGTAACTGCCGGTACCTCTTCTCAGATCACCGACGGTGCTGCAGCCATGCTGCTGATGAGCTACGAAAAAGCTCAGGAGCTGGGCCTCAAGCCACGTGCACGTATCGTGTCCATGGCGGTTGCCGGTGTTGATGCTGCGATCATGGGTTACGGCCCGGTTCCGGCGACCAAAAAAGCACTGAAGCGTGCTGGCCTGGAAACCACCGACATCGACTACTGGGAACTGAACGAAGCCTTCGCAGCTCAGTCTCTGCCTTGCATCAAGGACCTGAAACTGAAAGAAGTGGCCGATTCCCGTATCAACATCCACGGCGGCGCGATCGCACTGGGTCACCCTCTGGGTTGTTCCGGCGCCCGTATCTCCACCACACTGATCAACGTGCTTGAGCAGGAAGGTGGTAGGTACGGTGTCTCTACCATGTGTATTGGTCTGGGACAGGGTATTGCTACTGTGTGGGAGCGTATGGACTGATAGCTTCGGTTATTGGACGTATGTTCTGAAGAAACCGGCCTCAGGGCCGGTTTTTTTGTGGATGGGGTTTGGGCGATTTGCCTGGATTGCGGGGTTGCTCGTTTTGTTTAACGGTAGTAAGTTGATAAATAAAGGAATCAGTAAAGTTTGGACACGAATTACAATTTTGAGTGCGTTGCAGTACCGAATTATCAGATGTGTGTCTTCACGGTTAAAAACGAAGAATGGAAATTTATAGAAAGAGATATATGCTTTGAGGAAATATTTTCTACTACCTACTTTTAAACAATATAAATCGTGGAGTCTTCCTAGCAAAGCGACGCTAGTTAGTTTGTGGGTTGGAACTATTGCCCTTATTCTAACAATCTATACTTTGTTTTTTCCTCTTTCAAAAGCAGTAAAGCGTTTTAATAGTATTAATGATATGAGAATGAATCTGGAGGGGTTTAATTCAGAATATCTTGATCTTGTATCTAAGTATGAGGGCTTAGTTGAAGATAAGCGCAAATCTTATGGTGGTGATTTTGGAACTTGGCCGCTTACCTTCGATATATTACTCCTTGGTGAGAATAACTATGGAGTAGACTTGAATGAGGATGGTGTTCCGGAGATACAAGTTTATGTTGGGTTTGACTGCATGGGGACCGGTGGATGCTTCTCATCAATATACTCGTTCAATTTAGATAGTAAAAAATTAGTACGTATTGCTGGGGTTAATATTCGAAATTATTATGTTTCGGATGTCAAAATAGATGGTTGGTTTGTATTGCATGACTTCTGGAGATTAGGCGCCTGTGAGGAATTAAAGTCGACTTACTCTTTCCGTGGTGGCGAATATATTGTGGAGAGTAAAGAAACTATTAATCATTGTCCTTGACTCACGAGAGTTAATGAGTCATCCACGTTAGTGCTAACTACTGATTGTGAAAAATTAACCCGTTATTAACTCTTACTGATACATCGAAACTACTACTGAGACATCTACTTTAGAAATAGCTACATCTAACCTGGTGCCTGCGTGTAGAAATAGGGGATTATTGCAAGTGGAAAATGTAAAACTAGTAGGAGCTTTCCTATCGATCTTTTTAGTCGTCGGCTGTTCTGACGAAAGAAAGTATGTAGATACGGCATCTTCTTTTGATGAGCAGCAGTTCAGAACGTATGTGTCGGATTTGTTCGTCTGTGCATCTGTTGCTGGTGTTATTGCTTCTCACTCATCTTCAAAAGCTTATAAAGAACAAGCTGGAGCATATCTGGTTACAAGCCTTGGTTTGACTTATGCGCGAGTGTGTCCAGGGAATGATCGCGATATACTGGCGACGCTATGCCACAAGACTGGAGGGAAAGCTGATCTAGGTCTAATTTTGTGCTCTGAGTATAATGATTCAGCTAGAGAATATGAAGAACTGTGCAAAGAGTCATACAGTCGATATTTTAATATGTATGTAAATCCAATGAGTAAACAAAAGGCAGAGATGTTAACAAGAGTGATGTCCTTGCAATCAGACGAAGAAAATGCTCATAAAGTGAATTAGTTCAGACCTGATCTGACACTTCTTATTGAAAAGAAGAGAGTTTCCCGTTTTGATAATGGTGTCGAATCAATATCTCA
>PAJK01000117.1 GCA_002706025.1 Oceanospirillaceae bacterium
ACCGGCAACGATTGGCATGGTGTCCACCACATCCAGTGGTCCTAACTGGCCGACCAGCACCAGCGTCGCGTCGATATCCAGTAACGGTACATAAGGCATGATGTCGTGCTTAACAGGCACGGTGTCAATGATCAGGTCAAAAGAATCCACAGCAGCTTCCATGGCGGCTTCGTCAGAAGATACCAGCAGCGCATCCGCGCCCAGCGCCATGGCATCATCACGTTTTTTGTCCGAGCGGCTGATGACGGTTACGTGCGCGCCCAATGCGGCAGCCAGCTTGACGGCCATGTGACCCAGCCCACCAAGACCAACTACACCAACGCGACTGCCTTCTTTAACACCCCAGGTGCGTAAAGGCGACCATGTGGTGATACCGGCGCACAGCAGAGGGCCGGCTTTAGCAATATCCAGACCCTGGGGAACGCGCAGCACAAACTCTTCACGCACGACAATGTGTTTGGAATAGCCGCCCTGAGTAATGGCCCCGGTAAGACGATCCGGACTGGCGTAAGTCTCAGTGACCTCGTTGCGACACAGCTGCTCTTCGCCCTTATGGCACTGATCGCACTCCATGCAGCTGTCGACCAGACAGCCAACGGCAACCAGATCGCCAACCTTGTATTTGCTGACGGTATCGCCAACAGCGGTGACACGCCCGACGATTTCATGGCCAGGCACGATAGGATATTCAGTAAAACCCCAGTCGTTGCGCGCAGTGTGCAGGTCAGAATGACATACACCACAGTACAGAATTTCCATGGCCACATCGTTGCTCAGCAATTCGCGGCGCTCGAGTTCGAAGGGTGTCAGTGGTGCGGTATGGCTGTGGGCTGCCCAGGCTTTGGTTTTCATGGCTAACTACCTTAAATAATGACTGTGCCGTACGACCACGTGGTACTTGTAAGTGGTACCCGTAAGCGGTACTGGTAAAAAGATCCGGCCTCAGTGAGAAACGCATGGCAGAACATCTGCCGTTGTATGTTGCAGGGGGCGAAACGGAAAGGGCTAGTCTGAGAGCCAGGCGGTAGCGCTGGTCTGGCTGAAGTGACATTCACTGATGGTTTGGGAATACATGTCGGCTCACGATTGGCATAAACAGCAAAACACTACCGCCATCCGGACAGCGGGTCTATACCCCTGAAGCAATAGCGTTCAAGGCATGGGGAAAGAACGCATGGGAAAATCAGGAATAAAGGTACGAAGGAGCGAATGTAAGAAGGCGCGAAGAACAGACAGGGACAGAAAGAAAGGCGCGGGGGCAGGAAATGACCCGGTCTATAAGCGCTGGCAGATCATGTTGTTCCAATGCTTACCCGGAACCGGATTACCATTAAAATAGTCAGCAGAATGCGCTGGGTTCCCCATACTCCCGTCGCTGCAGCGATTTGCTGTGCTCAATTTTCAGAACACTTTTCAGAACGCTTTTAATAACAACGACATTAGTGGCGGCAGGAAACCTGACTCGCCAGCGGAGCCCTCAGCACCCCATGCGCAAACACAGTGACGCTTTGATTCATGGCCATATCCCGACAGTGACCTTAAAAATGGCACTGGGCATGCTGACCGGTTTTTTCGCCATAACCGCATTTAACGCGGTCGACACCTTCTTTGTAGCTCAGCTCGGCAGCGCCGAACTGGCCGCCATGACCTTTACCTTTCCCGTTGTGCTGATGATTGGCTCGCTGTCCATGGGTATGGGGATGGGGATTATTTCAGTCGTGTCACGGGCCTTAGGAGCGCAGGACAGGGAACGGGCAAAACGCATGATCACAGACGGCCTGCTGCTGTCTGTGATTGTCGCACTGGTGTCGACTACGGTTGGTATCAGCAGTATGGAGTTTATCTTCCGCTCACTGGGGGCTGACGGTGAGGTGCTCAACCTGGTTCACCAATACATGTACACCTGGTTTTTCGCCGTCCCCTTCGTTGTACTGACCATGGCAGGGAACAACGTCATCAGAGCGACCGGGGATACGTTAACGCCAAGCCTGATCATGGGGCTGACCGTTCTGGTAAATGTTATTCTCGATCCCTTGGTGATTTTTGGTATCGGACCGTTTCCCGAGATGGGAATTCAGGGGGCTGCACTGGCAACGGTGCTGGCACGGGTATGCGCGCTGCTTCTTGCTGCCTGGATTCTGGTGCGGCGACTCAGGCTGATCGCCTTTGAATGGCTCTCTCTGAACGACATGCTGGCCGGTTGGAAGGCCATCCTTAAAATCGGTATACCAGCAGCCCTGGTACAGATCATCAACCCTATATCCATGGCTTTTATCGTGGCGGTGCTGGCAACCTACGGCGAAGAAGTGGTCGCAGGATTTGGTGCAGCAGGGCGCATTGAAATGTTTCTGATTATGGTGCCGATGGCGCTGTCCAGTGTTATGGGACCGTTCAGTGGTCAGAACTGGGGGGCGGAAAAACCGCAACGGATACTCCATGCGCAGAAGTTTACATCAATGATTTCGCTGATCTGGGGTGTACTGATATTTGCTGTTCTGTTGATTTTCGCCAAGCCTCTGGTGGCACTGTTTAACGATCATCCGCAGGTTGTTGAAGCTGGCAGTACCTGTCTGCATTACGTTGCTGTCGGTTATGGCTTTATGGGGACAGTGATGATTGCCAGCCAGACATTGTCTGCCATCAATATGCCGCTGCGATCGGCGGCCATGATTACCACCCGATTGATCATACTCTTGATTCCCATGGTGCTGGCAGGGTCTGCCATGGGCGGTGTTAAAGGCGTATATGTAGCCATTCTGGTGGCCAACATACTGTCAGGCATCGGTGCGTATTTTTATCTGCGCACGGGTGTGCTTAAGCCCTATATAGCCAGGCAGTAACAATCCTCTGCCCCTGAGCGGTGGGGAACGAACGGTAGTATTTATATGCTCGCCCTGAGCAGCGAGGAACGAGCGGTGTAGAAGGGGCGAAAGGTAACGGTTTACTTCAACCTTCCTGCAACGCCAGTTCCAGCATCGGCAGGCGGTCCTGACCGAAGAACATTTCGCCGTTATACATCATGGTTGGCGCACCGAAAGCGCCGAGAGCGATAGCTTCGTCGGTATTGCCGCGCAGGGCATTACGCACGTCGTCCTGTTCGGTCTGCATCAGCAGATGATTGGCATCCAACCCCACGCTTTCACAGATAGCGGCGACCACTGCCGGTTCGGTTAGATTCTGATTCTCCACCCACATGGCATTGAACATCGCGGTATTGAATTCTGCAAAGTGCTGCGGATGATGCAGCTGCACGGCCACACAGAGTTTCATATGCAGAATGGTGTTGATGGGGAAATTCTGATTCAGGGTAAAAGGTACGCCCCAGTATTTTGCCCAGCGGGTGAAATCCATCATGGTGTAGCGGGCTTTGGTGGGCAGCACGATTGGCGATGAGTTGCCGGTGGTTTTGAATACGGCACCGAGTACAAAGGGTTTAAACACGACGTTGGCACCGTATTTCGCGCACAGTTTTTCAATCTGGGTGCAGGCGATGTAAGACGCCGGGCTGCCATAGTCGTAATAGAAATCGACGGTTTTCATGCTGATGTCCTGTTGTTATTCGCAAGCGTTGTGAAAAATGCTGTCTGTTTTTAAGCCAGGAGCATGTCTGTTCTTATCTGTTTTCCGCTCTTACCAGTTTTCCATATAGGGACGCAGATCCAGTTCGAAGGTCCAGGCGTCCCGTGGCTGCCGGTGCAGCATCCAGTAGTTGTCAGCGATGTGTTCGGGTTTAAGAATGCCGTCGAGTGGCATGCGGCGTTCGTATTCGCTGGCCATAAATTCGCGGATAAAGTCGGTATCCACCGGGCCATCAATGACCACATGAGCAACGTGAATATTTTCGGTCCTAATTCCCGTGCCATGCTTTGTGCCAGTGCGCGCAAGGCGTGTTTGGCACCGGCAAAGGCGGCAAAACCGGCAGCGCCACGGGCCGAGGCGGTTGCACCGGTAAAAATAATGCTGCCCCGGCCACGCGGTACCATGCGCAGCGCCACTTCACGGGCGGTTAAAAAGCCGGAAAAACAGGCCATTTCCCAGATTTTGAAATATTTACGCGCGGTTTCATCCAGAATGGAGCACGGCACGTTGGCACCGATGTTAAATACCATAACTTCAACCGGGCCGATGTCGCTTTCAATCTGGTTAACCAGTGCTTTTAGAGGTCCGGCCGGTAAAAGCGTTGAATTTAGCCACTCAGAGCATAATTCATTGAGTTATATAGATTTAATCGACAAGCAGCTCAAATGTCATGGGTTTGACTTGCTTAGTCAGGTCCAGCTCAAAACTTCCCAGCCGGCCCAAATGCTCGGTATGGTAAGGTGAGAATGCGGCCATATGGTCGCGGGTGATATTGTGGCCTTCTGACCTCATCTGATTAAACACCTCTGTCATCGCGTTCACGTTGTACAGGATCGCAAAGTTTGCCAGCAAATGATTGTATTTCACGATTTTACTTTGCTCATGCTTTAAGTTGGCGGGAATTTTTCCGCCATTAGCAAAAAACAGCCAGCGGGCAAATTCATTAAACTCCTCGCTCTTACAGGTCGCGGCCTGGATCGTTTTGCGCAGGTCAATATCGGTAATGTATTCGAGCAAAAACATGGTTCTGACCACGCGTCCAAGCTCTCGGAGCGCAAAATACAGCTTGTTTTTCCGGTTCTTTGTGCCAAACCGACGCAAGATCGTTGACGCGGTAATTTTACCTGCTTTCACTGACATTGCTGTTCGAAGCATATCCGCATAATGCTTTTCAATGAGATCCCATTTTATCGGATCTTTAAACAAGGACTGAATATGCTTTAGTACCATGGTTCGGTCAGGCTTGTAGAAACTGAGATCTTTAATGTTGCGAATACGGGGCATGAGCTTAATGCCCAGCAAATATGCCAACCCAAAAACCGGAGTGGATTGTGCCTGAGTGTCGCCGTGGACGGTGTCTGGATTAAAATCAGATTCATCGTTGAGCAAGCCGTCAAGGATATAAATCGCCTCGTAGACGCCGCACGGTATAAACCGACTGAACAGCGCAATATAGGTGTCCGAGACATGATAATAGGCAATGCCACCATAGCTACCGTACCGAATATGGTACTCTGACAGCAGATTGTCTTCGTAGAGATCCCAAAGCTTGCCATCAGCCGATACACTATTGCCCGATCCCCAGCACTCAATTAACCGGTATTTTTTGTACTCACTGTTAATTTTGGCAATGGCTTTATCGAGACGTGCTTCGGTTGTGCGCTTTAAATTGAGCCAAGCGACCTGCTTGCGAGAAACACCCTGCACAGAACGCACGGTTTCGGTAGGACCGATGTTAGTGCCGTAACAAAATATGGTTAGTACAAAACGCAACACTGGGTCACTGATGCGAGACTCGAAACCCGACAGCGGGCCAAAATGCTTATTCAAGTTTAACCATTTTTCGACATTAATGATGACATCGAGAACATTGATTTTTTCCAGTCGATCACGCAATAGCGCACCAATTTCTTCAATTTCCGGTGAGGGTTGATCCGGTTTTGGCTTGCCTATAATCAGATTGCCATTTTCAATTCTGACCAGTTCATCATCAGGAAATCGGCTGTCTGCGCTCTGACAGCACTCTTCCATTGTAATTTTCAGAGCTCTTGTAAACTCAATATCCCCGGCGACAAGCCCCACCTCCTCACAGTAGGTAGGCAACTGTTCTTCGTATTCTTCCCAAGTGATCATCTGCTCGCGGTAATCATCGAAAGTTTCACTGTAGGGAATGAACAAGTCTCCGGTGCTCAGTTCTTCGGCGATTCGCTCGAAAACACACAGCTCAAAACAGGTTTTATTGACTTCAGTGACCTGGGCCGACTTAGTCGATTTTCCTGTGACTAATTTCCACCAGTTTTCTCGAATCCAACGAATATTGATCACATTCTTGGAGGATGAATCGTTCGGATCACTCTGAATTGATAGGAATTCGGTGCGGCGCTTTTTATGCTTCAAGATAAACTGAAAAGCATTAAGCAGGTCCTTGTCTTCCGTGGCCGATGCCAGATTGAGTATTTCAATCGTGCGAAACAGAGTAGATCGCTGCTTTTTGTAGAGTTGAACCATGAACGGTAAATAGTTGTTACCTGCGAATGCCATGTAGTGTTCGCACATTTGCAGCAACTGCTCGCTGTTTTTTCCCAGCATCGGATCAAAGGCCGTCACCGAATCGGGTTTGTTCAGATACACCTTGACTGTCCCAGACAGCACAGAGATCAAATAATCGGTTTGCTTTTGATGGTCTGCCAAGTATTTCTCCAGCAGCTTTTGCGCTGAGCGATCCATTTTTAACAACAGTTTGATAAATATATCGGCGGCATTATCCAGAGTTTGTGCGTATTGGTGACGGATTAGAACGATGACGAGTGCGAATCGCTTATTCAGCTTGAGCTTCATCAGCTCAGCGTAATCCAGGGCCTTGGCTTCGTTGATAAATTGCTGGTGTTTAACCGGCGGCAACCCCAAATCCGTGGGCAACAGTGTTTGCAGGGATGTCAGCCATTCCAGGTATTGGATGTACGCCTGGATATTACGAGGTGTTGGACGTTTGGGTTCATTTTTTAGTGTACTCCAGCCAAAACCACTCACCCCTGTACTGGATCGAAGAATGTCGTTAATACACTGGCGACTTTCAGCCTCTAGAAATTCACACAATTGATCGTAATACCGAGTGTTAACCTCAACCCTGGACGATTGACATATTCGCTCAAGTACACTGAATGCCGGCAGCTCGTATCGCTCCTTGACCAAATATTCCAACGTGACATTGATAATGTCCGGTAGTTCTTCCTTAGTTGTAGCCGCCTCCAGTGCCCACGCCTGTGCCAATTCTGATGTCTTAGCTGCATCATAGGCTTTGATATTGAGATGGCGTCGAATCAGTTTTACATGGCGATCTTTCGCACCCGACGAGTAATAGGACTGTAGATCCTTGAATGTCACCCGTGACCGGCACTGATTTTTGATGTGCGCGATGATCACCTTTGGAATTTCACCCAGGCTAGCGAATCGACCTAATCGTTGCGTGGTCTTCAGCTGAACCATCAATCCCAAAAAAGAGGCGCTCGCCCGTTTACAGTGACGCAGTGCAAACCGTTGATCTTCGGGTGTCGGCGTATAGACATCCCCTAACTCCTCTTGTGTTATATCCGACTTGATCCGTGGATAGGCTGTCTGGTAGATGGCGGTCATTAACTCAATTTTTCTCTGTTGACGGCGTCAATGCGTGAATACGCAGCAGTCTGGTTAGCAGGTTTTTATCGGTCATTGGGAACCCTTGAGTCCAGTCTCGATGGCAATTTCGATAGCGATGTTTTATTAATTTATTCGACCTTTGTTAGCCGGATGGCGGGCTTATATCAATTAGCCGCAATTGCTATACCGTTTAGCCGCCATTGCAATATCGATTGGACGATATTAAAATAAGGAATGGACGTTAATCAACCCCTTTTTAGCCGGAAGCCCATTCATGTACCCACGTTTTTCTGAAATCAATGTCAAAGAGGCCCTGAGCGACACCCCGGTGGTCTTTGTGATGGGGCCTCGTCAGGTCGGTAAAACCACCTTAGTGAAGGGGCTGATCGAGGAAATAGGCGTGGAACACTGGGAATACATCACGTTGGACGATCAGGCCCAGTTCGAGATTGCCCAGGCAGATCCCGTCGGATTCATCCGCAATTTGCCGCCAAAACGCATTGCTCTCGACGAGGTTCAACGCTTGCCGGAGCTGTTCGTCTCCATCAAGCAGGCTGTGGACGAACAGCGGACGCCGGGACGATTTCTTCTGACGGGTTCAGCCAATGCCTTGTTGTTGCCCAGGCTATCGGATTCCCTGGCCGGCCGGATGGAGTCGGTACGACTTACAACGCTTTCAGAGTGTGAGATCCAGGGACGTAGACCTAGTTTTCTAGTCAAACTGCTGAACCAAGAAGCGCCTTCGCCCCAGGACATACGTGTGCGGGAACACTTATTGCGGCGGTTGATTACAGGGTGTTTTCCCGAACCGCTGCAACGTGCCAATGAGCGGCGAAGCACCGCTTGGTATCAACAATACGTCAGTACTTTGATTCAGCGGGATATCCGCGATCTGACCCACATTGACCACCCCGATTTGATGGCCAAGCTACTCAAACTCACCGCTTTTTATGCTGGCAAGTTGGTTAATCTGACTGAATTGGGTGGCAAACTGGGCTTGGATCGTCTGACCATCAAAAAATACATGGCGCTACTGGAGCAATTGTTTTTGGTGAAACAATTACCAGCCTGGCATTCCAACGAATACAAACGGTTGGTGAAAACCCCCAAACTGCACTCCATTGATACCGGTATGATGTGTGCGGTTCGTGGCCTGAACCGGGAACGGCTGCTCAAGCAGCCCAGTGATTTCGGCTTGCTGTTGGAATCCTTTGTTTACAACGAATTACGCAAGCAGGCCGTTTGGATCGAGGAGCCAATGAGCTTCTACCACTACCGGGACAAGGACAAGGTGGAGGTCGATGTGATCATCGAGAATGCAATAGGCGACTGTTTCGCCATTGAGGTCAAGGCAGCAGCAACGTTAAGCGCGAAAGATTTTACCGGACTGAAACGTTTTCAATCCGTGGCCGGAGACCGCTTCAAAATGGGTGTCCTGCTTTACGACGGAGATCACACGACAGCCTTTGGTGACCATCTTTACGCCGTACCGCTGGGAGCCCTTTGGTCATGACGTCGCATTACTCCATCGGTCAACTGGCCAAGACCGCTGGCGTCAATGTCGAAACTATCCGCTATTACGAACGCCAAGGTCTCATCACGCAACCGCCGAAAACAGCCCTAGTGCAAGTGAAAAGTTTAATTCACCCCTAACTACGCTACACATCATCCCGGCCATCTTTTCCATGAGTATCATTAAGCATTCTCGAAGAGCTTGACTCTATGGTGGCTACAGGGTTTAGAATGCGATTGATTATTATCAACAATCGTATAAGTAGAGATATCGACCATGCTAATTCGCTGGATGCCCCATTTTACAGATCAGAGATGGTCAATGGTGAAAGCCATGCGGCTATGCCTGCTGTTATCGTTTGCGCTGCTCGCAAGCGTCAGTCATGCGACCGATAACAGCCATCAACAAATTCGACAATTGGCTCAACTGGCTGAGTACATCGGTGCTGACTATGTTGCTGCGGTAGATCACAACACGGTGGTCAATCTCGATGAATACCAGGAAATGCTTGAGTTTGCGCAATTACTGGTCGATAAAAGCGCAATGATTGCCAAGCCCGCCCTTGATTCTCACAATCTACAAGCCGAAGCGGGCGCTCTACAGCAAGCGGTTCAAAACAAACAGGACGTTCGCCTTGTTCGCCAACTGAGCACTCAACTGCGGCGCTCTTTACTGGCCTTGATGCCGCAATCCACATTGCCAGATCGCTTGTCGCCCAAAAGGACGGTTGAATCGTTATTCAAGGATAACTGTACAACTTGTCATGGCTTAACGGGAAAAGGTGATGGGACTCTGTCAACGCAGCTGAATCCCGCACCCACCAATTTTACCGATAAGGAACGGGCGTCGAATCGATCAGTTCTCGGGCTGTTTGATGCCATATCCAATGGTATCGATGATACTGCGATGCCTGGCTTTAATCAGCTGACCGAGCAACAACGCTGGTCACTGGCATTCTACGTAGGCAGCCTGGCGTTTCAGTCTAACCCCAAACCATCTGTCAACGATTCGAATATTTCTTTGTCCCAACTCGTCAACTTCAGCCCAGCACAGATTGCCGCCGGGCAGTCGCAAGAGGTCGAATATCTTGCCGAGTGGCTGCGCGCCCATCCAGAGCAATTGTTTGACAAGCACCAAAACCCTCTTGCCATCAGCCGCGAGCGTTTAATGGCCGCCCATGCCGCTTACCAGAAAGGTGATTATCAAGCGGCCAGCGAACTGGCAATCAGTGCTTATCTGGACGGCTTTGAGCTGGTTGAAAACAGTTTGGACACGCAAGATCCAACGCTTCGTAAAAATATTGAAGTCAATATGATGAAGTTGCGCCAGGTCATTAACCGGGCACAACAGAACGGTGAGTTGGACGCCCTCATGGCGGAAACACTGGCGCAGTTGAGTGAAGCTGATCGCCTACAGAATGAATCGACCTTATCCGGTGGGACGTTATTTACGGCCAGCTTGATCATCTTGTTGCGCGAAGGGTTGGAAGCCCTGCTGGTCATCATTGCATTGATGACCGTGCTGATCCGTACGCAACGACAAGATGCACTCAAATACGTACACACCGGTTGGATCGTGGCACTCCTGTCGGGCGGTGCAACCTGGGTAGCAGCCCAGTCGTTGATCAGTATCAGTGGGGCTAGTCGAGAGGTGATGGAGGGCGTCGCCGCATTGTTCGCAGCGCTGGTATTGTTTTATGTCGGGATCTGGATGCACAGCAAGACCCATGCGGCGCAATGGCAGGCTTACATACAGAAGCACGTCAATGAGCGGCTGAAATCCGGCACTCTGTGGGGGCTGGCAGCGCTCTCTTTCATTGCAGTCTATCGGGAAGTCTTTGAAACTGTCTTATTCTATGAGTCTCTCCTGACACAAGCGGCCGAGGCACAATATTCAGTTGTTGCCGGAGGCTTTTTGCTTGGTGTTGCCATGCTGGCTGTGTTGTCCTGGGTGCTGATCCGGTATTCAATCAAGCTACCCATTGCCAGGTTTTTTTCGACGACGACCTACCTGCTCTTAGCGCTGTCTTTTATTTTAACAGGGAAAGGGATTTCCGCATTACAGGAAGCGGCCCTCATTGGAATGTCGCCGTTACCGGTGAACGTTGATTTGAGTTGGATAGGCCTCAAATCCACTTGGCAGGGGATCACGGCACAGGCCTTGATCCTGGTGGTGTTTATGGTGTTTATCTGGGGATCAAAAGTGAAGCAGCGCTTGCGTCCGTCAGTTTCCAAAGCGCCAGGCATGAAGGGCTTACCGGTTACCGCTTCGGAGTCCGATTAGCTGACAAATTGTGCAAAATGCCACACTGCTCAACGGTTCGCTCATTTGAGCAGCTGTTGCGCAAGGTTTTTAACTGTTGTCGAAGGTGGCTGAGTTCTTGAATTCGGGCTTCCACTTGCTCGATGTGTGTGTCGATCATTCGGTTGACGTCATCGCATTGTGTGTCAGGCGATCCGGTTAACGCTAACAGTTGCCGGATCTCTGATAAAGCGAGGTCAAGATTGCGGCAGTGCTTGATAAACATCAGCCGTTCAATGGCAGTTGCATCATACAAACGAAAATTCCCTTCGCTGCGCTGGGTAGATGCCAACAACTGTTCTTTTTCATAATAACGAATTGTCTGCACTGAGCAGCCGGTCATTTTCGCCAGTTCACCGATTTTCACCGCATTGGTCTCCTGTACTTGACTCTATAGTTACAATAGAGTTTATACTGGGCACTATGGGTATAACAAGGGCTTTTTATGGCAGAGCAATGCAGCGGCACCTGCGGGACTATGAACAATTCAAAGGGTTGTGTCACTCAGGATTCAGTAGACAAAGCAAAGATAGATAGCGGTTATGTTAGCGAATACCGTGTAGCCAAGATGGATTGCCCTTCGGAAGAAGGCATGATCCGTATGGCGCTGGATAGCGTTAACCCGAAGGTGACGTTGGAATTTGATACCCCCAATCGAAAGGTTCGCATTTTTCACGGTGACAACGCGGCAACCATTGAGGCTCGAATGCAAGCGCTTGGACTGGGGGCGACGCTTGAGCACACTCATCCAGTGGAAAATAGTGTCTTCATCCAGGCTCAAGTATCGGCCCAACAAACGTCACAAAATGAAGCCCGTATACTCAAATGGTTGTTAGCCATTAATGCGGTCATGTTTACGGTAGAAATCACGGTTGGCTGGCTGGCTCAATCCACGGGATTAATCGCCGACTCACTGGATATGTTTGCCGATGCTGCGGTGTATGGCGTATCGCTTTATGCCGTTGGGCACAGCCTTCGGATGAAGCTGCGCGCCGCACATTTGTCCGGCTGGTTGCAGGTGATTTTAGCCTTAGGCGCCTTGAGTGAAGTATTGCGGCGATTTTGGTATGGCAGCGAGCCCGTTTCCAGCCTAATGATGAGCTTCGGTTTGGTCGCATTGATGGCTAATGCTTGGTGCTTGGTATTGATTGCTAAAAACAGAGATGGCGGTGCACACATGAAGGCGAGTTGGATTTTCTCCGCCAACGATGTCATTGCCAATCTTGGCGTCATTTTGGCGGGCTTTTTGGTCGCTTGGACGGGATCGCGGTATCCGGATTTGCTGATCGGCCTCCTTATTGCTGTGATTGTGCTCAGTGGCGCACGTCGAATTTTACAGCTTAAGTCCTAAGGTGCGGACCACGACATGATTAATAAGCAATTGTCGATTGACGCCTCGCCAATAAAAGCCTTAACCCTGGCTCACCTTAATAGTCAGGCTGTAGGTAGATCAAAGGGTGGAAGAAGGTTTGTGGTTGAATCCGCGGCTATAGATGGTAAACTCCACGGCATGTCACATTTCACTGGGAATATAGTCGATTTATGAATCGAAAAGCATTGTCATATTTGCTGTTAGTCTTGATTGCGCTGCAATCGTTGACAGCTATGGCTGACGTGCATCCCATTGATTATTCGGACACAGCCCCTTTTTCCACTGATTCCTCCGAGGGCTCATTGTCAGGAATGCTGCAAGACGCAACTGATCCCACAAATCAAAATGCCCCCACTGACGGTCTGTTTTATTGTCATCACCATGGCTGCCATTGCCATGTCTATTTATCCGGCAACCTGACTCATTCGGTTATTTTGCATAAACATTCGTTACATAAAGACTATCATGCCCTCATCCCCGAGGCGCCATCCTCATCGCTGTACCGCCCTCCAATAGCCTGATTTTACTGATTAAGTCTTTTCCTGTGTTGCAGTTATCGCTGCAATGCGCGGTTTGAATTATCTTAAAAAAGTAGGATCTACCACATGTTACCAACACATACTGCGCCTCGTTTAAGCGCATGGGATCGGCGGAATATCAGAAACCGCTGCGTTCTGTTCAGTTTACTATTGTTTACTTATTCTTCGGCGCTTAACGCCGCGCCTGGGGACTCAACGATCACGCTGACCAATGCGGTGCAGCGATCATTGTCACAAAACCCGTCTCTTAAAATTTTTCCCTACCGCTATGACGCCCTTCAAGGGCAGGCAGAAACGGCTCAGTTGCGGCCAGCCTATGAAGTGGGTTTTGACGCTGAAAATGTCGCGGGCAGCGGGGATTTCAGCGGCGTAAGTGGTGCCGAGCTAACCGTTGCTCTGTCTTCGGTCATCGAAATGGGGGATAAGCGCTCAGCTCGGCAGGGCGTGGTATCCCACAGTCGGTCGGTGCTCAATGCCAGCCGACAGGTGGAATCCTTGGCCTTATTGGGCGAAGTCACCCGCCGTTACGTCGATGTGCTAGCGGCACAGGAGCAGGTCACCCTGGCTGGCGAGGCCGCCCAGTTGGCGAGCGAGAGCTTACGCATTGTGAAAAAGCGGGCTACGGCGGGAGCGACACCCGAGGCGGAAGTCAAACGGGCACAGGCCGCTGCCGAGCAAGCGAAGCTCGCTTTGCTTTCGGAGCAGCAACGGCTTGCTTATTTGAAAGTGTCGTTGTCTGCCCTGTGGGGGGTAACCTCACCGGACTTTGACAAAGTGGAAGGTGATCTATTCCAGTTTGGCGAGGACGTGGCATTCGACCTGTTGTACGCCAAAGTTGAAAAAAATCCTGCGATAGAAGTATTCGCAGCAGAGTCCCGCCTCAAAGAAGCAGAAATACGCCTTGCTCAAACCCAATCCAGTGCCGATATCAGTTGGTCGGTGGGGGTTCGTCGCTTGCAGGAAACCGATGACACCGCGTTGGTAGCGGGTTTCAGCATGCCGTTGTTTTCCAGCAAGCGAAATGTCGGCGCCGTTTCGACCGCGTTGGCCGAAAAAAATCAGGTGTTGGCAGAGCGCGATGTAATGCTGCTGGATCTACACACGCAACTGTTCCGGGCTTTTCACAACCGCAAACAAGCCATTGTCGCGGTAGAGGCACTGCGCACCGCCATCATTCCCGCCCTTGAGCAGGCCCTGGTAGAAACTCAGGCGGCCTATCAACGCGGTCGCTACGGGTATCTCGACTATGTCAGCGCGCGGCAGGAATTATTGAGCGCCAGGCGCACCCAGATCGAAGCGGCCGCAGCCGCCTTAACCTATGGTGCAGAAATTGAGCAGCTAACAGCAGAGCCCTTGGCCTTGACACAGTATGGCGAAGACAACACATTTTCAGGAACCCCACAATGAAATCAAATACCCAGTTAAAAAAATCATTTATCCGTCTAATTACGTGTTGCTTTGCGATCACCCTGTTGTCTGGACAAACTTTCGCCGAGACGGGTCACGGAGAAGAGGAAGAGCACGGTGAAGAAGGCCACGTCGAGCTGACCCAGGAGCAGATAAAACATGCCGGCATTACGCTGGCAACCGTTACCTCGGGCACCATCCGCGATGTTTTGCCAGTATATGGCGTCGTCGCCACCAACGCAGAGCGTGTACAGTCGGTAACGGCACGCTTCGACGGCGTTATTCGGGAAGTTAAAAAAAGTGTTGGTGATCCGGTTCGCAAAGGCGAACCCCTGGTGACTGTGGAAGCGAATGAAAGTCTGAAAACCTATTCGATAGTATCCGCACTCAATGGTGCCGTTACCCAGCGGAATGCAAACGCTGGCGAGCACACTACGGATATCCCGTTGTTGGTAGTACAGGATTTCTCAACGGTTTGGGTGGAGCTGTCGGTTTTTCCCAAAGATGTTAGTCAGGTTGAATTAGGCCAGCGGGTTCGCATTCTCAGTCTCGATTCGACCCATATCGCAGAGGGAAAAATCATCTATATTGCGCCGCTTGGCCAAACTGGTAATCAGGCCATTATGGCGCGCGCTTTGATCGACAACCCGAATGGCATTTGGAAACCCGGTCTCTTTGTCAACGCGCAAATCACCCGCGCCGAAATAGCCGCTCCAATGGTGATCCGCAACGAAGCCTTGCAAATCGTCGAGGATAACCCTGTCGTTTTTGTTCGGGGTGAGGAAGGTTTTGAAGCACGTACAGTGACTTTGGGACGCACCGACGGCGAGCTAAGCGAAGTAGTGTCCGGCCTGTCCGCAGATGAAGTGTATGTCAGCAACAACAGTTTTATTTTGAAAGCGGAATTGGGTAAAGGGGAGGTTGGCGATGATGATTAATCACTTCCTGAAAGACATTCTGCATACCATCGGCCGGAACAGCATTTTCATTGCCGCTCATCGAAGGAGTGTCTGATGATCGATAAACTGATTCAATTTTCCATCGCACGCCGTTGGCTGGTGATGTTTCTGGTGCTGGTAACTGGTGCCCTGGGTGTCTGGAACTATCAGCACCTACCCATCGACGCGGTACCCGATATCACCAATGTCCAGGTGCAAATCAATACCGAAGCTCCCGGCTACTCACCGCTGGAAGTGGAGCAACGCATTACCTACCTGGTAGAACTGGCGATCACAGGGCTGCCCCACGTGGAGAGTACCCGTTCGGTATCACGCTATGCTCTGTCCCAAGTGACCGTGGTGTTTGAAAAAGGCACGGACATTTACTTTGCCCGCAATCTTATCAACGAGCGCTTGCAGCAGGCAAAAAGCGAGATGCCTTCAGGAATCGGTCCGGTGATGGGGCCCGTTGCCACAGGACTCGGTGAAATCTTTCACTATGCAGTGCATGCGAAACCGGGCGCCTTGCAAGAAAATGGTGAGCCGTATGATGCAACCGCCTTACGCACCTTGCAGGATTGGGTGATCCGTCCGCAGTTACGCCTGGTTCCCGGCGTCACCGAAGTCAATACCATTGGCGGCTTCGAGAAGCAGTTCCACATCACGCCGGAACCTTCAAGACTGCTGGCCTACCAGCTCAGCTTTGATGATTTAGTAGCGGCACTGGAGAAAAACAACGCTAATATCGGTGCTGGCTATATTGAAAAAAATGGTGAGCAATATTTAATCCGCGCCCCCGGACAGGTGGCTGACATCCCTGCGATCGAAAAAATCATCGTCGCTCGTCGAGCCGGGTTACCCATTACCGTGGCTGATGTGGCCGAGGTCGGATTCGGCAAAGAGTTGCGCACAGGTGCCGCTACTCGCGATGGTGAGGAGACTGTATTGGGTACCGCCGTCATGCTGCTGGGAGGTAATAGTCGGACGGTTTCCCAGGATGTGTCGGCCAAGTTGTTGGAGATCAATAAGACGCTGCCCGAGGGCGTGATTGCCGAACCGGTTTATAACCGTACGGTACTGGTCGATAAAACCATTGCCACGGTGCAGGCCAACCTGGCCGAAGGTGCGGTATTGGTTGTCGTCGTGCTCCTGATCATGCTCGGCAACGTCCGGGCGGCCTTACTCACCGCAATGGTGATCCCTTTGTCGATGTTGATGTTGATGACGGGCATGGTGCAAACCAAGGTCAGCGCCAATCTGATGAGTTTGGGCGCACTCGATTTTGGCTTGATTGTGGATGGTGCGGTGATCATTGTCGAAAACTGTATCATGCGCTTGGCTGGGCGACAGCATCATCTTGGGCGCACCTTAAAACTGGATGAGCGTTTTCAAACGGTGTTTGCGGCCACCCGCGAGGTTTTTGAGCCGAGTTTGATCAGCGTGTTAGTGGTGATTCTGGTGAACTTACCCATCCTGGCTTTGACGGGCGTGGAAGGCAAAATGTTTACGCCCATGGCTATGGCGGTGATCATGGCTTTGCTTTCGGCACTGGTGTTGTCGCTCACTTTTGTTCCCGCTGCTGTGGCTTTGTTTATGACAGGGCATATTGAGGAGAAGGACAATTTTATTGTTCGTCACTCCAAGCGCTTTTACGCACCGGTATTGGCATGGGCACTCAAGTTTCGCGTGCTCGTATTGTCTGCAGCGCTGATCT
>PAJK01000118.1 GCA_002706025.1 Oceanospirillaceae bacterium
CACGTAAAAGCTTTAAAGTTACTACTGAAGGTAAGAAGTACGTAGAGCAGATGCTTAAGAATGGAAACAGCAATTGAATACAGTATGAAAAAAGCGCCAATGTTTGCAGACATTGACGCTTTTAGAGATCTTCCACGGGTGCTTGGAGTTGCCCAAAGGAAGGCCGGACCAATTTCCCAGGAAGACACGTTCAGCGACGTAATTCTGGTTGGTAAGTTGGCTGGTGTCAAGGAACTCCGTTGGAGAAACGAAATGGCAACGCCACCTTTTCCAGCACCAGCTGGATTTCGTTGGGTGTTTTGCAAGTCGTTCAAGCACTGGAGGTCAGGGAAGCAGGTCTACCCAAAAAACTCTAGCTGCTTTTGCTTCTTGGTAAGAGCTTAACACCAAGTGGGGGGGCAGATTTCTGCCCCCCTTTTTCGACCTAACGCCCGGCTCACGCGCCGGTTTGGAGCCGCGAAGCGGCGGAAAATCGGTCGCTGTGCAGCCGATTGTTATGCCCTATTGGTTTGCTTCCTCGCCAACATGAGCATCAAACTGTTTCTCTAGGCCATTAATCTTCACTTCTACGATACCAATTCTTGATGCGGCAGCTTGATTTTTTGCTATATTATTCTCCGCTCTCTGCACATCTCTTTGAAGATGTTCAACTCCCGACTTTAAAACTGATATGCTTTCTCTATTACTGGAAATGTCCGAATTTACCGAAATTAACGTTGAAAAATAGGTAACCACTGCAGTCAGAATAAGACCGCCACCATAAATAAGAACTTCTTTAGTGCTAAATCCAGATTCTTGGGGCTGCGTGGGTTGGGGGCTTGGATTTGGCACATAGTCATGAGGTGGCGTAGGCGACGAGGAGCTACTTGCGTTCGAATACGGGGCATTTGTTGACGTAGTGGAGGCACTCATTTAATCAGCCTCTCTATCTCAGCCTCGGTGATCTTAGGAGCATACTTCTCAGAAAGCTTTAACAGCGTATTGAAGTCAAAATGACTTCCTGATTTTGGCACATTGTTTATATCCCTTTGAACCAAAATTCCTTTTTCTTGTATGCCATTATTTACAGCATCAACAGCACTAATCTCAATTACGTCGTTTATTTTATATCCGCAATAATCGCTTTGCTTATTATATCGCAAACTCAACTCTTCAGCGCCGTCTACGAGGCTTGTAAAATATTTCCCTCTCAACGTTCTAATCGCCATATTATCTTTATGAAAGTATCTCGCGACCATTCCAAATCTAATAATTTCTTGCTTCTCTAATATATATTTTATAAGAGCAGAAATTTTGACATTGAAATCTTTAACCAAGTCAGAATTTGATTTCTCTTCGTTTATTCTGGAAAGATTAAAATCAATTCGAGATCTTGAAATATTGCAAGAGTATGCCCCATTGCTAGATTTCATTATTATCACGGGAACTTCCGGCGGAAGCTCTCTGGGAGTTGGGATCATTTGAGGCATAGCATCAAAGATATTGAGAAGCCTCGAATTCAAATCACCAAATTCAATATCTGGACGATCTACGATATCCCTGAGAAAGAACGCAAATTGTAGATTAATTATCTTAGTCTTCATTGACTCTCCAGATTCTCAAATTTTCAAAAGCATAACAGTTTATTCGTGCGCATGCTCGTTTCGGCACCGCCCTTTCCTTTCTTTCAGTTACCCTAACCTATTGTTCTGTATGGTAAAAGCTCTTTTACTGACATTCACATCAGGTGTGTAAATACGCGTGCGCGTTTACACACCTACCGTGAAAACATCTTTGCGCGTTATCAACCCCTGCCATTCTCTAACTAATTGAATTCATTAGCCTTTTATTAAAGCAGATCGTAACAACGAGCATGCGCGTTTTCATTTCAGGCCAAAACACGCATTGATCTTTCATCCTCATGAAATATACTGTTTATATATACAGTATATTTTCATGGAGCGGAATGATGAGTCGAAGCCCCTTTCTTGAAGACATTCGTACTTACATGAGACTACGAGGTATGAGCCTGCGTACCGAGAAAACGTATATTTACTGGATCAGAAATTTTATCCGCTATCACGGGCGACTAAAGTGGGTGATGGGATGGACGCTCCCCATTCATCACCAGCGTCAAAAGCGCTAAAGTTTTAATGCGAACTAAAACTTAAAAACGAGGAGCGTCCACATGACAGAGTTTAATACTATCGCTATCGATCTTGCAAAATCTGTATTTCAACTTTGCGTTATCTCAAATCAGGGAAAATCGATTAAAAGCCTAAGGTTGAACAGAACCAGGTTCCAGGACTTCATGGCTAACAGAGAAAGATCCCGTATTGTCATGGAGGCTTGTTACTCCTCACACTATTGGGGCCGATATTTCGAGAAGGCCGGCCACGAAGTTCTGTTAATCCCGGCGCAGCATGTAACACCTTTCGTTCGTGGAAACAAAAATGACAAGAATGATGCATTGGCGATTTATGAAGCATCACTTCGACCTAACATCCGGTTTGTTCCAATAAAGGCTGAATATCAACAGGATATTCAGTGTCTCCACAGAATGCGTGAAAGGCTTGTTGCAAACAGGACCTCTTTATGCAATCAACTTCGGGGGCTGCTTGCTGATTATGGCCATATTTTCCCGGTTGGAATCAATGCCATCATTAAAGGTGTGCGAGAGATCATCAGAGATTCGTCTCTGTCAGGGAGCCTTCTATCTGAGCTAGAGTCATCCATCGTTGAGTATGACTATCAGACAAAGCGCATTGATAAGATTAATAAGGTTTTGAAAAGTCATAGTGACAAGAACCCTCATAGTCAGCGCCTCATGCAGATCCCTGGCATTGGTGCTCACATAGCTACAGCTATTACCAGTACTGTAGGAAAAGCAGAAGTATTCAAAAATGCTCGGGATTTTGCTGCATGGACAGGACTTACGCCACGTCAATCAGCAAGTGGCAATAAGTCGGTCATGGGCGGAATAACCAAGCGTGGCGATCAGTATTTGCGGAAGCTACTGGTCCAGGCAGCACGACATACTGTGAGATGGGCTGTTAAAGAAAGTGACTCAAAGCTTGCAAAATGGATAAATGAAATCATCGTGCGACGCGGCCTTCAAAAAGGTGTTGTTGCTGTTGCGCACAAACTGGCGAGAATTATCTGGTGCGTGCTTACCAGGGAAGAAGGATTCAAACCAGCATAGTAGGTAATTATCTCATCAGGTGTTCGTAAGTTGATGAAATAAACGGGGTGCTCCGGCCCTGCCAGAACCTGGCTTGGACACGATCGACATGAGTCAGATCGAGTGGGTGTTAAAGGTGGCAGGGTTCGGATCTCATCAGGGCTGCGGGAATACAGATCCCGATCAGAAGCCGGATATATGTCAGAACAACCACCGATTTATCAACGAGAATACTGATGAAAAACAGGAAATGGATGGGCATAGAAGGTGCCACGGGCTAGTTGTGCCTTGACACCGAGGGAGCGTCTATATATGTCCCAGTAGTTCCCACGGTTAAAATCTCAACAGGAACACTTTGTTATGAACTCCCACATTTACCACCAAAACAATGAATTAATTGCAACCCCTATTCCCCATATCTTTAGAAATAATAATGCGGATTTGATAAAACCAGCAGGTGATATGTACCCCAAGAAGGAGAAAACAAGTACTATTAAAACACCAAACGCCTTTGGCACCAGACCGCTTTCTATTTCTTGAACGTTACTTAATATAAACCAAACAAGCCAACCCAAAGGAACTGAGTAAAAGAGAGAAATTAAAACTCCTTTAAGCCTAACTTTAATTGTGATGGTTTCCATGGGCTTGCTCATAACAGTTTATTCCCCGCACACTCGCTCCGACACCACTCTTCATTCCCTGATTTCACTCTGATCGTCCGCTCTCAAGGTGACAGCCATTCTATTCAAACTAATTTCAGGCGAAGCTCTCAATACCCTGCGGATTACACTCAGCACGACGGATTTTTAGGCAAACATTTACCTGCACACAGCAGACTGACTTCAGACACGCTACCGCCCTTCCTTATTGCACAACAGGACTGGCAATGGACAAAGCGTTGTCCATAGAAAATACAACCAGAGGCCCGCCCTCAGAGAATGAAAGCAGAGCTCAGTTTAAACGTGGCTCTTTCAGAACCTGGTATTTAAAACCGCGTTTTTAAAAGTGCGCTTTTACAGGTGCGCTTTTTACAGGTGCGCTTTTTACAGGTGTTAGCGCGCAGGAAGGAAACAGATCAGATATGAGACCGGCGTTCCCTGCCTGTCTGCGGCTGAAGATATGCAGCCACTGAGGCAGAGAATACACCTGGATTGTCAAAAGACTCAACAGTTGATCGTCAGATCAGGTGTCGTTCAGAACATTGTTCGTCGGAAGGATAATAGCTGGCCCTTGCAGGCCAGCTCAGACGCTAGGCAGTAGCTCAGCGCGGCGTACGGCCTTTAGGCTTGCGCCCTGCAGTCGGTTTAGCCGTAGAACGTGCAGCAGGTTTTGCGCTGCCAGCCGCTTTGGCACTGGCATTCGCTTTAGCACCCGGTTTGCCGCCAGCGGCTGTGCCCTTTGGCTTAAAGCCCGGGCGCTGATGGCGTTTGGATGGTGCATCTGCCGCCGGAATCAGCGCATGTGGGCCTTTACCGATCAGGTCGGTGCGGCCCATGGCGGTGAGTTCTTCGCGCAGCATGTCCCAGTTTTTCGGGTCGTGGTAGCGCAGGAAGGCTTTCTGAATACGGCGCGTTTTCAGATCCCGTGGCACGGCCATTTTCTTCGACTTGTAGCTCATACGGTGCAGCGGATCGCGCTCCGAATGGTACATTGCTGTGGCCAGCGACATCGGCGATGGGTAGAAGGTCTGCACCTGGTCCACGCGCATTTTGTGTTCTTTCAGCCACAGCGCCAGATTCATCATGTCTTTATTTTCAGAGCCCGGATGGGCGGCAATAAAGTACGGAATCAGATACTGTTCTTTGCCCGCTTCTTTCGAGAATTTGTCGAACATATGCTTGAAGCGGTCATAGGTACCCATGCCCGGCTTCATCATTTTGGTCAGCACATTCTGTTCGGTATGTTCCGGTGCAATTTTCAGCAGACCACCCACATGGTGAGTTACCAGTTCACGTACATATTCCGGATCTTCGACCGCCAGGTCATAACGCAGACCGGAAGCAATGGCGATGCGCTTAATACCCGGAAGTTTACGCGCCGCCCGATAAAGCTCAGTGGTGGCTTTGTGACTGGTGTTCAGGTTTTTACAGATGGTCGGGTACACACAGGACAGTCGGCGGCAATTCTTCAGAATTGTTTCGCTCTTACAGGTCAGGTGGTACATGTTGGCCGTCGGGCCACCGAGATCGGAAATGGTGCCGGTAAAGCCCGGTACTTTGTCGCGGATCTCTTCAATTTCGTGCAGTACGGATTCCTGCGAACGGCTCTGAATAATGCGCCCTTCGTGCTCGGTAATTGAGCAGAAAGTACAGCCACCAAAACAGCCGCGCATAATATTCACAGAAAAACGGATCATCTCGTACGCCGGGATTTTCGCATCGCCGTAGCTTAGGTGCGGCACACGCTGATAGGCAAAGCCGAATACGGAATCCATTTCGTCGGTTTCCAGCGGAATCGGCGGTGGATTCACCCAGATTTCCTGATTGCCGTGCTTCTGCACCAGCGGACGGGCGTTGTACGGATTGGATTCCTGATGCAGCACCCGTGAGGCGTGGGCGTACAGTGCGCTGTCGTTACGGACTTTCTCGAACGATGGCAGGCGAATGCAGGTTTTTTCCGGGTCGTGATCGACTTTGCGCTGCAGCGGTAAAGGAATAATTTTTACCGGCATAACATCATCGTCGGCGCTGCCGCCGTTGTCAGAGGCACAGCTCTCGCTGTTGCTCTCTTTCATTTCATACGGGTTAGGCAGCTGATCGATGTGCCCCGGCCAGTCGATACGGCTGGAGTCGATCTCCGTCCAGCCTGTTGGCGTGGCATCACGCACAATGGTGGTACCGCGCAGGTCTTTCATATCGTCCAAAGTACGGCCCTGACTCATGGCATGGGTCAGCTCAACCAAAGCCCGTTCGGCGTTACCGTACAGCAGAATATCAGCGCCGGAATCAATCAGTACCGAGCGGCGTACCTGATCGCTCCAGTAATCGTACTGGGCGATACGGCGCAGACTGGCTTCAATACCGCCAATCACAATCGGTACGTCTTTGTAGGCTTCACGGCATTTCTGCGAATAAACGATCACCGCACGGTCCGGGCGCTTACCTGGCTCACCATGAGGGGTGTAGGCATCATCAGAACGGACTTTCAGATCCGCGGTGTATTTGTTGATCAGCGAGTCCATGTTGCCGGCGGTGATACCGAAATACAGATTCGGCTTACCCAGCTTCATAAAGTCGTCAGGGTTGTTCCAGTCCGGCTGAGCGATGATACCCACGCGAAAGCCCTGGGATTCCAGCAAACGGCCCAGCACCGCCATACCAAAGCTCGGATGATCCACATAGGCGTCGCCACTGATGATGATCACATCACAGCTGTCCCAGCCAAGCACATCCATTTCCTCGCGCGACATGGGCAAAAACGGCGCAGTGCCGAAGCATTCAGCCCAGTAGGGATAGTAAGAAAACAGATGGGGAGCTTGCGAATTCACGGATAACCTCAGATGCTGACGCCAGACCGGCAGGAATGGCCAGAAAGGCCGTTATTTTCCCAGAATCCGGCGCCGGACTAAAGACCTTATTGCCCGCTCAGGTATGTCTTTTCACCGTCAGACGACCAAACAGAGGTTATGCCCCTGCTCTGCTTAAGGCCTTTGCTGCGCACGCTCACTGAAACAGCAACACATCCAGGGCAGTCCTGCCCGGACGCTAAATCGACTCAGACTCCCTGCTGCCCACGGCTGTCACCACATCCTTCGACACCAGTGGCCGGCTGAAGAAGTAGCACTGCAGGTAATGACAGCCAAGCTCATTGAGGCAGGCCGCCTGCTCGGCGGATTCAACCCCTTCGGCCAGCACCTCTAGGTTGAGCGCCCGCGCCATGCCGATAATCGCCCGTACTATGGCAAGGTCATCCGGATTATACGGAATATCCTGCACGAACGAGGCATCAATTTTGACCAGATCCACCGGCAACTGCTTCAGATACGCCAGTGATGAATAGCCGGTGCCGAAATCATCAATCCAGATCGACATCCCCAGCTTGCCCAGACTGGTCAGTTTAGCGACCGTGCAGTCTTTATTTTTCATCAGCGCACTCTCAGTAATTTCCAGCGCGATCATATCGGCTGGCACCGAATAGTGTGTTAACTGGCTGCTTATAAATTCGCCAAAATCCTCGTTCTCGATCTGCGCAACGGAAAGGTTGATCGACACGTAACCCGGATCAAACCCCTGAATCAGCCAATGATGAATCTGCCGGCAGACCTCAGTAATCAGATAAGCGCCAAGTTCATTAATCAGGCCACACTCCTCCGCCAGATCAACGAAGGTACGCGGAGAAATATAACCCTGTACCGGATGATGCCAGCGCGCCAGAGCTTCAAATCCGCTGTATTTACCGTTCTGCCCATGAATAATCGGCTGATAATCCAGCGTGATATTGCCCTGACTGAGCGCCCGTTTCAGCTCAGACAGCAAAGTAATTTTCTGGATGGCGGAAACAGTCAGATCGCTGGTATAGAAGGAAAAACAATTCTTGCCGGAGGCCTTGGCCATATACATAGCCGCATCGGCATTGCGCATCAGCTCCTCCGGCGTCGTACCGTTTTGCGGAAAAAGACTGATACCGATACTGACTCCGGTCGATACTTCCCGACCATTAATAATCACCGCATGCTTCAGTGCCTGAATGATGGATTTTGCCATTGCCGCGACCTGCTCTGTCGAATCAACATTGGGCAGCACCAGAGCAAACTCATCGCCGCCCTGCCGGGCCAGAGTGTCTCCATCGCGGATACAGGCATTCAGTCGACGTGTCACCTGACGCAGTAATTCATCGCCGGCAGAATGTCCGAGGCTGTCGTTAACACTTTTAAAGTCGTCAAGATCGAGAAATAAAACCGCCAGCATGCGGTCATTATCTGCTGCCATTTTTAACGAGGACATTAACCGGTCAGCAAACAGCTTACGGTTCGCCAGCATGGTCAGCGGATCGGTATAGGCCAGGTAATGAAGATGATTCAGACGCGTTGAAATATTGCTGTCAGCGCGGCGCAGAATCACAAACAGAAAGGCAGCTGCAGCGAGAATAATTGCGACAACACCGGCATACAGAATGTACGCGCTGCTGGCGACCTGATTACGGTGTGACGAGACATCAACAAAAAACTGCAGATAGCCCACCCGATCGCCGCGGATATCCGGGAAGCTCACCGTGCCAGCATACCAGCTGCGGTCATCATAATCCGGCAGGTTACCCTGATAACCATCCGGCATTTTTTGCAGAAACGCCAACCATCTGCCTGGCACTTCATCGGACTGATTGATGGCCACCACCTTCTAAAAAGTGTGCCAGTCGTATTGCCGGTTGAGCATGTCGGCGCCAGCTTGCCAGTCGGTTTCAGCGATCAGTTTTTTATAAATAAAAGCGACCCAACGTACCTGCTCACCGACTGTCGCACGGGCAGCAATGTCCTCCACCTCAGTACCGAGTTCCACATACCCGAGTACCTCTCCCTGATGCCGGACCGGCGTCACTACCCGTAATGTGTAGGTGCCCATCCCACCCAATTCCATACCCGTTACGGTCTCACCGAGCAGATGCGCATCCAAGGCTGTCTGGCGCTGAATCTGATCACCATAACGCTCGGGCCAGTGTAAACGGACGACATTAACCATATCAGGGTCATGAAGATAAAAATGGGAGACGCCAAGCCTTTGATTCAGGTCGTGGTAATAAGGTTGCAACGCGATCAGCAATCCACGCCGGTCACGCGCCATCAGCATAGCTTTCAGCTCCGCCTGCTCGGATACCAGTTTTTCGATAGAGATCAGTGTTTCACGATGGCTTTCTATGGCCCGCCACATACGGTATTCAAGATCGGCGAGAGAGGTTTCGGCACGCTGCGCCACAGTGTAGTTCTGCAGCAGATTAAATAGTACGGTCGTAACAGATAAAAGGATAAGACAAAAAAGAACCAGTGGGATCGTTAACACCCGCATCACTGGCCGTAAAGATGGGTCGACCCCGACAACTCCCGGCTTTTGGTTGGCGATCTGGGTAACTGGCATCCGTTTCCCTGTTGTTTACCCGGAATGGTCAAAGTAAGCGCTTTCCGCACAAAATTCAAACACTGCTGCGCTTGTTATCAGGATTCATGCCGTCAAAGCAGACCTTATTCTGTCGCCATCGGCCACGAAACGATGCACAACGACAGCGCAGTGGCACGATCTGATGCACGTTTTTGGATAAAAGGCATGTGATCGCTCATGCTTTCCAGACTGGCAAAAAGCGGCAGCACCACCTAAAAACCTCGATAAAACATACACATACCCACCCCCAGGAGAAACTGGCACGCTAATCGCTAAGCAGTGCTCAGTCAGGAAATTCCGGCCAATGGCGGCCAACGATTTCCACTAACATTTTATTTAAGCAAAGGCGCTTCGACGTTATTACGTCGTGGCGCCTTTTTTTTGTGCTCAAAAAAGGGGTAATGGAATGACTGGACTGAACACCATCCGCCGCGCTTTTATCAAAAGCGCCCTCGTACTGGCAGCGGGTGCAGCCACACTGGGTCTGCCTTCTGTATCTGCAGAAGAATATGCAGAAAAAGAAGAACTGAAATTCGGCTTTATTAAACTGACCGATATGGCACCGCTGGCCGTTGCCTACGAAAAAGGCTTTTTTGAAGACGAAGGTCTGTACGTCACCCTGGAAGCACAGGCGAACTGGAAAGTTCTGCTCGACCGCGTAATCGACGGTCAGCTGGATGGTGCTCACATGCTGGCAGGCCAGCCTCTGGGTGCAACCATTGGTT
The DNA here is from genome assembly GCA_002706025.1 of Oceanospirillaceae bacterium. Lineage (GTDB taxonomy): Bacteria > Pseudomonadota > Gammaproteobacteria > Pseudomonadales > Oceanobacteraceae > Venatoribacter. The sequence goes on from PAJK01000118.1 coordinate 9,975, forward strand.
TCGGTACCCAGGCGCACATCATCACCGCGTTCAGCATGGACCTGAACGGTAACGGCATCACTGTTTCCAACGATATCTGGGATCAGATGAAGCCAAACATTCCAAAAGATGCTGATGGCAAGCCGGTTCACCCGATTAAAGCCGATTACCTCAAACCAGTTGTTGATAAGTACAAATCAGAAGGTAAGCCATTCAACATGGGTATGGTTTTCCCGGTTTCTACTCACAACTATGAACTGCGTTACTGGCTGGCAGCCGGTGGTATTAACCCAGGTTACTACGCACCACACAAAGGCGATTCTTCCGGTCAGATTAATGCCGACGCCCTGCTCTCTGTTACGCCGCCACCACAAATGCCAGCCACTCTGGAAGCCGGCACTATTTACGGTTACTGCGTAGGCGAACCATGGAACCAGCAGGCAGTATTTAAAGGTATTGGTGTACCGGTTATTACCGACTACGAAATCTGGAAAGACAACCCGGAAAAAGTATTCGGCGTAAGCAAAGAATGGGCTGACAAATACCCGATCACCCACAAAAAAGTGGTTAAAGCTATGATCCGTGCAGCGGAATGGCTGGATGCGAACAACAACGCTAACCGCCCTGAAGCTGTGAAGATTCTGTCTAAACCACAATACGTTGGCGCCGACTACGACGTTATCGCTAACTCCATGACCGGTACCTTTGAATACGAAAAAGGCGATAAACGCGAAGTGCCTGACTTCAACGTATTCTTCCGCTACAACGCAACCTACCCTTACTACTCTGATGCAATCTGGTACCTGACTCAGATGCGTCGCTGGGGTCAGATTGCTGACGAGAAATCTGACGACTGGTTCATGGAAACTGCGAAGAAAGTTTACCGTCCGGACATCTACGCAGCTGCTGCTAAAGAACTGATTGCCGAAGGCAAACTGGATGCGAAAGACTTCCCGGATTTCGCCACCGAAACTGGCTTTAAAGCACCTCAGAAAGGCTTTATTGATGGCATCACTTACGATGGCACCAAGCCAAATGATTACCTGAAGAAATTTAAAATTGGTCTGAAAGGCGCAGATAAAATCTGATTCCCTTCGGTTACACACCAATTGAAAAACGTATGAAAACCCGGCTGCCGGAGCACACTCTGCACGGCAGCCAACAGGAGTTACACCATGACTATTGCTCTGTCTAACATGCCCTGGCTTGAAACTGTCGTAAAAATTGCGAAAGGTGAGAACGTCGGTCAAAATATCCAGATAATTTTAAAAACACTGGGTTTACCACTGGCCGGTATTCTCGTATTTCTGATGATCTGGCATGCAGCAGCCAGCAATATTAATACATCACTGGGTCAGTTCCCTGGCCCAGCCGATGTGGTTACACAAAGCAAAAACCTGATGAACGAACACGTCACTGAACGTGAGAAAGCGGAAGCTTTCTACGAACGTCAGGAAAAACGCAATGCTGATCGTGTGGCGAAAGATCCGGATTATGTTCCAAAAATCCGTCCATACACCGGTAAGCCTACTTACGTTGACCAGATCGGTACATCACTGGTAACCGTGCTGAGTGGTTTCTTCCTGGCTTCTCTTATTGCAGTGCCACTGGGCATTGTGATTGGTCTGAGTTCAAACCTTTATTCGGCGTTTAACCCGATTATCCAGATTTTCAAACCGGTATCGCCACTGGCCTGGCTGCCGCTGGTGACCATGGTGGTAAGTGCTCTGTACGTTACCGACGACCCTATGGTGCCGAAATCTTTTGTGACTTCCATGATTACGGTAATGCTGTGTTGTCTGTGGCCAACCGTTATTAATACCGCTGTAGGCGTGGCGTCCATTTCTCAGGATTTAAAAAACGTCAGCCAGGTACTGCGACTGAGCTACATGACTCATGTGATTAAAATCGTACTGCCTTCTTCTGTACCTATGATGTTCACCGGTCTGCGCCTGTCGCTGAGCATTGCCTGGATGGTACTGATCGCCGCTGAAATGCTGGCGCAGAACCCGGGCCTCGGTAAGTTTGTATGGGATGAATTCCAGAACGGTTCTTCTGATTCGCTCGGCCGCATCATGGTGGCAGTGATCACCATTGGTTTAATCGGTTTCCTCCTCGACCGCATCATGCTGATGATTCAGCGTTATGTGTCCTGGGACAAATCAGCCACTCTGCGTTAATTAAAAGGATATTGTCATGAATAAAATGCTTGAAATTACCGGTGCTGGCATCGAGTTCAACACTCCAAAAGGTTCTTTCCGTGCACTACGCGATGTGAATCTGAAAATTCAACAGGGTGAATTTGTTTCCCTGATCGGTCACTCCGGCTGTGGTAAATCCACCGTACTGAATATCGTTGCTGGTCTGCTGCAGGCCACTGAAGGCGGCGTGGTTCTGAACGGTAAAGAAGTAAACGAACCCGGCCCTGAGCGCGCAGTGGTGTTTCAGAACCACTCTCTGCTGCCATGGCTGAGCGCTTATGAAAACGTCGAGCTGGCCGTAAAGCAGGTATTTAAAGGCAAAAAATCCAAAGCCGAAATGAAGGAATGGATTGAACACAACCTGGGCCTGGTACATATGACCCACGCTATGCACAAACGTCCGGACGAAATTTCCGGTGGTATGAAGCAGCGTGTCGGTATTGCCCGCGCGCTGGCGATGGAACCATACGTTCTGTTAATGGACGAGCCTTTCGGCGCACTCGATGCCCTGACCCGTGCTCACCTGCAGGACTCGCTGATGGAAATTCAGAAAGACCTGAACAACACCGTCATCATGATTACCCACGACGTGGACGAAGCAGTACTGCTGTCTGACCGCATTGTGATGATGACGAACGGCCCGGCTGCCACCATCGGTGAAATTCTGGATGTGAATCTGGAGCGTCCGCGCAACCGCCTCGAGTTAGCGGATGATCCGGCGTACAACCACTACCGCGCCGCTGTATTAAGTTTCCTTTACGAAAAACAAAAGAAAGTGGACTCCACCACTTCATCTGCTCCACAAGCCAATGCGACAAAAAAGCCTGAACCGGTCGCAGCTCCTGCCATAGAGCCTGCACAAGAACCGGAAAAAAAAATTGCATAAAAACTGATTAGCCGGCGCCCACCGGCTATGAAAATTATTACAACGGCTTCAAACGAAGGAGAGAGCCATGAAAACTACAAAAACCCTTTTAGCTGTATCATTGGGTCTGGCACTGAGCCAGGTAGCGGTTGCTGAAAATGCATTTGTCGAAACCGTGAAAAAAGGAGACCTGCTGGCAGATTTCCGTCTGCGTTACGAAACTAACGACACAGACGATGCCACCGACTCCGCAACAGCTCTGACCCTGCGCTCCCGCGTGGGTTATGAAACGCCTTCAATGGCAGGGTTTAAAGTTCTGGCTGAACTGGAAGATGTTCGCGCCATCGTAGACGAATACCGCATCGAAGATGCTGACTACGACGTGGTCGCTGATCCTGAAAACACTGAAATCAACCGTTTCCAGGTGTCTTACAGCAAGGATAACTTTGGTGCCGTTGTTGGTCGCCAGCGCATCATCCTCGACAATGCCCGCTTCATTGGTAACGTCGGCTGGCGCCAGAATGAACAGACTTATGATGCAGCTCTGTTCACCTACAAAATGGATGATGTTGCTCTGGCTTATGCTTACATCGACCAGGTGAACGACATTCTGTTCAACTCCACCGATCTGTCAGCACATGCCCTGAACGCAGCTTACACAGGTCTGGCTGCTGGCAAACTGGTTGCTTACGCATACCTGGCTGACATGGACGACACTGACTTCACCCTGAACACTTATGGCGCAAGCTTTACCGGTAAAACTGCAGCGGGCGATACCACAGTTACCTACCGCGCAGAACTGGCTACTCAGAATCAGGATGCCGGTGGCGTTGAGCATGATGCGCTCTACTACGCGCTGGAAGCTGGCGTGGTTGTTTCCGGTGTAACTCTGGCACTGGGTAACGAAACACTGGGCAGCGATGACGGTGAATTCGGTTTCAATACACCATTCGCTACCAAGCATGCCTTCAACGGCTGGGCCGACAAATTCCTGGGCACTCCGGCAGATGGTCTGTCTGACACCTACCTGAAAGTTGCCGGTAATGTTGCAGGTGTAAAACTGGTTGGTTTCTACCATGACTTCTCTGCCGATGAAGGCAGTGCAGACAAAGGTTCTGAAATCGACTTCCTGGCCGCCAAGAAAATCGATGACAACTTCAGCATCGGTCTGAAATACGCAGGCTATTCTGCTGGCGACAACGAATCCGATACCGACAAAGTGTGGGTATGGGGTCAAGCTAAGTTCTGATAGCGCTGCTTAAACAAGCACAATCATCAGACTGAGCACAGGGGAATAGCCAGACTATTCCCCTGTTTTTAATTGATTTGACACTGAAGACTTCAGCCATGAAAAAGAATCAAACCCTGATTATTATCGGTAATGGCATGGCCGCTAACCGGGTATTGGAAGAATTAGGAACTGATCATCCTTTTTCTGAGGTGCACATCCTCAGTGACGAAGCAATTGCTCACTACAACCGTATTATGCTGTCGCCGCTGCTGGCGAAAGAAACCACTCTGGCGGATATTACCCCACATGATGCTGACTGGTATCTGCAGCACAGAACAACAATTCACCTGTCAACGCCGGTTACTGCCGTCGACCGGGTTAAAAAAATCGTCTTCAGTAACGATATTCAATTCTCTTATGACGCGTTGATTATCGCCACAGGCTCGCGCTCTTTTATTCCGCCAGTCACCGGCAGTGACGCTGAAAACGTTATCGGCTTCCGTACCATGTCAGATGTCGACGCCATGGAAAGCAGACTGCACAGCATGCAGCATGTGACGGTTATTGGTGCCGGTCTTCTGGGTGTTGAAGCCGCTACAGGGTTACAGTCCCGCGGTGTAAAAACCACGCTGATTCACCGTAACACGGTGCTGATGAACCGCCAGCTGGACGGTGCAGCCGCCGATATTCTTTACGCAGAATTGAACCACCGTGGCGTTGATGTAAGAACCGCCACCAGCCCGGTTGAGCTGATCAAAGAAAACAACCAGGTTCATAAGATCATTATCGAGGCGGACAGCCACCAGCAAACCCTGCATACCGACCTGATTGTATTCGCCACCGGTATCACCCCAAATAAAGAACCCGGTGAGCTGGCCGGCATCGATTGCAACCGCGGCGTTGTCGTCAATGCACACATGACCACATCAGATCCTTATATTTTTGCGCTGGGCGAATGCTGTGAATACGAAAAAAATACCTATGGTCTGGTCGCTCCGATCTGGGATCAGGCAAGAGTATTGGCAAAAAAACTGACTCTGCGTTTCACCAGCGATAAAGCGTTGCATGACGAGCTGGAGAAACAACCCTATCGCGAGCGTACACATCTGACCAAACTCAAAGTTTCCGGGCTGGATATGCACAGTATCGGGCGCTTTGATATTGACGAGGAAGACACTGAAGCAGGTATCGAAATTCTGCGCATGTCGGACATTGAAATGGGGATTTACAAAAAGCTGGTGCTGCAAAACAATCGCATTATTGGCGTGGTCTGCGTGGGCGATGTAGTGGACAGCTTCTGGTATCACGAACTGATGGAAGCCGCTACCGATGTTACTCCCCTGCGCACCAATCTGCTGTTGGGCAAAGCGTACGCCGAAAGTGCCTGAAGGCTGTTATTTTATGAGCAGCGTCGGAATGCATGCTGCTTCAGGACAGATCAGAAAGTAAACCTGGTACAGGTTCGCCCTCTGTGGACCACCGTTTGGGCTACGGAGCGGGCTTTTAAGCGGGCTTCAGAAGCCCGCTCTGAGACAAATCTGAGTTCAGATCACTCGCCGGCAAATACCTGATCCAGTAATTTATACGCATTGCTCAGCCATACACGAACACGCTGACGCTCCAGCATACCCAGGGTTGGCCCAACCGCTTCGTCTTTATTATTGGCAGCAGCCCACAGGCTCGCACCAACACGGTCGATTTTGCGCATGGAAGCGGCGTGTAATTCCGGGAAGTCGATAATACGGGCACCGTATTCCAGCGCCTTTTCTTTTGCTTCCGACGCATCAAAGTATGAGAAATCACTGCCGCGGCCGTGATTCTTAACCAACACGTAATCCAGACTGTCACCGTACACGCTGAGCGCACGATCCAGCAGACGAACAGAGTCTGTGCCGTCGTCCATCACATGCCACAGGGTCAGCTTAACACCCAGTTCTTCACCGAATTCTGTCAGACCACTGTCCATTACCCAGCGATCAATTGCAGTGGAAGCCTGAGCAGGCAAATCAACGACAACATTAAGACCAGACTCAACCGCCTGCTCTACAATGCGGTCAGCACTTTCGTACTCACGGATATCAACGGCTTCTGCGAATTCACCGTAATAACGCATCAGTGCGCCATGGGAGAGATCACCATCGAACGCCTTAAAAGGAATATTCTTATCGATATGGTATTGAACCAGAACCCTGGACAGGACGGATTTACCAATACCACCCTTCTCTCCGCCTACCAGATTAATGCTGACCATCGCTGTTTGACTCCATTTCATCAGATAAATTAGATGCGCCAGCCATCACCGTTAACAGATCATCCCAAAATCCTGTCAACACCTGAGCTGAGCCGGTCCATTATACGCCTGACCAGCACATCAACAACGCCCTTATGCCGGCTGAGCACTATCAAACAGTGAGGTATACAGGGGAGTTATTACGAAGGTAAGACAGATCCCACCACAGTTCGAGAAGGTTGTTTTTTAACCAGCGCGGATTGGTGATAAGAACGCAAGGGAAATAGCCAATGCTGTCAGCACTGGTATTTCCCCTATTGCCAGTTATGATTGGTCCATTCATCGTTATCCCAATTCAGACTTGTCTGCTGAAGGTTCGGCGCAGGTTCAATCAAGTCCGGAGCACTATTATCTGCTGGCGAACGACCACTTTCTCCGCCGCATGCACTAAGCAGAACAATCAATAACGGGAACGCCAGCAGATTAGATAACTTTACTACTTTAAAGAGGTTCATCTGTAATCCCTCCCGAAAGTGACACAGGCTTTGCTGTAGCGGTAACAACAACCGCGATATCATCCAGACGTGCTGACTCTCCGGTTTCGTAATCAAAAAACCTTACCCGGGCCTGAACTGTATGAACATCTGAAGTCATACCTGCAGCAATACCTAGAGCCGCAACACTAGTCCAATTACCGGAATGGGAACCATCAGATGTGCAAAGAGCATTATCTGAATTCGTAGGTGGAATGGATACGCCATCCACAAGAATATCCAGATCAATATAGGTCATTTCATCTGATGCATATACTGCACACTCAGCCATAAACTGAACAACAATATCACTGGTGTAATCCAAACTAATTTCAAGATCAGTATTAGTCAGCGTTCCGCCTATATCCAGTAAATGATAATCTCCATCGTAAAATAATTGAGAAGAATTGTTATATGAATGGGCTTGTTTAACAGGCCAAGGAGCGGTCGTCAGGTTCTCAATGGCTTGAGAGTTGTCATCAATAGCAGACTTAGCCTGTGAAAAATTTTCATTCACTTCAGAAGCAAGTGCCGGGGTACCAGCCTCAAATTCATGTGGTATGTCATATTCTGCTGCCGATACAAACGGTACGATCAGAGTCACATTAATGAGTACCAGAAACGTGTATTTTATTGATTTTGTGATTTTCATATTCAGCATCCTGCACAGTAGAAATATATTAAATAAGCTCCTGCCTATGGGTAAAATGCACCGAACGAAGCCGGGCTCACACGGTAAACCAGAACAGCTAACAGCAAAGGCATAATCAAACTTCAGAACATATAAGGCGCCATCAGAACTACTGAACAGCTGCCAGAATGTTTGAAGAATACTGATGGAAAAGTCCACAAACAATCAGTGGAAAGGACCAGTCTGATTGCGTCTTTTGTTGTAGTGTTAATATACTCACTAATAACTCAATCCCTTCATTATTGATATTACGCGGCAAAGTATTTCAATAAACATAAAGAACTCAGCGATCAACACGACAGTTACATAAGTCTGAACAACAAGAATTGGTCATTCTGTATATGCACCCCGAATTTCGATTGGGGACGAAGACACTCAGAATACTGACTTTTCTAATCTGGAATGAGACACATGATTAATCTGGCAGGCACCCTGCGGTCGGCGCCCGATCGCGACCCTCAGGTTCGCGCTGACTACAAACAGGCAATAAAAAAGCCGACTCATTTCTGAATCGGCTTTTCGAATTTGGAGCGGGACAAAAACATCGGGAATGTTTTTGTGTGAGCGCAGCGAATCCGCAGGATTCCCCACATGGACGTGGGGAACAAACAAGTTGACCGCCGAAAACGAAAAAACCCAGCCGTAGGCTGGGTTTTAAAATTTGGAGCGGGAAACGAGATTCGAACTCGCGACCCCGACCTTGGCAAGGTCGTGCTCTACCAACTGAGCTATTCCCGCATTTTTAGCGACCAACATCATAACAGATAA